>DASTOD010000335.1:0-2799 GCA_035762645.1 Binatia bacterium | reverse complement strand
GCGCCATATCAACGAAAAGTTTCAGGGCACGGACCATCTTTACGTCATCGTTCAGGGGCAAGCAGAAAACACCATGAAATCGCCAAAGTTGTTGGAGACCATGGAGGCCTTTCAGCGCCACATGCTCCGCTCCCCTCATGTCGGCGCGACCGACTCCCTGGTGGATCTCACACGCCCGATCAATACGGTCTTGCATTACAACGATCCGCGCTGGGGTCTGCTGCCGCGGTCGGCCGATGACGTGGGCGGAATTCTAATGGTGGCCGAACACGGCAGCGAGCCGGGAGATTTCGACCGCTGGGTTAACTACAATTTTCAGCATGGGCGCGTGACGTTTTTTCTCTACGACCACAAAGGGGACACGCTGCGCGATGTGGTAGGGCGCGCCACGGAATTCATTCGCAGCCATCCGGTGCCGGGCGCCGAGTTCAAGCTGGCCAGCGGTTACGCCGGCATAGTCGCTGCTGCCAATGAAGTGATCGGCCGTTCCGACAAGCTCACGCTCGGCTTGATGCTCTTGGCGCAGCTCGTTTTCTGCGCTGTCGGTTTCAGGTCACTGGTCGCCGGTTTTCTCTTCGTCGGAGTGGTCCTGCTATCGAATACCTTTGGGATGGCGCTGATGGCCTACTGGAACGTGGGGCTGAACGTCAACACGCTGCCGGTCATCAGCCTCGGCATCGGTTTTGGTGAGGATTACGGCATTTATATCGTCTCGCGCGTCATCGAGGAATATCGTCGAAAAGATCGCTCCGACCTTTCCGCTGCAATCGTCGAAGGCACGGCAACGGCCGGCAGAGCGGTCCTTTACACCGCCTTTCTTATTTCGGCGGGAATCGCCTTCTGGTCACTATCTCCACTTAGATTTCAGGCTGAAATGGGCTATCAGCTGCTCGTGATCCTGACCATGAATATGCTGGGAGGGCTTCTGCTCTTGCCCGCGTTGATCGGTCTCATCCGTCCCCGCTTCGTCACGAAGAACGAAGGATAAGTCCGACTCGCGCAAAGCCCGTCCTGAGCCCTTCGACTTGGCTCAGGACAGGCCTTGGCGCGATAATATTTATGAACTGCTTAATCTCTCTCTTCCTCGCTTGCCTGCTCGCTGTCAGTTTCGCTGCGCGCTGTCTGGCCCAAGAAAAAATCACTTTTGCCGTGCCGGTGATGGCTGTGCAATATGCACCGATTCTCCTCGGCATCCGGGAAGGGCTCTTCGCCGATGAAGGGCTGGCGATGGAAATCCAGGTGATGCGGACCGATTTAGCGATAGCGGCTCTACACTCCGGAAAGTTGGATTACATCGGCCACGGCGGCGCTGCTCTACGGGGCGCCACACGCGGTTTCCCGATGAAGCTGATTTTCGCGCTGGACGATAAGGCGGCTTTTTGGTTGTTAACCCAGCCAGGGATCCGTGAGGCCGTGATGCTCAAAGGCAAGAAGATTGGCATCAGCTTTCCCGGAGACACCCCTCATTTAGTTCTTAGACGCTTCCTCAGAAAGCACGGCTTGGACCCCGACAAGGATGTAACTTATGTTTCCGGCCAAATCTCTCCGATCGGTTTTCAAGGCTTGAGCGCGAAAGTTCTGGACGGCGCCGTGATGGCGCCGCCCTATTCCGTGCTGGCGGAAGATAAAGGATTCCACTCGCTGGCTTTCCTGGGAAAGGAAGTCCCCGACGCGCCGACTATCAACGGGATCATTACCAGCGACAGGAAAATTCGTTCGGAGCCAAACCAGGTGAGGCGCGTGGTGCGGGCGGCGTTGAAATCGCTGCGGCTCTATCAACAAAAAACCGATCTTGCCGTGGCCTTTCTCGCCTCGACATTCAGCTTGCAGCCACCTGCGGCAAGCAAAGTATATCGCGATGCGAAGGCCGTCCTTGTTCCGGATGGCGAGGTCGGCCTGGGCAAAATCCGCGACGTTTTGAACTTGGCGAAAGAATCGGGTCAACCGCCTGGGGCCACGCCGGACCCCGCGTCGCTCCTCGATTTCTCGTTTCTTCAGGAAGCGCGAAAACACCGTTAGGCGTTAGGGGTAAGGGGTAAGTGGAAACCCCGTTAGGGCGTGAGGAGTGAGGGGTAAGGGGAAGCCCCTTTGGGCGGAAAAGGCCACGTGAGGCGTGAGGGGTGAGCAGGGGTCACGCGCGGGATTTCGAAAATGCGAATTACGGATTGTCAATTCCTGTCGTCTAACAGTTCAAAGGGATGACGGACGACAAGAAGGGCCGTTACGGATCAAGAGAGAAGAATCGGTTAGGCCTAAGACGTCAAAGGTTAGGCGCAAAAAGCAAGAAAAAGCCTGGAGAGGAGGGAACAATGGACAAGCCGCACAAGAAATTGGATGTATGGAGACTGGCTATTGATCTAGTAAGTGAAGTGTATGCGGTAACGGAATCTTTCCCCACGCGCGAAAGTTACAGTCTGACAAATCAAATCAGAAGGGCAGCCATCAGTATTCCGAGCAACATTGCCGAAGGAGCGGGCAGGCATACGAAGAAAGAGTTTGTTAACTATCTTCATATGGCTCAGGGATCTTTGAGCGAGCTTGACACGCAAGGCGAGATTGCAAAACGGCTCGGCTATCTCAGTGGAGAAAGCTGGTCGAATATAGATGCTCAGATGGAGCGCATAGATAAAATGCTAAGCGGTCTGATCCGACATCAATCCCCTGACGCCTGACGCCTGCGCCTCACGGGTTCTTGATCCGACATCCAATCCCCTCACCCCTAACGCCTTACGCCTGACGGCATTTTGTTGACCTGGTAATCATAAACCAATTCCAAAAACTGAACGATGATCCGCGCCG
>DASTOD010000334.1:0-2216 GCA_035762645.1 Binatia bacterium | reverse complement strand
GAACCCGGCCCGGCGGCACCCGATCTCAATATCGAACAGTACCACGCCATTCTTGCCAATGCGGCGGATTTCAGGGTGGAGCGTTACGATGCCCAGGTAGTGTTTGTTCCGATGGAGGGCGGAGAGACTAAGGACCCCCAGCACTCGCACGCCGTGATCTCGAAAATGGCCAACGCGCAGCGGGCCAACGTGCTCAAAGGAGAGTACAGTTCCGGTGAGGTCGCGGGGTTGATGAAGCACATGTCATTCGCCGTCGGCATGCGACTCCATTTCTTGATTTTCGCCGCGATTCAGAAAGTTCCGTTCGTGTCCCTGCCCTATGCCTCAAAAGTATCCGGGTTTCTGTCGGATCTGGAAATGCCGATGCCGCCGATCACGGCCCTGAACACAGGTAAACTGTGCGCGTTTCTGGACCGCTCCTGGGACACCTGGGACCGCATAAAAAAACGACTCGAAGAAAGATTCCCCGCGCTCCAAGAGCGCGCCAAAAAAACCAATCAGATGCTCTGTGACCTGTTGCGATCTCTTCACCCGGCATAAAACGATTCAAAACGTTATTCTTGAGGGTCATGCCGCCGCTTGGCCGCCCGCAACATTCGCTCTCCGTCACTTTGCCGCCGCGAGCCGCGCAACTCGCGGCCGAAACCGATGTGCTTGTGGTCGGCGGGGGCCCGGCGGGTCTCGGCGCGGAGCTCGGTGCCGCGCACGCCGGCGCCGAGGTGATCTTGGCGGAGCGCTACGGCTTTTTAGGGGGCAACGCCACCGCCGCTCTGGTCATGCCCCTCATGTCGTTTCATACCCAATCGCCCAGGCGTGAGCAAAAAGGCTCGACTACCCTTCTGCCGACGGACCATGGACCGGGAGAGCCGGTTCTAGCCGGAGCGGTAAGCCTCCTCCTCGACCGTCTGGTTAGAGCCGGGGGAGCGATCCCACCTTCTTTAAAGACGGGATATGTGGTGCCGTTCGATCCGGAAGTTTTCAAGCAGGTCGCGTTGGAGCTTCTCGATGAGGCGGGAGTGCGGTTTCTATTGCATGCTTTCGCCAGTGACGTCCTTGGCGATCATCAGCTTAGAGGTGTCGTGTTCGAGACCAAATCCGGCCCGCTTGTGATTCGCGCGCGCGCCGTTGTCGATTGCACCGGAGATGGGGATATAGCAGCGCGGGCAGGGGCGCCTTACGAAATCGGTAGAGAGGAAGACCATCTCGCGCAGCCCATGACGCTGATGTTTCGGGTGGCCGAATTCGAGCGCACGTCATTCGAGGCTTACGTCAAGCAGCATCCGGATCAATGGCGCGGTGTTCACGGGCTCTGGGATCTCATCCGCAAAGCCAGCGCTGACGGCAAGCTCCGGCTATCGAGAGAGGACATCCTTTTCTTTGCAACTCCTCATGATCGCGAAGTCAGCGTCAACAGCACACGGGTGATGAAAGTGCTCGGTACGGAGGTCTGGGACTTGACATTCGCCGAGTGGGAGAGCCGCCGGCAGATGCGCCAGATTGCGGATTTTTTGCGCCATTATGTGCCCGGTTTTGAGCGTTCCTATGTCGTCCAGAGCGGGGTCCAGGTCGGAGTGCGCGAGACGAGGAGAATATTGGGGGATTATCAGTTGACGGCCGACGACATTTTACAAGCCAGAAAATTTCCCGATGTCATCGCGCGCAGTACCTATCCTGTCGATATTCACAACCCTGAAGGTAGCGGCACGAGGCTTCGACGGCTGCCCCCCGGGCAAGCCTATGATATCCCTCTGCGGTGTCTCCTGCCCCGCGAGGTCGAGGGACTTCTCGTCGCAGGCCGGTGCATCTCGGGCACCCATGAGGCTCATTCTTCGTACCGTGTTATGCCCGTGTCGATGGCGACCGGCCAAGCGGCCGGCGTTTGCGCCGCACTCGCGACCCGCCACGGCACACCGCCGCGGTCTGTAGCCACGGCTGAGGTTCAAAACGAGCTCGTTCGTCAAGGAGCCGATTTGCGCGGTGCCCGGTAGGTTTTGCGTTCTGCCTTGACTCTCCTTTTCGATTCGCCCTATCCTACGACGGTAATCAGAGCCTTTACCGATTGGTTTTCTCTTGCTTGGCGGAGCGAGATTTGGGGGGTAGTTGCGCTATTGTCTGTTGCTCATTGCTGTCACCGTTTTGATCGGCTGCGTCAAATCCATCGACCATGATGAAGTCGCGGCCGGGAAGCGCGCGGTAGAGTTCGCTCAGATCGCCCT
>DASTOD010000333.1:0-22467 GCA_035762645.1 Binatia bacterium | reverse complement strand
ATCGTTTTTCCTCCTAGACTCTCTCCGCATGTGATCACGCGCCGTTCGGTCAACGAACCGACCGTGGCGTAGTGGGTAGGCGCTTCCACATCCTGGCAGCTGCCCGGCAGGCGAAGATCGAGCGGCAGGGCGACCTCGCCGAGAATGGGACGCTTCCAGAGGATACGATATTGTCCAGTCGCGGTTTCTTTGATTTCTAAATATGCCGGCCGAGTCTCGTGGCCGATTAATGGCGAAGCCCAGAGGAGAAATATCGTCCCAAGCAACAACGAGCGCTTCACCGGTCGTTCCCCTGAGCGCTGTCGCTATGCGCAATCTCAGCCGCGCGCAATGCTTTGTCATCGACGACCACTTCATAACGTTCCCTGAGTTTCTTGAAAGCCGCTTCTTTTATCTGCCGGCGCCGCGCATCGAGCCAGTCTCGTTTCACTTGCTCGCGCACTGCGTCCAGTCTCGAAGCGCGCGACGTCTCATGTTCATCGACTTTGACCAAATGCAGCCCGTATCCCGAAGCGATGGGTCCCTGCCATTCCCGTAAGGGGATTTTGGTCAACTCGCCGGCGAAACCACTTCCGAAGATTTTGTCGATTTCTTCCAGCGTGGCTCGTTTGTGCGCGTACTCCAAAAGGAACGCGTCGCCCATTTCGTCGGCCACCGCCACGGCTGCTCCGGCGCGCAAGCGCGCCAAATCGTTCTTGGCGTCCTGTTCAGCTCTCTTGCCCCGCTTGCCAACGCTGAAATAAATGTGCTCAAACGACAGCCGGCTCGGGACCTGATAGCGATCGCCATGTTCCTTAAAAAACTCCGTCAATTCAGCATCCGTTGGGTTTCCGAGATCGCTAACGTCTTCGGTGAGAAACTCAAGCTTCTGCGCCAGACGGCGCCGGATAATGGTATCGTCGCGATCCAATCCCATCGCGAGGGCCTCGCGATACAGCGCTTCCTCCTGAACACGCGCGGCAATAAGCCCTTTCAGATCTTCTTCGGTCGGAGGTCTATGCCACTGCCTCGCGAAAATCGCGCGCATCTGCTCGATATCGCCGGCAGTAATGACGATGCGATTGCTCGTTCCCGGAGCGGCTTCTCCGCCCGGCAAACGATAGAGTCCAAATAAAACCGCTCCGATGATCAGAAATTGTACAAGCGGTTCACGAATCAGTTGTTTCATAAGACGCTCCGCAGGCCCTGAAGGAGTGCGAGTACTGGCACAGATTTTCTTTCAACACTGTGAACTTCTTAACGAGGCGCCTTTCTTGAAAGCAACGGGGGACTCCGTAGGCTCATGCTTCGTTCGTCGTTTGACCTCTCCGATGGTTCGGCTGCCCGCCCCCGGGCCGTCGAGCCAGTGGACATGCACGTCTTGTTGCGGGAACGGGATTTGAATACCTGCTTCCTTAAACGCCTTATTGATGGCGATCGTTAATTCGCTCCGAGCAAGGAAAAACTTATCGACCAAGGGCCAGCAGAGCAAAGTAAAATTAAGCGCACTGTCGATTGCATGATTTCCTGGAGTGCTTCCCGCCGTTAACGCGTGCACAGAATAGATCTGCGCCACCCTACGCGGAACCCGGAGACTTTTATATTGGACTTTGGTCCAATAGCTGAATGCTTTGGATTTGACTAAGAATCGGCAGTAAGTCCCGGGCGCGCCGAAGTGTCTTGCATATCGAAATTCGAGATATTTGCAGTCGATTTACCGTTCCGCAGAGTGTTCAAGCACGCCGCGGCAGAGCGGAATTCTTCCTCCAGTCTGTTTGTTAAATGCGCCACGGACGACGGGCATGTAGGCTACGGCGAGTGTCTGCCTCGCGAGTATGTTACGGGAGAAAGCAGAAACGAGGCGTTTAAGCTTTTGCGTGACAAACTCTTGTCCCGCATGCTGGGGATGAAATTTAATTCTTTGGACCAAGTGAAGGCATTCCTCATCGAATGCGACGGTAAGGCGCCCGAGAAGTGGGGCAGCGCGACCGGGCCACAAACGGCAGCTTGGTGCGCCGTCGATCTGGCGCTCCTTGATTGTTTCGGGCACGCTCTTCAAGAGCCGGTCCGGCTCGGAGACGGAGATCGGTTTCCTGATAACGTAAAATACAGCCCTGTCCTATCGGCCGAATCCGGCTTTGAATTTTTGAAGACTCTAATCAAGATTCGCCTTTACGGATTTCGCCAAGTAAAGTTGAAACTCGGGGGCGGAGCCGATACCCACCTCGGATACTTGGCTAGACGTGTCCTCGGAAAGAACGTCGATATCCGCACCGACGCGAATATGGCCTGGAGTGTAGACGAGGCCCTCAGCGCCATGCGCGATCTCGCCAGGTATGGCGTGAGCTCCTTCGAACAACCCATCGCTGCAGGGGACATCAGCGGACTTGCCCGCGTGGTGAAGGAGTCCGGATTGGGGGTCATGGTCGACGAGGGCCTGAGCGACCGCGCTTCCCTAAGGAGATTGATTAACGAACATGCCTGTACAGCAGTCAATGTGAGAATCTCAAAGTGCGGGGGACTCATGGCGTCGTTGGCTCGCTGTCGCGAGGCACTGGATGCCGGCTTGACTCTCCAGATCGGATGCCAGGTGGGCGAGTCCTCGTTGCTCTCGGCTGCCCACCTGATACTTGTCGCGGCTGTGCAGAAGGTCCGCTATGCGGAAGGCTGCTTCGGATATCATCTTCTGCGCGAGGATCCTGCAGAGCCAGTTCTACAGTTTGGCTACGGCGGGCGACCACCGGCAAGACCGAAAGGCGCTGGTCTGGGAGTCGCAATGAATGAGGCGGTTCTCAAGCGCTGGACCGTTCAGCAGGCGATTGTAGAAAAGGCCTGAAACAGAGCAGGAGCGATCGAACCATGTCCTCGCTTATAAATCTCATGTTTTCGTTTTTGGGACCGCGGACGCTGGCAACCTTCCGCGATCAGTGCCGCAAGCCAACCGAAACACAAGAACGATTGCTGAATCACATTGTTACTAAAAACCGGGAAACGGCGTTCGGCAAGGCCCATCGGTTCGCCAACATTGGGAGCTTCGGACATTTTCAAAGGCGCGTACCGATAGCCACCTATGATGACTTGAAACCTTACATAGACGCGAGCTTACGCGGCGAAGCAAAGCAATTGACGGCCGAACAACCCGTCTTTTTTGCCACCACCAGCGGCACGACCGGGGCATCAAAACACATCCCGGTTACCGCGGAAAGTCGCCCTGCAAAATCCTACCTTATGCGCATCTGGTTGTCCGCATTGCAACGGGACCACCGAGTATTTGGCGGACGAATCTTAACCCTGGTGAGTCCGGAAGTGGAGTCCTATGCGCCTTGCGGGATACCCTGTGGGGCCGAATCGGGACATGCCTACAAAAATATACCGAAGGCGATCAAGTCACTTTATTCGTGTCCCTACGAGGTTTACGAAATCAAGGACTATGAGGCTAAATACTACTGTGTTTTGCGCATTGCCGCGGGGCAATCGATCAGCCTCATCTACACTTGCAATCCGAGTACGGTTCTGTTGCTTGGCCAGCGCCTTGGCCACTTTACGGAACCCATCATACGCGATGTACGTGATGGGACACTTTCGAGAGAGTTTGAAGTACCAGACGATCTTCGTGCCGCAATAGAAGCACAACTGAGCGCCGACCCGGCGCGCGCGGCTTCACTTGAAAGGGCCGCTTCGCAGGGCAGCGGTAGGCTCTTGCCCAGGCATGTCTGGCCAGAGCTAGCAGCCATCGGCTGTTGGAAAGGTGGAACCGTCGGCATGTATGTCGACAACTTCGACCAGTACTATCCTCCCGCTCTGCCGGTTCGTGATATCGGCTATTTTGCCAGCGAACATCGCGGCTCGGTCCCGATGACTGACCATGGGTCCTCCGGTGTGCTGGCCATTCCCACAAACGTCTACGAGTTTTTTCCGGTGGAGGAAGATCGAAAGCCGAAGGGAGCCGAGCTCCTGACGGCGGAGGAGCTCGAGGAAGGTAAACGGTACTATATTTATGTGACCACCGGTGCTGGGCTTTATCGATATGATATGAACGACATCGTCGACGTCACAGGTTTTTACGAAAACACGCCGCTTCTCCGCTTTGTCCAAAAGGGTAAAGGGGTCGTCTCCTTCACGGGGGAGAAACTCTATGAGTCACAGGTTCTCGCTTCCGTCGAACATGCCTTTGCTCCTATGCAGGGACGCTACGAGTTCATCGCGGCAATTGGTGAAATGCGCGGGGGTAAACCCTGTTACGTCTTCTTGATCGAATTTGACCATCCCGTGTACGACCCGGAGGCAAAGGCTATGCTCAAGTCTCTTGAAGGGGCGCTCCGCTCTCGTAACATGGAATACGCATCCAAGCGCGATTCAATGCGGCTCGATTCCCCGGTGCTTCGCATAATCAAGTCTGGCGAGTTTGATCGATACCGCAAGCGCGCCGTCGAGAAGGGGAAGTCCGATGGTCAATTCAAGATCCTGCGGTTGACCACGGACGCCGGTTTTGCCAAAGAATTCGAAGCCGAGCGAGAAGTGGCTACCGATAACTGAGGGAGGAACAGTTAAATGGCGGCAAAGCGTGACATACTCAAAGGGAACGCTCTTTTCAAAAGCTTCAGCGATGATATCATCGATCGCTTCTTGAACTCGGCCGAGACCCGTACTTACTCACCTGGGGACATCATTTTTGCTGAGCTCTCTGAAGGCGATGAGATTTTCATGATCCTGGAAGGCGAGGTCACAGCACAAGTAGCCCTGGTTAATGCGGACCAGAATTTAGAGATCCTAACGCTTTCGGCGGGTCAAGTTTTTGGCGAAGGTTGTTTTTTCAAACCAAACGTGCCGCGGTACGCAACGATAACTTCAAAGACCACCACCACCGTCTTGGTCTGGAAATCTGAAGTTTGGAGAGATATCGCCGAGAGCAATTTTGAAGTGGGCTACCGATTGGCAGTAGGTATCGCGAGCATCTTTCTTGAGCGCCTGCGCCACTGGAATACAAGAATCGCCGAAAACATATCCTGGGGACTAGACTAAAAACTCGTTCCGTAAAGACGGATACGATGACTCAGCCGCGCCTCGTTCAAGAATTAGTCTTTCGACACGGGCAAAGGTCCCCGGGCGGGGATCACTGGTATCGTTTGAGCCACTTGACTATGTCCTGAACCAGGCGCTCCGGGGCGTCGAACTGTATTGAATGGGTCTGATCCTCGTAGGTCACGATTTCTAGCTTGTCCTGAGCACCCTGCTCCAGCACAAGCCGGACACCCTCGTTGTCGATGATCCTGTCCCGGCCAGCAAGAAAGAGCTGAACGGGCAGGCGAAGACTGGACATCACACCGTCAATATAGCCGTCGAGTCGATGACTTTCGAAAAAGAATCCGGCTGTTGCATACTTGAGTCGCAGTGGGTCCCTGTGAATGAAATCAAGGTATCGCGGAGTGGTGGTGAACATTTCAGGCACTATTGGAATAGCTATCGGTTCCAGCGGTTGTGTCCATGAAAAAACCAGGATCCTGAGCTTGGTGAACAGGCTCACATCGACCAGCGCCCTAATGCCGGGTGTAATCAGGACGAGTCCGCGGATGTCCTCCGGGTGGGTGAGGCCATAGCCGAGAGCCAATTTGCCCCCCCATGAAAGACCTACTAGAAACACCGAGTCATAGCGGTTGCGCAATGGCTGGATGAATGTCCTGAGATCGGCTAACAGCGTCTTGTAGGAATCGGCATGACCCGAAACAAAGCCCCGATTTTCACGATTGATGCCGCTGCCGCGGCGATCGAGACAGTAAACGTCGTATCCTCGGTCACGAAGAAGAGTGGCCGCCTTGGCAAACCAACCAGAGTGACTTTCTATTCCGTGCAGGTAAACTAACGCTGTTTTCGCTCCGGGCTTGTCGTATCTCACATAGCCCAGAGCCGCACCATCACTGCCCGCATAGACATCGTCCAATCCTGCAAAGGAGGCATCCGGCACGTATTGGGAGCCGGCAATGCCGGGCTGGACGGGTGTTGGTCGCGATGGCCAACAACCGCATACAACGACGATCAACAGGAGAAGCCAAACGTGTCTACTGGCGATTTGTTGCGGACCCTCTAAAGGCAATTGGCCTTATCCTCACTAGCAGTCGGGCTTTTCGGTTTGGTGTCACCTGTAGCAAAGGCAAGAGGGCTATCCATGACTTCGGTCTAATAGGCGTAGCCGGATTCTTAAGCGGCCTTGAGCGCGGCGCGTCCCGTTTGGGAAAAGAGATAAAGTAATAGAATTACCGGAATCACCGACCAGACGATTGCTTCTGCGACAGGCGCTCCCTGGGCTAAGACACTCAGAACCAGAAGCAGATTCACTATCGCTGCGGGCAGACAAGCCCACCATGCCCAACTTCTGCCCAGCAAGGCACCGATGACGAACAACACATACAGCAGCGCCACCGCCGAAATGAACAGCCCGCGCATGACGGCTACCGCACCGATCATGGGCAACAGCAAGAGTCCCTGACTCAAAAAATCTACACCGAGTTGAACCCAATTAAACCCCCGCAGCAAGCCGGCGATCGCTTGTACGAGCGCCAACAAGAGGATTATCTTGCCGCTGAACGATTTACCCATGAAGCCCTCCGCCATTAGAGCTCACCTGTCCCTGCCATACTTTCATAAGTCCCCTCACATTCACTTCGTGATGGTTTTATCTTGACGGTCTCCACTGGGTGTAAATAGCCTCATCGCCCCGACGGGTATCTTGAGAATTCTCAAGGGGACATTCAACAGTTCTGCGCCGACGTCTGCGGGTGATAGATATGCAATGTCGGGCCGCTCGAGCGACCCGGTAATCCGCACAGGAATCCCCACCAGAGATCCGCCCAACATAGGGCCAACTACGGGTATCCGACTGATCACCTCGTCTGCCGGTCTGAGGACGGCGATCAGGCCTTTACCGTCGATCTGTTTTCGCACCAGGTCGATTTTGCCCTGGCCAGTCAAGTTGAGTCGGGATGAATCGATATTGACTTCATCGGCCATAAGCATCTCGCCTTCAATCCTTCCGTTGACGCCGACAAAACGGTACGGAAATGTCTCCCTGTCTAGATCTGGGAATAGCACTTTGAAATCACCCGTGCCGTTAAGGTAATCAAAAGTAGCATCGATCCCGGGCGCTCGAATGAACTCACCGTTGCGGGCGCTGAATTCAAAGTTACCTTTGAGAGATCGCAGCAGACGGTCTCGATTCCCGCGTCCCGCGAGGCGACCGCTTAAAGAGTAAACCCCCTTGACGTTGTTTTGCCGATTCGTAAGACACGCCGTGGCGAGCTCTAGCTGCGCTTCCGAGGCCGAGAGCTGCAGATCGAGGCCAATCTCCTTTGCAACGACATCCAGGCGCCCCCTGACTGTGATACCGCACGCGATTCCGCGATCGATATCCGCTCTGATCCCAGACGGTGAGATGGAGGCTGTGGTCTCAAGCGGGGTGAAGCTGAAACGTTCGAACGTGAAACGCTCTGTCTTTAGACGGATCGTGCCTACCACATCAGGCATGGACATGGCTTCGGCTTTTTTTTGTCGCCCCTTTTCACCTTCCGCGCCGAACACGAGCCGCAGGTCTTCCCAATCCAACTGGTCGCCAGTTACATCGAAATCCACTCGCACGATCTCTTTCGCACTAGCGACTTTCCCTGAAACGTTGAAGCGGCTCTTCCCCCAAAGGATATCGGCGGATCGAACGAGCATGCTCTCCCCACTTCCCTCGACGCTAAATTTCTCGAACAAAGCCTTCTCTGTTCCCAAAGGTACCCATACATGGCTCCCGTTCAGTTGCCCGCGGGCGGAGACCCGGATGGGATCTGCTAGCGAAGCGCTAACCTGCATGTCACCGGCTAGCGAGCTGTCTTTCATAGGGAAAGATGTAAATACCTTTTCGATCGTCTGTTGGGTCAACTCGCCGACGAAGGACAAATCGAGATTGTCCTTGGCAAGTCTAAATGTCATCCGGGCTCGCCGGTCGTCATCATCAATCGTGAGATTTTTTACCGTGAGCCCCTGCGGTCCCTTTACGGCATCGATAGAAAGCTGTGGCCCGTTCGCGACCGTCACCTGACCGCGAAAAGAGATATCGCCACCCGCGCGCCATGCAAGCAACCCTGCCGCGATCTTCAAGGGTGGACGCAGTCTGAACTCTTCAGGCAATTTGATATGACGGCTGAGCCATTCGGTCATTTGCGTGCCGACGGTTCCGCTCCCGCTGGTCTCAAATTGAAGCGGTCCTCCCTTTTCGTATTCGAAGGTTCCGCTGGTAATCACAGAAGCGTCTGACAGCACCGCCGCTGCATCGGAAAACGTGATTCGCCCCCGATTTGCGGCGACTTTGCCGCGGGACAAAGTGATGCGGTCGGGAAAATCTGCATGGGTTATCTCAACTCGTTCAAAACGACCCGTGGTCGCGAATCTCCATCCGACGGGATTATCGTAAGCGCCTGTAAGGGTGAGATTGTCCAACTCGATTTGGCCGCGGGCCGACTGCAAATTGACAAGCTGTGATGGCAGTTCTTTAAAACCCTGGAGCAAAATCTGTATCTGCTCCAAGTCCAACGTCATGCGCCCCGAGTCGATCTTCACGTGGCGGCTCGCGTCATTGTTCAATGTCCCGCTGAGCGCCGCCCCGCCAGAGCGACCGACCGTACCTTGCACGTTTTCGAACCTGATGGTGTTTTGCTTATAAACGAAACGACCCCCTTTTATGGCTATGGGAAATGGGATCGGCTCATAGGTGGCGGTCACGTCCATCTTGAAGATTGATACGACCGGAGAGATCGCGTCGAGTCTCTCGCCGAGCACGACTCTTCCGAACAATTCCCCTTTGACGTTACCTATCCGCGCAACTTCGCTGCGGAACGATGCGTTTTTC
Organism: Binatia bacterium; assembly: GCA_035762645.1. Taxonomy (GTDB): domain Bacteria; phylum Desulfobacterota; class Binatia; order UBA9968; family UBA9968; genus DASTOD01. Next base: position 13,604 of record DASTOD010000333.1, on the reverse strand, counting down.
ACAAAACGAAGTGACATGGATTGAAGCTCGGCGGCATTACCCTCGATCATCATGTCAAGATGGAAAGGAGGGCTCTTTCCCACAAGCCCGAGCCGTAGTTTGCCATCCCATCCTCTTGTCCCACCGGCGCGCAGGGAAACACTTTGCCCCTCGAGAACGCCACCGGCGATTGCCACAGATCCATCGACGTCCTCAAGATGCAGATCGGCGGCGGGAATAAACACCCGGCCACCACGCAGTTCGCCGGTCACAACGACGTTCTGAGCCTTTGCCAGATCGGGCAACGACTTGCCTTTGCTCTCGAAGGTGAGCTTCGGAATCGTTCCGCCGCGGACATGGTTGAATATCTGCTGGACGATTCTGATATCGCCGGCAGTTCGCAGGGCGTCGTCGCGGATTGCTTTCAAATCAAGGTCCTGCGCCGACAATCTGACAAGGGCTAACGAAGACGCTCGGTCAATCATGAACTCACCGGAGGCGGTGAGGCGCGGTGATGTCAGATCCAGATGCTTAACGGCGACACGTCCGGTTCCTTCGTCGAGCGCGAGGACCGCGTTAAAACGCTTTATTTTGATGAGTGCCCTCTCACCTTCCCGGACAATCGTCAGCGCCGGCAGCGATCCGTCGAACTCCGCGTTGATCCGCCTCAACCCCAGCGAAGACAGCTCAAGGTCCATGCTGATCTCGCCATCCTCGATGTATTCCGATCCACGAGGCAGAAAGGAATCAAATGTCTCTCGGAGGCGCAGGCGTTCGAACTTGACCTCAGCCGCGGACGTCAAGTCGAATGCAGCGATCTTTGCCTCGATGCGGAACCTGGAGCAAAGATTGCTGCTTCCTGTAAGGCTGGCTGTGAAGTGATCGGGCGGTCCAGTAAATCGCGCATCGAAATCTTTGACCAAGACGGGAGGCCTGTTTCCGATGGAGATCTCGGCTGAACCCTGTTCGAGGCTGAAGACCATCGCCGGAACCTTTGATGTCAGTGCCGCCAGCCAAGCCCGTAGATTTGTCTCTAACTCGTCTAATTCCAGGGGTTCTTCTGACCGCTCCGGTAGTTTGATCGTTAGCGCCGGCTTCTCCAGGGTCGCTCCCTGAACGATCAGCCGGCCGGTTAGAAGGTCTAAAATCGACGGATAAACTCGCAGCGTCTCGAACCTCCCTTCGGCTCGATCAGCCACGGAAATGCTCCCGTTCCGGATGACTACCTGAGCTCGAGGAATCCAGTGGAGATCTATCGTTTCCATAGCGACAGACCCACCCGTTTTTTGCGAAAGAAACGTCCGGATCTCCTCTTTTACCGCTTGACTGTCGATGAGCCGGGGCAGAACGAGAAGCATTGTGATGAAAGCGAGGATTAGAAATCCCCCAATCCCGACGATCCAGTTAAAGATGTATCGTCTCTTCATCTAAGCACCGCCCGTAAGCAACACCTCTTCCCAGCGCGACCTCGTCGATTTGGTAGAGGCGAACCTTCCCTCCTCCGCAGTAAAGCACCCGATCTTTATCGACCGCACTCACACACGACAGCCTTTCGATGTCGGCGAATGGCGGACTCGTGTCAAACCTTCCAAGCCCTACAAAGTACAAAGTATGTGGTGTGGTTTTTCCTCGGATAATCCGATCTAGATCTAGATCAACCGCTGCTCACGCAACGTCTGAATAACCATCTGCGCGAACTCGGCCGTCGCCTTGACGACATTGTCGGGCGAGAAAGTCTCGGTGGTAGCCGACCAGACGAGACTCTCTTGCCTGACCTCCCATAGGTTGGTTTCGAGGGTCACGACCTCGTATTCGACGGCCACCGGAGACAGAGAGGTCCTAGCAGAGGTATAAAAGCCGTAGACATTCCCCTGGTAGCCAGCCGGGTGGGGTACGCTTACAGGGCCAGGATAAGTCTGGGTCCGCTTGGCAACGTGGACCAGTCGCGTGATGAGTATGGCATCTGCTTGCGACTCCGCGACGGCAGCCTTGAGTTCTGCGGCGTCCGCCTCGCGAGCTTGCGGAATCAGCGTGTAACCCGCCACTGCCGGAACACCGCTCAGCCGCATGTGCCTAGCGAACTCGTCTTCAAACGTCCTGCGGGTGCTCTCGTTATCGCCGATCCCGACAACCAAGATGTGCTTAAAGGGGGGCCCTTGGTACTTGGGGTCTCGCCACGTGTTTATGATCTTTGTTGTCGCGCATCCTGCGAACGCGAGCGTCACAAGCAACCCCGGCCAGATTTTCAAAGGAGCATCCCGCATCGGTTTTCTACTTTCTTTGAAACGTTGTCACTCCCGCGACTCGCTGATCGCAGCTGGCCTAGCGCTCCACGTATGGTCCAAAGTACTTGGGGCCTGGCGCGGGCGCGCGCTTTTACCTGCGACGAGTCAAAGATTACTCGGGTATTCCGTTGAGGAGATACATAGCCTGGATCGCCTGGGTAGGTTTGCCGAAGCCGCCGAACCAGCGGTCGTAGATGGGTGCAATGCCTCCGGACCGGTAAAGCTCGGCCAGCGCCCGGTTGACGGTTAGCCGGAACGCCGCATCATTACGGCGTAGCATGAAGCCATACGGCTCATAGGAGAACAAAACGTTCGCCAGGCCGAAGCGCGTCGGGTCCTTGGATGTGACCGCGAGCCCAATCAGGATCCCCCGGTCGGAAGCAAACGCATCTACCGATCCCTTCTCAATTGCCGTGCGGCCCTCGACGTGATTTTTGACGCGAACAATCTCAACGGTAACAAACTGTTCCTTGAGGAATTTGGTTAACTCCTTTTCCGTGGTGGTGCCGGGAATGACCGCGATCTTCTTCCCAGTCAGGTCGGGCACCCCGCGCAGGCTTGAATCTGCCGAGGTCATGAGACTTCCCCCATCAACGAAGGTCATCAGGCTGAAGTCGACCCGCTCTTGACGCGAAAGACTGGCGGTCGTTGTCCCGCATTCGATATCCACTTTGCCCTGCGCCACCATGTCGATGCGATTCTCGGCCGTGACCGGCACCCAGTTGAGCTTCAGATTTATCCCGAGCTGTTTCTGGATCGCGCTCGCGACGTGCGTGCAAAGATCGATGGAGTAGCCAACCGGACGTTTGTCGGGTCCCGGAAAAGAGAATGGCGGCGCGGTCTCAAGATAGCCAAGGGTGAAGGTACTCGACTCTTTGATCTTCTTAAGCGTACCGTCGAGTTCTTGGCCGATCGCATGGCCGGCTAGGAGCACGGCCGTTAACCACACACCAATCGCAATCTTCGTCTTGGTCATCGAAGTTTCCTCAAAGAAATTCCGCGATCGATTTCCCAGTCTTACCCCTGACACCTGAAACCCGAAACCTTGCCTTTCGGCTTACCCCTGATGACCGATCACCGGTCACTTTCACCCTGTCCTCGACCCTTGTCCCTCGCAACGCTTCCTACCGCACCAGCGGAACGCCTGATGCGAGATCGTACTTCACAACAGCCCTGATCTTGTTTTCGATCTGCAGGTAACGCACGACCTTTCTCACCGGCAGGGCTTTGCTGAGCTTGGGGGCATAGGTACCCTTGAGATTGGCCTCGGCCTCGTCGATTGCCGTTGCCTCATTGATCAGTTTCTTCGCCTTGTCGTCGGTGAGCGACTTCTTTCGGAAGTCGTCCGCGTAGCTCTCCAGCAAACTAACGATACGGTGGTTAATCTTTTGGAGGTCTTTTTGATACTGATCATAGATCGGCCAAAAAGATTTTGCCTCAGAGTCCGTCAACTCCATGTTCATGGCCACGAGTAATTTCTTATCGGCTCTGATTTTGTCACGCAAAATTTGCATGTTGTCGGCCGGCTTGTCCTGCGCCATACTCGGCGCTACGCCGACCAGCATAATTGCCAGCGTGCTGCTAATGGTTATTTTCGAGAAGTTCAAACTCATCGCGATTCTCCTTCAGATCTGACCTTGTTCAACAGATTGCTTAGAGAAGATTTCTCGCCAAGCCGCCAAGAGTGCAAAGAAAAATATTTTTCCTCTTTGTTTGAACTTGGCGCCCTTTGCGTCTTTGCGCGAGGCATTGTTTTGCTGCCATTAGGGAGACGGGTTGATCTTGGTGATCTTCGATCCCTGGATACCTAACCCGCCCATCAACCCCTTTTGATCGAAAATAAAAGCATAGATGCCTTTCTGTAGCGTCGTCGTCGATAGATTTTTGCCGAAGCCTGCATCGAGCACGACCAGGCTTGGTCCGGTTCCTAGCTCAAAGCCGGCGCTGTTATCGAGATATTGAAGCGAGGCGTCATCCATAAAGAATAACACGTACCCATACGCCTGGACTCCGGCCTGAAAACCGTAGGACGCCGCCAACGAACGGTAGTAGGCGACGGTCTTGCCGTTCTTGCGCAAGGCGCCGTCACCGAATTGGCCGGCGATAATAAAGCCTCCTTTGACGATGCTCGGGAAGACCAACACGCCCACCGCTTTGTCGGCCAATTCCTTGGCGCCGGGCGTATTTTTGTACAGAGTCGTCAACGACTGTGTGGCGCTGCGGTCGATCTCGCTCTTGCTCGACGCCAGTGCCACAGGGGGCGTTAGGACGGCAAAACCCAACGTAAACACCGCGATTGCGACGCTCAAATTTGTTTTTACAAAATGAAATTTCATTGCGCTTCTCCTTCAGGTTTCGGGTGTCGGGTTTCAGATGTCAGGATTGAAACCTGAACACTGAAACCTGAAACCTTCTTTTCACCTCTATTGATAACGACCACTGACAACTGATGACTGTTTCTCGCGACCCTCGCCTCTCGTCCCTACTGCACCAACGGCACCGTCGCTGCAAGCTCGTACCGCAACAGGATCCGGTACTCGTTTTCAATCTGCAGGTAACGCGCCCCCTTCTTTGCCGGCAATGCCTGCAGGACCTTAGGAGCGAAAGCGCCGCGGCGCTTGCCCTCGTCCTGTTCGATCGCAATCCACTCGTCGAGCAGCTTCTTCGCCTTTTCATCCGTAAGCGACTTGTTTTTGTAGTCCGCGGCGTAGCTCTCCAGTAAGCGAAGCATTCGTTGGTTGCTCGTTTGCAGATCTTTCTGATAGTCCTCGTAGACAGGCCAGAATTTCTTAGCCTCCGATTCCGTTAATTCCATATACTTCGCCACGATCAATTTTTTATCCGCCTTGAGCTTCTCGTGGATGATTTCCAAATTGCTCGCCGGCTTGTCGCCCTCGGCGGGTTTGGTCTGTGTTATACCGAGTTGACTAAACCCGATAAGGGCGCCTACCAAGCCCACCGCCGCTAACCGCAAAACATTTCCCCTTCGCATAACTCCTCCTCTAGCTAGGAAAATTCAGTTGTAATAATGGAAGGGTGATTCCAATCTTCCATTCTTCCACGATTCCACTATTCCATTGTTCCAACATTCCAGGTCTTCATGTTGAACACTTCGATATCAGAAAGCTTACCCGGCCGTATATTGGACTTTAGTCCAATACGTACAAAGCAAAGCTATAGTTCCAAATCTAAACCGCGCCGGTGATCACCCCAGAACGGAGGTACGGGAGGATTCAACTGGTGCAGCGTTGGCACCACCATCGGCTATTTCCCCGGGTGGCTGCTGCGATTCGGTCATTTTAGGGACTATCAGCTCGGTATCAATCCACGCGTTGAGCAGCTTTTCGGCCACCGCCAACACGACTGGGCCAACGAAGATTCCGATCAATCCAAAGGCAAGCAAACCGCCAACCACGCCGGCGAAAACAAGCAGCAAGGGTAAATCTGCGCCTTTTCGGATCAAGACCGGCCGCAGAAAATTATCCATGGTGCCCGTCACAAGCGTCCAGACAAGCAAAAAAGTTCCCCAGCCCGAGTCCCCGGTCCAGTAAAGCCAACCCACCGCAGCCCCGAGGACCGGAACAACTCCGATCTGAGCAATCGACAAAAGGAGCATCGCTGCGGTGAGTAAGCCGGCAAAAGGCACCCCGGCAATCACCAGGCCCACACCCGCAAAAATCGTTTGCGTCAGCGCGGTGACCACCACACCCAGTGCAACGCCGCGGACCGTCTGCCCGGCGAGATGGACTGCGTTCTCCCCGCTCGGTCCGGCCAAACGCCGGCCGAAGCGCAAGAGGCGTTCTGTCGCGAGCTCGCCGTTGGCATACATGGCGGCGGCGAGAATGACCGTCAACAAGAACTCCACCAGCAAGACCCCTATATTGCCCAGCTGAGCAACCAACCATCCAATAAAGATCCCGACGTAGGGCGCCGCTCTAACCGTAACTTCTTGGATCCCCGCGGCAGCGACGCCTTCCCACAACTCAACCGCTTTTGTCCCGACGAACGGTACACTGGCCACCCACTCCGGTGGAGAGGGCATCCTGAAGGAGGCCAATGATTTTACCCATCCCACAATCTCATCGACGTTAGAGACGATCGTGCCGATCGCCAATGTCAGCGGCACGACCAGGACACACAAGAGGAAAAGTGTCATCACCGTAACCGCCAAGGCACGCTTGCCGAAAAGCTTTGCCTGTATGGAAATCATCAGAGGCCAGGTGGCGACTACGATCGTTGTAGCCCATACGATCGCTCCGAGAAAAGGCCGCAAGATCCAGATAGAGGATCCGATCAGGGTCACAATAAAGAGCACCGCGAGCACGCCGCGAGCGATATCGCGTTGAAGGTCGATCATGGCCAAACCCTCCAAGGTTTGTCCTGTCCGGCGGCTCAAGCCAACCCGAACGCAGTGATTCTCCGAAGTCCGGAATGGCGAGCCGGCAGAAGGCAACAACAAGCATTTTCCTTTTGGAGCTTCGTACGGGCTCCGAGATCAGTCCGTTAAAAGTTTATCCGACGGGAATCGTGATGATCGGGGCGCCTTGTTTTTCTCCAGTTTCGGTGAGCGTGAAGAGAAACATGATAAAAGAAAACAGCCGCTTGGAACCAAGGTCTCTGTCGTCGATCCAGTACCAGTCCTGTTGATAAGGCACGGCGGCAAAGGCATCGGCGGGAATTTGGGGAGAGCTAAGAATCCTTATGAGCGGCGCCAGCGGAGCGCCATTGACTACTTCGGGCGCCGGTGTTGGAAAAGTACGCCGTTCCGTCGCGCTAGCGGCTGGAACTTCTATGTAAGAAGCCAGATCAATGAGAATTTCGAGCATCGACCGGGTAAGGATGGCGATCTCTTTGTCATTGGCAGCAACTGAACCGTAAACGACGCTGAATTCCTCTGACTTAGGATCAAGACCCAAAATCTTGCGCACCTCGGCGCGAGCCGCCTCAATGGTCGGATTGGGCTTTCTGCTGAATATCACCAACGTGGACGTCTGTTCGCCGGTTCTCCGCACCCGCATACCGATATCGCCGGAGTGCTGGACCTCGCGTAGCTTTTCCACCAACGTATAAAATTCCGGGTCGGCAACGCGCATTCGCGCGCCGCCGTACCGGCTCTGAATACCGTTGATACTGTGCACCATGAGACGTAGCACCACATCGACCGGGTATCCCGCTTGTAAAAAATTCAGCACCGCCGCGGGCGGGATCGGAGTCATGAGACTGCGCGCGAACTTTTCGCCGCTGAGAGGCGAGTAAGTGATCGTGGGCCTCTCCGCGTACCTTCCCGTACCGAACCAGTTATAAAGAGCACTGTACGGCCACGGCGCTTGGGCATTATGAGTCCAGTTGCCGGAAAACCCGAGAGAGCCCTCAATGCCGTATTGGTTGATCACTGAAGCCACGTCGAGAAACACCGGCGCATCGCCGTAACGAAGCTTGACCAGATTGAGCAACATTTGAGATTTCCACGAATTGGAGATCGCCGTAATATAGTCAACCCTATCGCGCGCCAACGTGCCCGGACCAATGCTGGAGCAGCCGCTTAAACCGCCGAGGATCAGAGTCACGGCCAAAAATGTTTTCCACTGCATTTTTCTCTCCTCAGGCACGAAATCCCCCCAGCTACCCTGTAGCAGACTCCTGTTAGTTACAGGTTTCGCTTTTCGCCTCCGAAACTCTGTTGCTGACATCTGAAACCCGACACCTGACACCAACCCTCCTCAGGCATTCAGCGACCGTCGCGTCCAGATGCGCCCGTCGAGCCAGTAGTGACAGAAAAGTCCGCCGATGCCCAGCGGCGCCAGCCATTCTAGTTTCAACCAACTGCCGACGATTGCTCCGACAAAACCGATGACCGGCCAGACAGCAAAAGACGTGGCGTGCTCTATCTCGGTTGGAAACTTGCGTCCCGTCGCAATGGACGCTCGCGAATCAGAATTCTTCAGCGCCGGGTCAATGCTTGTTCTGATCATTGCGTGAAGCTCGGTTGAGCGCCGTGCCATGGCGTAGGCGAAATAGAGATATTGCACCTCATGATGCACGGCGAGAACCAACAAGAACGACGCATTTGCTGCGCCGAGCACATAACCACTGCCAAAGGCGACCGCATGCGCTAGAACCACCCACCACTCGCCTGGATGAACCAGGCTTCCAATATTCCGCAGCGGGGTAGGCGCGCCGCGGTTTTGCCGGAGCGTCCATGCAAGATAAGCCATCACCCATACCGCTGCAGTGACGGCGGCTATCGACGTTATTTCGGCACCGAAATTTAATGAGAAATAAGGTTCCCCTTCGTATTCCATTGGTGCCAGATGAGTGTAGGCCAACGTCGCCGCCAGCATGGGCAGATAGATAGCTCCACGGAACAACAATGCGTGCGTCGGCGACACCGGTCCGCCAATCTGACGCTGGTAGAAGCGGGCTATTCCCAAACTTTGCCGCCCGCGGTGCCAGACGGCAGCATACATCGCTATGGATGTTAGCAAGATGGCCTGGCCGCTCAGCGAAAGAGCGTAAGTCAGCGCCAGTATAACCAGAGGCACGACCAGCACATCAACTCGACGATGATGCCAGAGGCGCCGCTGCGCGATGGCAGCGTAAGTCGCTCCGAGATGAAACTCAGACAGCACGAAGTCCAAGGCGTCGAGTTCACGGTCACCATGCCAAGCAATTAAGAGCAGTGACGCCAGCAGCGCAACTGAAGCTCCACCGCAAGCGAGCCAAAAATCCGCCCGAGGCGAAAAAAGCCAGAGAGGCCGGCTAGATAGGGAGTTCTCAATGGCGATCAGAGACTGCATCCTTCCACGACCCGCTCCCCGGCCTCGCGCTCTTCCACGCGCCCACGAGCGACAGCGAAACGAACTCCCGCGGCCGAAGCGAACGAAACCCGAGGTCATAGAGCTTCTGTTCGTCCTTGGAGAGCACCACCGGACGTCGTTCGACTCACTTGAGCTTCCTTTCCTTCAATTGTTGAAAGAGGTTTGTGATTTGGTCTTTCTCCGCCGGCAAGTTTTCCTGGATCATGCGTAGCCACAGCTTCTGCCCGATCTCATCAAGGGGAACGATTCGCTGTGGCAATAACAGCTCGCTCGCCATGGTGGCCTCTCCCGTCGATTCCCAAACAATTTGGCCTGTCTGCGTGTCCCAGAGCTGCAGCCAGAGCCGCAGGGTGATGACCCGATTCCTAACCATCTTGAATCCGACAATCTCAAACCTGTCTACGAGGACTTGATTAAAGTCGGCGAGACCTGGTAGCAGCACATAACGTGAGCCCAGTGCCGAGCCGAGCCGCTGCAGCCGCTCACGTTCAAGGATCCCGCTCCGAACGAAGCCCGAGATTAGATCTGTGTATTCCCCTGATAACCCTTGGCCATTGATCACGTTCACCGTCTCATGGGTCGGGATTCCCCGGAAAGACGGAGATGCTTCCGAGATCGCTGCAATCAGGGAGCGGGACAAAAAAGGGCTGAAGCCCTGAAGACCCGCCGGGGTAATAGGGCCAAGCATCGCCACCGGTTCGCCCGCCAGTTCGGCTACACCAGAATTCGGCCTTGGCGTGGATGTGATGTGAGTATCCCACATATATAGTGGGGTACACCCGACGATGAACATTACCGAGAATGCATAAATTGCCGCGCTCACGCGCTTTGTTCGTGGTACTCCAACCATGTGCGGGCTCCCGTCTGGTGGAAAACGTTTCGCTCTTTGGTCCGCAGTCATAGCACCCGTCGGAAACTGCATGTTGAGGCCGGAGAACAGCTCAAACTTGGGCGCCACGCCGTTGTGCTTACGGTTTTCTGCTAACTACGATTAGCCCTTTTCGCGGGGACCTGAAAAAGTCTCGCAAGGCTATTTGCCTCCGTGAACTCACTCATAGTTTATGTCCATCATTGGCCGGCGCATCGGTTGGTTTGGCCGGTGGCGAATACCACTGGTCCTTCGGAACAACTTTGGGCGCTTCCGGATCGCCCTCATAGGCCGGTGTCATGATCTGCACGCCGTGCTCGTTAAAAACATCCAGGATATTCTGGTGCATCGCCGTGTACAGCCGCGCCATGGCCTGCGGGTCGTTGCAGTAGGCGTTCAGCTCGTAGGTCACGGCAAAATCGCCCAGCGACTTTTGCAGCACAAATGGCCCGGGCTCCTTAAGCAGCCCAGGGGTGCGATCGGCGGCGAGTCGCAGCATCGCCTCGACCTGACGCCAGGGAGTCTCGTAACCGATTCCGATGGTGGTGTGGAGAATCAGCCCGCGGGTGCGCGCGAGTGTGCTGTAGTTTATGATGTGGCTGTTCAAGATCGTTGAATTCGGCACGACGATATCCTCGTTTTTGATCGTACGCAGGTGCGTTACCATGAGTCGCCTCTCGGTCACATCGCCGGTGAGATTGTCGATGCTGATGCGATCACCCTCCTTAAACGCGCGCCGGTAGATCATGGCATAGCCTGCTATCAGATTGGCGATGACCGACGACGAGCCCAACGAAAAGACCACGCCAAGAAAGATCGACACGCCCTTGAATGCTTCCGAGCTCGAACCGGGGATGTACGGATAAGCCACTACCACCGCAAAGGCGATGACAAGCAGGCGCGCGATTTTGTACGTCGGCAAAGCCCACTCACGGTCAAAACGAGCGAGCGTGACGGTGCCGCGATCGATACTCTCGAAGTACAGCCGCGTCACCCTCAGAACATAGCGCATCACGATCACCAGGATCGCTACAAAAGCCAAACCCGGCAGATTATCGAGCAATCCCATCCCCATAGCCTGCAGTGGTTCCAAAAAGATTCCCAATAATCGTGTCGCAAGCGGTCGCGTCCATGGATAAAGGCCAAGGACAAAGTGCAGGTAGAGATAGCCGAGCACCAGCACCGCCAACAGATACAGTGCTTTGAGAATGCCATGCAGCGCGTTTCTCAGTTGCCGCGCCTGAACGAGCTGGTGCGACTGGGCTTCCAACGCTTCGATCCGGGACTTAAAGCGCCGCTCGGCAAGCGCATCCAGTCTGCGGAATGCGCCGCGAATTACGAGCAGCACGATCGCCAATAGCACCGAGGCGCCGAGCGCGTATAGAGTGTTGAAGAGCAAGATGCGCGGGCTGCGGTCATTTCGGTAGGAAGCCATCGCCGCGCCGATTTTTATCAACGCTCTTTCGGCGATGAGCTTACGGGAGACGTTTTCCGCCACAGCATCTGCATCGACAAAGCCTACCACAAGGCTATCGCCGGCCATGACTCTGGTTCTGTCTTCCATCTCGACCACGGCCAACGACCCAGCAGTCACGGATTGATCCGCCGCAATCACTTCAATGCGCTTACTGATGGTCTTTGCGCGCTCTTGGGCCGGGTAGGCCGGGAACCCGCGCACTTGAAACAGCACCTGGCCATCCACTATAACCGGCGCACGCTCATACTCCGCCGCATCGATGTCGGAAGGGTCAGTCGCTGAAACATTGCCACGTGCAGGCGTGGTTGCCGCCCCAACGCGCTGACTGACCAACATCGCCAGCGTCCCCAGAATCGTGCCGAGAACCAGAGCCACCATTGAAATATGTCGGTGCATGACAACATCTCCTGTGACGTTTCGTTGGCGCCGTCGGAAAAGGCGGCCAACTCCCTCGCCACCACTTCTCGGATTCTCGACGCCGATCGGAAACTGCATCCTTGCTACGCTACCGGTCGCGACGACAACACCGTATCCAGCTTGCCGGCAAGATCGCGGTTCACGAGACCTTGCAGCGTGACGCGCAGGTCCGGCCGCTTGTCCATGAACCGGCGCAGGCTCGGGAGCGACCAGCGCATGTAGCGTGCGGGCTCAATGAAGGTCACTTCCACCGGCGATGGATCGCCAGTGAGGGCCAGCGCGGTGCCGATGATATTCCCCGGCCTCAGCGCCCCGATGCGCTGGCCCTGCTTGCGGACGTCTGCGCTGCCGGTGATCGAGATGCAGAGGCACGACACTGGCTCACCCTCGGTCACGACCCGCTCGCCTGCCTCGGCGTTCTTCCACTCGCCCACGAGCGACAGTGAAACGAACTCGCGCGGTCGAAGCGAACGAAACCCGAGTTCATAGAGCGTCTGCTCGTCCCTGGAGAGCACCACCGGACGTCGTTCGAGATAGAGGCGCGCTATTTGATACAGATTGATCGCGGTGAATACGAGCGCCCAGAGAACCGGTGGCCAGAGCACGGTGCCCTGAAGGAGGAAGTACGGGATGTTGGTGAGCGCGGCGGCAACGGCAAACCAGCGCAACCAGAGAATGTCCCGCACCGAATACGCGACGAGCAACAGGATGTTCGAGAAATGCACCAGGTAGTCTACGGGGTGAACGTTCACTTGAGCCTCCTTTCTTTCGAAACCTCCCCTGGGCGATCGAGCGCACAATCTTCGTAGCGGCTTTACGACTTGGAAGACTACCGCGTGCTTGTGAGAAACATCTATTGGACTTTGGGGCAATAGCAAAAGGCTCAACGGAAACGGAGGACTCGGAAGATGACTCAGGATCACGTTGGCGCGGTGCTGGCTCTCTGCTCATTCGTCTTTTAGTTTCGTCAGCGCAAAGGCGCAGGCGCTCCAGGGACGCTCATCAAGGTATAGTCCGCGAGCTTGCAGGTCGCTGCCTTTTCGGTCGTAAGTGGCATCACCGAGCAAGTCCTTTAGGTGCCATCGCGAATTGGCTGGCCAGATGCGCAAGCGGCAACCGGACGTAGCACTGGCTCTGGTTAGGGGCATAGTTCACCGCCACCAGTAACCTCTCTCCGCCGCGCCCTTCCCAGGCAAAAAGCTACAAAACAATCCCAGGTCCAGTTGTCTTCCCAAGCGGGAGCGCATCGCCTCGGTGCCCCGGGCAAAATCCGTCACCCGACAGGATCTGCAAGCGATGACAGGCGAGCGCTTATCCCTCATAGCAGCTTTTCACCGCCATTCCGTTCCTGATCGCCGGAAATTCCTTTCGCTATTTCTTCACGATTTTGTAACCCTGCTTGTCGAGAACATTGAAAAGTTGAATGACGTGATTGGTCGGTTCATAGCCGCGGTTCGGAAAATAGGTTTGCAAAATGGAGCTCTTCCATTTGGTATGACCGTTCTTTTCCAGGTACTCCCGCCCGTTCAAGACTGAAAGAACCAGTTGCTGCATTTGTCCTGCGTAACTTTCGTCCCGGCGATCCACCCCGAGAATCGACGCCGGCACTGCGTAAGTCTCGGTATCGGCTTGAGTCCAGTTGTATTGTCCCTTGGTCAATCGAACGCGCAAATAGATCTGTTCGAGCGCGGGATTGGCTGGAAGCCGGACAAAGTGCAATTTCCCGGCGAGTTTGTCGATGAAGGGAACCGGCGCCCCAC
>DASTOD010000332.1:0-2237 GCA_035762645.1 Binatia bacterium | reverse complement strand
TCCTTTATCCAATCATCAGTCGCAAACGTGAGGCGATAAAACATCAAGCCAGCGAGACACAAGCCGGCGCGACCGCTCAATCAGCCGAGACTCAGGGTCTTAGGTTTAGTAAGGCGGCTCTATTTACTGGTGTCGTTGTCGTGCTCCTCGCCGTGGCATTGTGGCAAAGCCGCAACTTCGGTCACCGCGCAGGACTTTTTCCTTGGGTTATCGGCACGCCGACTCTTCTGCTCGCACTATTGCAGTTGGTCAAGGATCTAAAGAAGAAGCCCAAATCAGTCGCGGTGGGTGAAGAAGGCGTGCGTGTTTCGCCGGATGTCGCCAACCGTCGGACAGTGGTGATCCTCAGTTGGACCGTAGGGTTTTTCCTCGCGATTTGGTTATTGGGTTTTCCGATCGCCGTGCCGCTGACGATGCTGGCGTATCTAAAGTTGGCGGGAAAAGAGAAATGGCCGATGGCGTTAATTGTGACCTTTTGCACGTGGGCCTTCTTTTACGGGTTATTCGAAAGAATGCTCAACGTACCTTTCCCGGAAGGATTGCTCGTCTCGCTGTTCAAGTCGTCCTAACGATCTCTGCCACAGCGGCTGCCACACTCTTTGCGCCGTCAGCGGGAAGTCAAAGACACCCGTCGCGCGGGTAAACGGGAGCGCCCCATGCTTGACATGTTGAATGCGTTGGTCTCAGGGTTCTACCAGGTTTTAAACCCCTCGACCTTCAGTTTGATGCTTATCGGTATTGCCGTGGGTTTCTGGGTAGGTATTCTCCCCGGGCTCGGAGGCCCCACGACCCTGGCTCTGATGCTTCCCTTCATCTTCAAAATGTCCCCGGTAGAGGCCTTTGCGTTTCTTCTCGGCATGTCGGCAGTTACGGCTACTACCGGCGATATCACTTCGATCCTGTTCGGCGTTCCCGGCGAGCCGACTACGGCTTCAACCATTGTCGATGGCCATCCGATGGCGAAAAAGGGAGAGGCGGGCCGAGCTTTAGGCGCGGCCTTGATGAGCTCTTTAGTCGGAGCGATCTTCGGCGCCTTTTGTCTCGCACTGTCTATTCCCATAGTTCGTCCGTTGGTTCTTACGTTTGGCTCGCCGGAATTTTTCATGATCGGTTTGGTGGGAGTGACTTTCGTGGTCTCGCTGAGCGGCGGCAATCTTCTCAAGGGCCTGATATCCGGGGGCCTCGGTTTTTGCCTGGCAATGGTCGGCTTGGATCCCATATCGGGGATACAGCGCTATACCTTTGGTCATTTATTTCTCTGGGACGGCATCGGCCTGGTGCCAGTTACGGTGGGGCTCTTTGCGATTCCTGAAATTGTTGATCTAGCCGTCCAAGGGGGAAGCATCGCCAAAGAGAAGATGGGCAAATTAGGCGGCGTGTTGCAGGGTGTGAAAGACACGTTTCACCATTTGCGGCTGGTTCTGCGCTGCAGCGCCATCGGCGCCTATGTCGGCCTCATCCCTGGGATGGGTGGAGGCGTCGGACAGTGGCTCGCCTATGCCCATGCGGTGCAGAGCTCACCGAACAAAGAGCGCTTCGGCAAGGGGGCGGTCGAAGGAGTTCTAGGGCCGGGAGCGGCCAATAACTCGGTGCTGGGAGGCGCCTTTATCCCGACGATTGCCTTTGGTGTTCCCGGAAGCGTCACAACGGCGATTCTCTTGGGGGCCTTTATCATCCAGGGGATTGTACCCGGACCCGACATGCTCCTTCCCCCGCCTAAGGGAAAACTCGATCTCACGTTTTCCTTTGTCTGGATCATCGTCTTGTCTAATCTTATTACCGTCGGAATCTGTTTTCTGTTTTTGAACCAACTAGCCAAGATCACTCAAGTTCGCGGCAGCTTGATTATTCCTTTCGTCATACTGCTGATTTATCTCGGCGGCTTCGCCGAGAAAAATGCGTTTCAAGACATGCTGGTGGTCCTGGGCTTCGGCGTGCTCGGATGGGTGATGGTAAAGCTCGACTGGCAAAGACCGCCGCTCCTTTTAGGTCTTGTCCTGGGGCCGCTCATGGAGAACAGACTCTTTCTCTCCACCGACAACTATGGGCGAGCCTGGCTCTGGCGTCCAGGAGTCCTGATCCTGTTTGCGCTAACACTATTCGGTATTTTCTATCCCGCGATTAAAGCGCGGTGGGGGAAGAAAGACAAAACCGGCGTTGAAGCTTTTGCAGCAGAACCCGAAACCGTGGTCGAAAAGGGACCGGAGAGGTTTTGGGACATTGTCTTTACCTCCTTT
>DASTOD010000331.1:0-3009 GCA_035762645.1 Binatia bacterium | reverse complement strand
TATGTCAATCCACCGCTCACCAACGTCGTACTTCACGCTCTCGGTTAGTGGCTTCCCATGAATAAACCAATAGGGACGCCCCCAATACAGCCAACCCTCTGTGACGACGTAATCACGCTTCAGGAGCTTGAACGAGTCCTTCAGGTCTTGTGGCGTGAGAAGCGGGCATGTAGCGTATACGACACAGCAAAAGTCCGGCGTCTCGCGCAGCATCTTCAGGTGATACCCGGCTACTTCCTGAGTCCCAATCTCATCAGCAGCCAGATTCCCAGGACGGCAAAGGACGCTAGCACCATACTCCCCAGCAACGTCGGCAATTTCCTTGTCCTCGGTGCTAACGTAGACGCGCTCGAAGATGCCCGCCTTCTGCGCGGCGATAATGGAATAACTGAGCAACGGTTTTCCTGCGAATTGCCTGATGTTTTTCCGTTTGACACGCTTGCTGCCTCCCCTGGCCGGAATCAAGGCACACTTCACGTCGTGGCCTTAAGGACCTCATCCACTACGCACTCGGCGCGGTAGAGATGCTTGGTGTTTCGCTCCTGCAGATCCCGCAGCATGTGTGCGATGCGGATAATCAGGTACTGCCGTTTTGTCTCGAGGTCTTTTCTCTTGAACTCTGCGATGGCGTGGCTTTCATCTGGCGGCCACACACCGTAATGCGCCTTGTAAGCAGCCCTTCCAACAAAGTCAGCAAACTGACGAGCGGTTTCCTTGTCGAGAAGCCCTTCGGCGTAGCGGCCGGATTTGCTTTCCCGAACGGCGATAAAGACCTTGCCGTCCTGCTCGTCGGAGGTGACTTGTAGCGTGTCTTTCATGCTGTCGGGAACCATACGATGCCGGGATACTTGAACTGATTGGGGTCTTCCTGCGCCACCGGCTCAACCTTGAATGGAGCCGTCTCGCCACAACGATAGTTGCTCGCACAGACAAGCGAATACTTCTCGCCATCGAACTCGACCGTGAACACCGTCCCAGAGCACTTGGCGCAGACGAGCTTCATTTGGACTCGAAGCACTTTGCAACTGGACCACTAAATGCGCGATGGTTTGACATAACCCATCTAGCTGCCTCGTCACACGCCCGAATGGAATCAAAAGTCGCCGTCGTAACGGCATGTCCTTGCTGCCCCCCGCCCATAATCACGATTATGAGAATCCATTTCATTTAAATATCTCCAGCGAACTTAAATCTGGATAGTCCGAATCCGTCCCCGGCCCCCAAGGCAGGGGAGGGTTGTGCTTGGGAAGCCCTCCCAGACGCCACAGGAGCCTCGTAGAGACATCCGGGGAGAGGTAGCAGTGGTAGCCCACCTGGGTAAAGGTGTCGTGCTTAGGAGCGATGCCCTCGGCCCTGCCGTCGAACCTAGCCCTGCGTAGCCACTCGTCGGCTTCCGCGTTGTCGTGGAGGATGGCCCCGCCCTGTGTATCGCATAGCGTTTTTTGAGCGTGGAAGCTGAGACAGACCATTCCCCCCTGCGGGTAAACCCCGGCATTGTATGAGGTGATAGTCGAGTACATCCCGCTGGAAAAATAGCGCGCGGAATCCCATACAAAAAGCGGGGCGAGTTGATACCAGCCTTCCCATTTCTCATCCCTGAAAGTAGGCCATCCCCCAGCATGGATGATGGACATAGGAACTGAGACGTAGGTGCGCTTGGGAATAGATACTTCCACGAGACCCACCTTCGCCGATGCGTTAGTGTGGCCGCGCAAATGCCATGCCACCGCGAGAAGCAGCGCCATCGTGCAGCTCGTTACCGCCACAGCGTAGGGCGCGCCGGTATAAGCTGCTAGCGCCTTCTCGAAGTCCTTGGTGACTTGGTGGGGGCTCATAACTTGCTTTTCAGGGAGGGCCGTAATCAGCGCTCTCAGCCATCTTTTCAAACCCGTCGCGTAACCACTTGGGAGCCATAGTGTGGCCAGTCACCACCCAACAAATCCAGTGGAGAGGGCTTAATGGCAGAAAACTAAGGATCCACAACAGAACAAACAAACATTTAATGTAAAAAAACACGAACAGTAAGCTATCCTTCAATCTATCAATCACGCCGCCCTCCTCACCGCCTCTTTCAGCTCTTCCACGGTCATCCTCCTTGCATCAGAACTGCAGTTGCCATACCCCATTAGCTCGTGTCTCTTCTCCCATTCGCCAAGTCCGACCACATCCATGTCGGCCCCTAGGGCTTCGGCTAGATCGCCAAGCCTGTAAGCTGGAAGAGTCGGTATCGCCAGCTCACCACCAACCATCGTCTTCAGGGTGTCGAGGACAAGATCTACTGCCTCATCTCTCCACATGAAGAATCTCGTTACTTCTGGATCGGTGACTTTCACCACAGGCGAAGTCTTCAGAGACTCCAGCCACGCAGGTAAAACCGACCCTGTACTCCCCCACACGTTTCCGTAACGAACAACGGCGTAGCGAGTTCCGTAGGGACTCATATCGTTCGCTTGCATGAACAAGTCCTCTGCTAGAGCTTTTGTCTTGCCATAGGGTGAAACCGGGAGAAACGCCTTGTCGCTGGAAACAAGCAGGCATCTCGACACCTTCGCCCTCCGCGATGCCTCGATCACATTCATCGATCCAAGCACGTTCGTCTTGGTAAATTCGTCGGGATTGTATTGACCGGCTTCTATTCTTTTCAGAGCGGCGGCATGCACCACGTCATGCACGCTCTCCATAGCCCGCTCTAGTCTGTCAACGTCTCTCACATCACCAATGAAGAACCTCAATCTCGGGTCGTCATTGAACTTAGCCCGCATCAAAGCCTGGGCATATTCGTTCCTAGAGAAAATGCACACGCGCGTACAGCCTGAGTCCAGCAACTTGCGAGCAAGCCCCTGCCCCAAAAAACCCGATCCTCCTGTTATGAGAACGCCTTGCTTCACGGCCAAACTACTCTTCCTCTGACTTTTGCGTCCTCAGCCCACGCATTAAGTATCTCGTGGCATTGATCCTCTGAGAGGCAGTTGTACTCCAACTGATTTACCCAAAACCATAAGAACTTGG
>DASTOD010000330.1:0-3203 GCA_035762645.1 Binatia bacterium | reverse complement strand
TTTGACCTCATGCCCCAAGATGGTAGATTAAGGCCCTATGCCTCTGGCCACCATAGAGGAAGCCATCGACGAAATCCGCCGCGGGCGGATGGTCATCTTGATGGACGATAAAGATCGCGAAAACGAAGGCGATCTCTGCATGGCGGCGGAAAAAGTAACGCCGGCCGCGATCAATTTCATGGCGACCCACGGGCGGGGCCTTGTCTGTCTTCCGCTGACCGAGGAAAGGGTGCGACAACTCGGACTGACGATGATGGTGTCCGAGAACACTTCTCCGTTCGGCACCGCCTTTACGGTTTCTATCGATGCCGCGGACCAGATTACGACCGGAATTTCGGCAGCCGATCGCGCCCGGACGATCCTTGCCTCGATCGCAGATGAGGCTACGCCGCGCGACCTTGTGACTCCCGGACACATTTTTCCTCTACGGGCAAGAAACGGCGGCGTGCTGGTCAGGGCAGGGCAGACCGAAGGTTCGGTCGATCTGGCTCGCCTCGCCGGGCTCAAGCCCGCCGCCGTCATCTGCGAGATCATGAAGGACGATGGCACGATGGCGCGCCAGCCGGATCTCATGAGGTTCGCAAAAAAACACAAGGTGAAAGTCGTGACGATTGCCGATCTCATTCAGTACCGGCTGAATTACGATTCTTTGGTGTACCGCGCGGCCACCGCCTCTCTTCCGACTCGGATCGGTGGCGAGTTTCAGGCGATTGTTTACAATACGCACGTCGATCACAGCGAGCACCTGGCGCTCATCAAAGGTGAGATTTCCTCAAAGGAGGAAACGCTTGTCCGCGTACATACGAAATATGTGCCGGGAGACGTTTTCGGCTTCGAATTTTTGAACACCGGCGCGGTCATCCAACAGTCCCTGGAGCTCATCGCCAAGGAAGGCAAGGGCGTTATTCTTTACCTGCAACCCGAGCGCAAGGGTTTACAACCGGCGATGGTGGCTTATCCGAGAGTCGACGGGAAACAACAGAAGGACATGAATGTTTCCTTCGTCTATCGCGCTGAATTTAAAGAGTATGGAATCGGCGCGCAGATTCTGCGCGATTTGGGAGTGGGGAAGATGCGGCTGCTGACTAATAACCGAAAACATCTGGTTGGACTGCGGGGCTATGGCTTGGAAGTGACCTCTCTGGTTCCCATTCCACGCGAGAACCCTCTGCGCGAGGCGGCGAAGCAGAAAAGGATCAAAGCCAAGACCGTTTAGCGCTGCGGGGTGCGATGACGGATCGGCAATCTTACCAATGGAGTGAGAAAGCTATGCCGATTTACGAATACTGTTGCCGCCGCTGCGGCCATGATTTCGAGCAGATTGTCCTCTCGAGGCGCGAGCCGGTGAACTGCCCCAAGTGCAATAGTGAGGCGGTCGACAAACAGCTGTCGACTTTTAGCTCGCCGGGCTCTCGGGCCGAAGAAGGCGCTTCCGGAGGCGGCTGTGGCTGTACACCGCAAACCTGCGGCTGCCACTAGCGCGATCGTGGCGCGTTTAAGTTTCAAACGTTCAACGTTCAATGTCGTGACTCCAAAACTTGAACCTGGAACCTTGAACAGAGTTCCATGATCTGGGCAAAGGCCGCCAGGGTTCAAGTCAATGGAGTCGTTTTTCTACCGCCCGCTAAAAGACGTCGGGGGGCGTCAGATATCGCCGCAGGTCGCCTCTGATTTTTTTCAGCGCCTCGCCAGGATTGGCAAAGACCTTCTCTTCGACCAATTGTCCCTTGACCCAATAGTCCAGCGAAGGCGCGTCGGTAAAATTGATATCCACGTACCTTTCTCCCACGGGCTCGGCGGTGATTACCACTCTCACGGAATAGCCGGCATCGATCACTATTCCCCGGGCTCCAGGCGGCAGCGGCAGCCCACTTTTGATTTTGGCCAGCTTTTCGGGCGGGTAAGTTCCTACGTCGAGAGAGAAGTAGCCCCATTCTCCCCGAGGTACCGAGAGTTCCTGGAGGATCCGTGGGTTGATGTCGACTAGATTTTTCGCCGCCTGGTCTTGGTTGTAGCCCTTAAGAAGCTCGTAGGCCCATTTTTCGACGATGCCTTTGGCCTCCGTAGCCGGCTTTTCCCGTTCCTTCACCGGCCCGCGGTCGATCCACCACTTGGTTTCTTCAAACGGCGCTGTTTTTTCGTCTGCCATACAGCCTAGGAACAATTCTCCTATGGTAGGGTCAAACCTTGAAATCTTCCAGAGTATTGGGAGCGAAGAGCGATTTTAATTCCGGCAATTTCTTAATCAATCCCTGCTCGTAAGAGTATCGAATCAAGGTTTCTAAAACATGGCGATTGGCCTCCAACCCATAGGGCCAGAATTGGTCTCCAAAGAGTTCCTTTTCTTCCTCTACGTCTGCAAATGACCAGGCAAGCATGTATTTGAGGGCCGAATACTTATACAGCGATTCTTCACAAATCCTCTTGGATGCCGCAAATGCCTTGCACAAACTTTGGGCTACCCAGGGAAACTTTTCGTAGACCTCCTCGCGGAGGACAATGGCGTGCATAATGGGAAATATTTTTGTGCGCCGATAATAATCCTTTTCCACCTCACGGAAGTTTGGAAACAGTCTTCTCACGTTAGGAGATCGCCGCACGAACGGAGAGGGGATGTGAGCACAGATTAACGCATCGAGTTCACCTTGCTCGAGCATGCTTGACAGCGTCCGATCCGGGCCAATCCACCGAATGTCAACGTCTTTTCCCAGGTCGGGCTTGAGTTTTTCTTCGCGTCCCGCGTCTTCAGCGCCGCCGGTAAACCATTTTAGTTTTTCCGGCGACACGCCGTAATCGTGCTGCAAAATACCCCTGATCCACACGGCGGCGGTGATCTGATACTCGGGCACTCCCACACGTCGGCCGATTAAATCCTTCGGCCCTTCGATGCCTGAGTCCGCGTTCACAAAGATGAAAGAGTGCCGAAAGAATCTAGAGGGAAAAACCGGTATGGCGATCAGTCGCGGATTACCTCTGTCCCGGGACATCAGATAGGAACTCATGGAACACTCTGCAGCGTCGAACTCCTGATAACGAAGCATGCGCCAAAACGTTTCTTCGACGTGGAGCGGTAAATAAGTCAAATCCACACCTTCAACTTCAACCCTCCCGTCCTGAAGCGCCCGCGTGCGGTCATATTCCCAGCAAGATAACGTTAGACGGATTTTCCCCATGTGTTCTCCCGCAGTTGACGAATCCTATAG
>DASTOD010000329.1:0-4693 GCA_035762645.1 Binatia bacterium | reverse complement strand
GGGATCGATGGGATAACGCGCTACACACTCATCCAGGAAGATCCGAAGCTTATCTCTGGCAGACAAAATCACCGCTAGGTCAGGCGGGCCGCCCATAGTCATGGGATACCAGGCGTAGCCCGCCGCCCCCGGGCCGATGGGAGTCTCCACCGGCCCTTGAGGGCAGATCATCAGAAGACTCCCGTTACAGAGATAAGGAGCCAGGCCGAGAAGATCCGAGCTGTTGGCGCCCCGTCCATGAAGCGCGAGAATGGTCGGGTGTGGCCCGGAGCCGGCGGGCTCGTAGATTGTATGGATCAAGTGCATTGGAGAATCCTATGTGGCTCCTAGCTTGCGGCATATAGACCGACCATACGCCATAGGCTATATGCCATAAGCCAAGCCCTGATATTCAGTCCTTCATGCGCTCCAAATGGTTGAGGCCGAGCTTTATCGGCACAACCACCGCGAGCGCGGTAATCGCGGCCACGGCGCAGAACGAAGGCCCGATCAGTCGAAACGCCGGCACCGTTATTTTTCCAGGCCGCAACGTCTCCAGAGCCAGCTGATAAACGGGCCAAGCCTCAATCATGACGACGATGCCGATAAACGCGATGCTAAAAATCATGCAAATCGCGCCGCCGAAACTCGTCGGGATTTCCGCCGCGTTGTCGTAATTAAATTTGGGATACAGCGCTCCAACACCAATGCCGATGGCTGTTATGCCCAGCGTCATCAGGAAGATCGTGGCCAGAGACAGCCCCATCATCCAGTTCGGCACTTGGAGTAAGTGGTTAGTGACAACAATCAGAACCTCACCCAGAACAAACAGCGGCAAGAAATTAAGCCAAAATTTGCTCCACAGCAGGGAGCGCAAAAGAATCGGCGCCGTTTGTAGAATCCAAAAAGCTTTGCCTTCCAAGCTGACGGCGGGAAAAGCAAAACGGACCGCTACGGCGCTCAAGACAAAACCGGCCAGAGCGAGATTAGCGAATGATACCGCCGTTTTCAAAGGAGCCGTGGGTATCGGTGAGCGATCCAAAGGCAACACTTTAAAATTGTAGAGATAGACGATCACCAAGGCGACGAGGAGAAAGAGTTGTGACCATTGCGTGGTATCACGCAAAAACGTCTTGATATCTTTGAGGATCAGGGCTCGCATGATTGGCGGAAACGGCAGAGTCAGCCATTGTAGAAGGCGGTCGAAGAAATCCATTCTGCGCCGGCCTTGCCGCGATTCCTGGGCTTTGGACCAGCCGGAACGATATACGGCGCCGCAAACCCAGGAGATTGCCCAAGGCAGAAACAGCGCGTAACTGGCCAATAGAGCATAGAAGAATCCCTGGTCGGCGGGCCGGTTGAAAAGCGCGCCGGCCAAAACTTCTCCCGACCAGGTACTGGGCAAGAAGGGAAATGAGGGAGTTTCCATGGCGGTCAGGAACTGCACGAAATGGCCGAACGATTCCGGCTGAACCAGACGCTCGGGTCGAGAAAAACGAAACAAGAAAAACAAGACGATAAAGGCGAACAGTCCGATAAAAAACAGAATGTCGCGGATGCGCTTCGCCGGCAGCAAGTAGACTAAAAGATGGGTGATCAGAACGCCTACCGACGCAGGAATGATCAAAAAAAGCGGTAGAATGAGAGCTACCCAGAGGTAAAACACCAGTCCGCCGCCGAATACCGAGCCATAGGCGGCAAAGATCGGCAGCGTGAAAAACAAAACCATCCAGGAAGAATTCGCCGCGGTGGCGATAAGGCGCGCGTAGTAAAATGAATCAGCCGTAACGGGGGTGGACAGCACCAGCTCTAAATCGCGCGCGAGAAAAAAAGTAGAAAGCGAGGTGATGACGTTGCTGAACAGGAGCATAGAGAAAAAAGTGAGCAGGATGATCAACAGCAGTTGATAAGCGAGGGCGGGGCCAAGATCGTGGACCGTCTGAAAATAGAGCAGGACACGGCGAACGACCCAGTAGGCTCCGAGCCAGATGGCCGCCGCAAGGCAGAGAAGAAAAATGCGCCGTGCTCTCTTTTTATCGCCGCGCGCAAAATCGTTCCTCCAGGAGAGCCATAGAGGCGACAGAAGCAAGACCGTGTCACGAATCATCTTTTATCATCGCGGCTTCCCTGTACCGACTCCTCTTGGGTTAGTTCGAGAAACACGCTTTCCAGGTTGCCGTCGTGGTTGCGCGCCTGCCCGTGCAATTCGGCCATGGTACCGCAGGCGATAAGCCGCCCTTGCCGAATGATACCGATCCGATGGCAAACCTCTTCGGCGACGCTTATGCTGTGCGTTGACAGGAAGATGGTCGTGCCTTTGCCGGAGAGGGAGCGAAAGAGATCCTTCAAGCTGCGAGATCCCTTCGGGTCCATCCCGACCATCGGCTCGTCGATTATCAGAACTCGAGGCTGATGAAGCAAAGCGGCGCAGAGGACGAGCCGTTGTTTCATGCCATGAGAATAGCCCTCCACGAGCTCGTCTCGCCATCGCTCGAGCTCGAAATAAGCGAGCAGTTCGGCAATTCGCCGTTCTAGCCGGCCCGCCTCCATGGAGTGCAGCTTGCCGACGAAATTCAGAAACTCGCTGCCGCTTAGTTTTTCATAGATGAACGGCCGATCCGGGATGAAGCCGGAGATCGCTTTAGCCAGACCGGGTTCCCGCTCGACATTGTGACCGCCCAGAAACACCTGTCCCGAGGTGGCCTTCAAAATGCCCATCATGACCCGGATGGTCGTCGTCTTTCCCGCCCCATTGGGGCCGAGAAAGCCGAAGATCTCGCCTTGGCCGACTTCCAGATTCAGGGAGTCGACAGCGGCGAGCTTACCGTATTGTTTGGTCAGGTTGACGAGTTTAATCATTGGTCATTACTAAGTTCATTAGGTTAGTAGATTGCCAAAAAACCTCTCAGAGTCCTTCGACGGGGCTCAGGACGAACGGAGGCGTCCGAAATTCACAATTTTGAGATCTGAAATCTGCAATTTGGTATATTCCTCGCGCAGCGAGGACTTGGCCCATTGACCGCGCTTGGAAGGGCGTGCCCCTTGGTTTCGGAGCGTAACATTATCCCGCTTCCAAGACTTGTATTTTCAGAGCGCCGATAAGTTGGAGGATATCGATCTGGCGGTCGATTTCTCCTTCGAGAAATTTGACGTGGGTGACATCCGCGGGAAATTGATCGAGAACCGCATCCAACGAGATCCATTCGCCGAGCCAGATCTCAGACCAGGCGTGGTAATAAAATGCGCCGCGAAGGTAGACAATGCCGATGGCAGTTTTGGCCGGTATTCCCGCGGCGCGCGCCAGGGCGTTAAACAGCACGGTGTGCTCGTTGCAGTCTCCTTTCTTGGTCTGGAGCACTTCGAGAGCATTGGGAATGCTGACGGTCGGTTCTTTCACGATTTCTCTGTGGACCCAGTTTTTGATGCGAACAGCGGCGCGCCGCGCATCTTGTTCCCCGCGCACAATGTCCTTGGCGAGCGCGCGGATCCGCGGATGATCGCTCTGAAGGAAAGGGGTCGATTCGAGAAATGCGGCGAAACGGCGATCCCGGATCGGTAGCGAGATCGACGGGAGCTGATCCACTCCGTCCCGCGTAATGCGCAAGTGCTCGCCCTCGAGCCGCTGCCGGCTGCCGTTCACCAAAGGAAAATTCGCCAAGGTGATGCCGGTTAGCTTGAGCGTCAATGAATGTTTCGGCGTAAAGATCGGCTTGTCGGGTGTGATAGCCGTTTGAGTCACGAGATCCAACGGTACCGATCGGGAGCCGGACAGACTCCTGGCCTCCTCCGCGCTTTGCTGCACCAGGGACAGTCCGGCGGGACTTTCTTCCCTGAGAGTCCGGCCGGTTCCATCGATCCATGACAGCACGGAAATTCCCTTGAATTGTTGGCGTATGCGGATCGCCGGCTCGAGCCGCTGGCCGATGCGAATATGTTCGCGCCCTTCGATGGTCACCGCGGTGGTTTGCTGCGACAGCGTGGCCGGATCGAAGGTCACAAAGAAGTGCTGTCTGCCGGGCTCCAGTTGCTGCGTGGCGACGTACGGTTTTAAGGCCGCCATCAGGTAGGGCGCCTGAGACAAAGGAATCTCTTTCCGCGTCGTGTTGCCGGCGGAGTCCACGTCCAAGGTGAGCTTTCCGGGCGTGACCGCGCCGCGCGCGCGAAATTTTATGTCATTGGACTGCAAGTTGAAGTCAAAGCGCCGGAGCGTCCATTCCTCATCCACATCGATCTCAAGTCGGGTGGAGACCGCTCGGGTCGCGCCCAGAAGCTGCAAACGGAGATCCGATGCATCGTGCACTTTGTACCCGGCGGTTTCAGGCGTGATGGTCTGATGGGCGTAGCCGATTTTTTCTCCTCGATAATACACGCCCCACCATTCTTCTATGGTTTCGGCGATCCTTGCGGTGCTGCGAAGGGTAATGGGCGAGGGTGGAGCCCAGAGCTCGCGCTTCAAGAGCCAAGCGTTCATGAAGCACCAGAAAAGCACAATGGCCACCCCGATGGATCGCTTCGCAAGCATACGGTAGACGTTTTTCACCAACCTGCTAAAACGTGTATGGTAAGCGCAAACCCGAACCAATTCAAACGTAGCGGTAGCAATCGTGAGGGAGAATCCCACGGAATTAAAATTTGCCGCTGACCGGATGCTCGGACGGCTTGCGAAATGGCTGCGAGTCATCGGTCAGGATGTGATCTACGGACCGCATCTCTC
>DASTOD010000328.1:0-12610 GCA_035762645.1 Binatia bacterium | reverse complement strand
TGTTCATGCTACCTCCTGCCTAGTGTCCTCGGAATTCGTGTTCATGACGATCACGAATCACGAGCACGGTCACGAATCATCCCTTCATCTCCTTCTTGATCTCTCTTAGAAACCGCCAGTCGGTGCCCTGGGCGATGATCTTCTGTGGGCTCGACTTGATCATCCCGGCCTCATGAAGGCGCAGCGCGTAGAAGCGAAGCGTGTCCTCGGGATCGTACTCCCGCCACACCCCATACGCCATCTGCATTTCCTTCATCGTCTGGAGGGCGTAGTCGTAGTTCTGCGTGTAGCCCTTGTCTACGAGGAAACGAGCAACTCGCTCTGGCTCGCGGGCACAGACGTCGGCCCCCTTTAAGATACCGCGTAGCGCCCTTTTAGTTGCTATCGGATGTTTCCGCGCGAATTCCTTGTTCGCCGTTACCATGCAGCAAAAATATTGGGACCACGGCCGGTCCATCATGCTGTTAACCACGACATGGCCAATCCGTTTTGCCCGTAGTTCCTGGGGTTGCGGAGGGAAACCGAGAAAGCCGTCAACTCTCCCTTCAGCTAACAGCCGCATCGACTCCGCCACAGGATGCGTGACCCAATTGATATCCTTTCGCGGGTCCAGGCCCACGAATGCCACCATGCTGGAAAGGAAGATATGCGCCGGATCTCCGAGCGACGACACTGCAACGCTCTTTCCTTTCAGGTCACGAATCGCCCGGACCCGGTTGGTTCCGAAAAGCTCAAAGCAACCGACATGAGCTCCCGACAAGATGACGGTCGCGTCCCGCGCTTCGATGCGGACAATGTTCGGCGCGGCAAAGTGCAGGCCCATGTCAACTTCTCCCGAGGCCAGGGCCGGCTCAATATCTTTGGGGCTCGACTTCTTGATGTACTGCACATCGGTAAAACCCTCGGCCCGTAGGAACTCTTCGGCCACATACTGCGCTGCCACACAGATGCTGGGCCTTTGGTCTAGCTTGAGCTTTGTCGTCTCGGGCGGCGGCTCGGCGGCGGCTGCCTCAGACCGCAACAAAAGAGCTCCGGTTCCCGCAAGCGCCGCTCCTCCGAGGAATTCTCTCCGAGTCCAGCCATGATTTTTTCGGTTACTCATGGGATCTTCTCCTCTTGAGCGATCCAGCCGTCCGCGGTCGCCTTGCAGCAACTCCACGCCTCGTCCTCACGCGCCTCACCCGTCATCCTTTCAACTCCTTCTTAATCTCTCTCAAAAAACGCCAGTCGGTGCCCTGCGCCATGATTTTCGGCGGGCTTGACTTGATCATCCCGACCTCGTGCAGGCGGAGGGAGTAGAATCGGATCGTGTCCTCGGGGTCGTACTCACGCCACTGCTGATACGACATCTGCATCTCCTTCGTTGTTTGCAAAGCGTATTCGTAATTCTTAGTGTAGCCTTTATCCACAAGAAACCGGGCAACGCGCTCAGGTTCCCGGGCCGAGACGTCGGTGGCTTTCATTATCGCGCGGAGCGTCCGTTTGGTAGCTACGGGATGCTTCCGGACGAAGTCCCGATTGCCGATCACCATGCAGCAGAAATACTGCGACCAGGGACGATCCGTCATGCTGTTAACCACGACCTGGCCGATCTTCTTTGCGCGAAGTTCTTGCGGCTCTGGCGGAAATCCCAGGAAGGCGTCGATCTTCCCTTCGGCAAGAAGCTGCGCCGCCTCGGCGAAGGGATAGGTGACCCAGTGGACGTCCTTGCGCGGGTCCAGTCCCACGTATGCTACCATGCTAGAGATGAAGACATGCTGTGGGCTTCCCATGCCTGGCACGGCAACGGTCTTGCCCTTCAGATCTCGAATCGCTCGCACTCGCTGGGTTCCGAACAGCTCGAAGCAGCCAGGGTGAACGCCTGCGAGTATGACGATCGGAGCGGCACCGTCCACGTAAACGATCACCGGCCCGGAGAATTGGATGCTGATATCTGCCTCGCCGGCGGCTACAGCAGTCGTGTTCCCGAGGTTAGTGTCTTTCTTGACGTATTGGACGTCAGTAAATCCCTCGCCACGGAGGAAGTCTTCGGCCACATATTTCGGCGCCTGACACATACCGCCAGCCTGGACCAACCTGATCCTCTTCGTCTCTGGAGGCGGCTCCGCAGCGATTGACTCCGATCGCAGTCCCACAAGAGCTCCGGTGCCGGCAAGTCCCAGCGTATTCATGAACTGTCGGCGACTCCACCCAGGTCTGTTCTCGTTTTTCATCTGAGTATTTCCTCTGTCTAATCCTCTCTCCGTGGGGCCCGGAGTAGGAGAAACTCGGGAGAGTCGAATGAAATCCAGTTATTGATGCGGTCGAAGCTCGATGGGGAGCGTAATGGTGAAGGTCGAGCCTTTGCCGACTTCGCTTTCGACTTTGATCTCGCCGCCCATAAGCTCGATAAACTTTTTGACAATGGCTAGGCCCAAACCCGTTCCGCCGTAGCGTCTCGTGCTGGACATGTCGGCCTGGCGGAACTCATCGAAGATGTAGTCGAGAACCTCTTTTTTCATGCCGATGCCGGTATCGGAAACCGTCAGCGTCAGCCGCCCATCGTTGCGCGTGGCGGCGATTTTGATCTGTCCCGCTTCGGTGAACTTGACGGAGTTGCTCAGCAGATTGAGGACCACCTGCTTCAGCTTGTCTCGGTCCGTCTTGAGGGGCGGAATGTTGGGATCAACCTCGGCGACCAATCGAACGCGGCCGTTCTTAAGCAGCGGCTCGACCGTCGAGATCGCGACCCGAATGATATCGTTCAAATTGAACGTCTCCGCATAGACTTCCATCCGGCCTGCCTCGATCTTCGCGAGGTCCAGCAAGCCATTGATCAGGTTCAGCAGGTGCTCGGAGCTGATGAGGACCTTTTGCAGGTTTTCATTTTGCAGTTTTTCAATCTGTCCTTCGGTCTTGCGCAGCACCAAGCGGGTGAATCCGATAATGGAGTTAAGCGGTGTGCGCAACTCATGGCTGACGTTCGCGAGGAACTGAGATTTATGCCGGTTGGCGTTCTCAAGCTGGTCATTTTTTTCCTGGATTTCCCGGAACAGCCGCACGCTCTCAATCGCGATAACGGCCTGGTCGGCGAACGTCTTGAGCAATCCGATATGCTTGTCCGTAAACGGCCTCACCTCGGTGCGCCGAACATTGATCACGCCGATCGGAGCTCCCTCGAGAAGTAGCGGCGTCGCCAGCATCGTGCGGGTGCCAAAGCGTTGCTGCAAATCCTTCGAGCCGGGGAAATCCTTTTGAACGTCGGCGGCGAGATCGTGCACGTGAACGGTTTGGCGCTCGATCATCGCCCTGCCGGGAACGAAGTCTCGGTGAATCGGTACATTCTCCGCGGACCTGGCAAGAGACCCGAAGGAAGCCGTCAACCGAAGCGTGGTCCCGTCGCTCAAGCGGATCTGGGCATCGTCCGCCTCGCACAGCCGGGCCGCTCTTTCCGCCACCGCGTCCAAGACCGGTTGAATATCGGATCGTGAACTCGCGATCACTCTCAATATTTCGCTGGTCGCCGTCTGTTGCTCCAGCGACTCGCTGAGTTCTTGGGTGCGATCTTCCACTTTGTGCTCCAAGTTCGAATAGGACTCCTGAAGCTGAG
This sequence comes from Binatia bacterium, assembly GCA_035762645.1. Lineage (GTDB taxonomy): Bacteria > Desulfobacterota > Binatia > UBA9968 > UBA9968 > DASTOD01. Next base: position 9,021 of record DASTOD010000328.1, on the reverse strand, counting down.
CCGTCATCTTGTTGAACTCATCGGCCAACGCCTGGAGCTCGTCGCCGGTTTTAATCTCTAAGCGGTGGTTCAGATCGCCGCTGCCGATGCGGGCTGCTCCACGCCGCAGAATTTCGATCGGTCGCACCACTCGTCGCCCGATTAGAAAACTGGCTAAAACCGCCATACCGAGCCCGACGAGCAGCAGAAGAGCCGTACGCAATGTTGAGGCATATAGCGGTGCGTAGGCCTCGCTGACAGGCCGCTCAATCAGCACCGCCCAACCGAGGTCGGCAATGGGCGCATAGGCGGGAAGGACTTTTTGGCCGATCAAATTGGGCTGCGCCCCCAGCGGTCCGCCCTGATGGGTCAGCGCCGCTTTGACTTGACCCAGATCCTTAAGACTTCGTTTCTCGAGAACATAACTGATATCGGGGTGGGCGATCAGATCGCCTTCTCCGGAAACCACATAGGCGTATCCCGCCGTACCCACCTTGATCGCCGACACGACGTCCCAGATGTACTTCAGGTTTACCTCGCTGATCAGGACCCCGATCACATCGCCGGCGAATCTTTCGATGGGAACGGCGATGGTCATGTAGGGTTCGGATTTTCTGACGAAGTACACCTTGCCGAAGAACGACTTGCCGCTGCGGGCCTTAACAAACGCTTCCTCGGCCGAGCGGTCCTTCAGGTCGTCGGGCAGGGTCGTTCTCACGCGAGAGACCTTAATCTCCTCCCGACCCTGCTCATTGATGGCAACCGCCTCGGTTATGGCCGGCGTGATCTTGAGCAACTTTATGAGCTCGAAACGATAATTTTGCGTAAGCCCGGCGGTCACGATTTCCTGAGTCTGCGTGGAGGAGCGCATCGTCTTTTCGATATCCTGGACAAATTGATGGATCTTGAAAGCAGCGCTTTGAGCTATCTCGCGCTGCACCTCGCCCAGTCCTTGTATCTGTTCGCGATAGCTGAAATAGAGCTCGAGCGCGCCGCTGGCGACCAGGCCGAGACTCACTAAAAGCAGCGAGATGAGAAACGTCCGCCTTAGCAGGCGCCCGCCTGTGCCGACCACGGGAGAACCAAATCGCTGCTCCGGCGCATCGCGACTGGGGTACTCTTCGGGCATTTCCTTTATATCGCTCCCTGCCATCCTGCCGTGCTTCCGCCGATCGAGCATACTGATAGCACGTTCCATGTTCAATGCGCACCAAATTTTTAAGGCCATTCTCTAAAGCCCCCGGCCATTGCAGAAGCCCAGCCAATAATAAAAAAGCAAACCCCAAGCCAGCTTGCCTAAACTGAGGTCCTGTTGTAATTGGCCGGATTAACGAGGAAATCCTTTGAAAATGACTCCGTTCATGAGGGTTGGAAGATGCCTTGTGTAGCTACTTTGATGCACCCCTGCAGCAAAATTGCTACTCATCGTAACGCGCCGTGAGGGGTGAGGGGTTAGGAGTGAGGCGCCAGCCAGCAGAAAGAAGCGGAACTCGGTCTTGTCTCTGTGATTCCTCTCCTTACGCCTTACCGCCTGACGCCTCACCCCTGACGCCTGACCCCCTCAGCCCTGACGCCTGACGATGACCATGCTATAGTGTGACAACTGAGGTTTCACGGGATGAATCCTAACTGGCTTCCAACGGGTTTCTTCTTTGGGTTTCTGCTCATTATTCTTTACGGCGCTTTCCTGATTCTTGGCCCATTTCTCAAGGCGATCACCTGGGCAGCTATCCTGGCCATCCTTTTCTATCCCGCTTACGCGGCTCTTCTCAAGCTTTTCAAAGGCAAGGCGACGCTTGCCGCTCTAACGATCGTCGTGCTGGTAGCCCTCATCATTGTTTTGCCGGGTGTTAGAATCGTCGATTTCTTGACTGAGGAAGTTGTGGAGCTGGTGAAGTCCCTCCGCGCTTTGGCCAACGGCGAGGGTATCGAGGGGTGGACGCAGCAACCCTGGGTCCAGCAGTTGCTGCAGTGGTGGGGTATGCTCGGTGTGGAACTCGCCCATTTTCAATTCGAAATTGATTGGCGGGAGATGCTGATTCAAGGCGCACAGCTGTCATCGGCTGCCGTGTTGTCTCAGGTGAAGGGCGTAGCCCAGAATATTTTTCTGTTTGTCGCTAATTTCATCATTGTGCTTCTTACTTTCTTTTTTTTCCTGCGAGACGGAGCCGACATCTGCTACCGGCTGCGACGCCTGGTGCCGATGGACCCCGAACATCAAGAGCATCTCTTTCAGAATATCGTGAACTCGCTCTTCGCCGTAGTTCACGGCTGTCTGGTTGTCGCTATGATCCAGGGGCTTCTCGCCGGACTGGCTTACTGGGCGGTGGGGGTCCCCTATGCCGTATTGTGGGGGGTGGTTACCGCCTTTGCCGCGCTTTTGCCTGTTGGCGGAACGACCCTTGTAACCGTGCCTGTGGCGATTTATCTGTTCCTGCAGGGCGATATTCTAAAAGCGGTTCTCTTGTTGATCTGGTCCATCGGCGTCGTCGGGACGGTCGATAATGTTTTAAAGCCCATGTACATCGGCACGCGACTGAAGCTTCCGATGCTGCTCTTGTTTTTTGGCATACTCGGCGGTTTGAGCGTCTTCGGCGCGCTGGGATTCATTCTCGGTCCGGTTCTGTTCGCATTGCTCGCGGCTCTTCTCGACCTCTATTTGGAGATTTATGGAATCGAGAAAAGAGATAGGAATGTCGTGCGGATGAACCGTAAAGTTTGAGATCGGTATTTTTTATGCCAATCAGAGGGCAGGCCGAAGCTATACAAGTGAAGCGTGAGATCGTCCCGAAGCGCTCAAAAGGATGCGTAAGGAAGAACGCGCGGGCGAAATGACAAATCGCGTTCCTTTGCGTTCGGCGCCTTGGCGCGATAAAACTCGGTAGGTCGATATGAATCAGTGGACGATTGAAGTCGGCGAGGAGGATTTTGAAACAGCGGTGCTGCAGCGCTCCCATGAGGTGCCGGTCTTAGTCGATTTTTGGGCGCCTTGGTGCGGGCCGTGTCGCGTCTTGGGTCCGCTCCTCGAAAAACTGGCAGATGAATACGCCGGCGCGTTCCTCCTCGCCAAAGTCAACGTTGACGACAATCCGTCGCTGGCGGCGGACTTCGGCATTCAGGGAATTCCCGCGGTAAAGCTGTTCCGGGAAGGTGCCATTGCCGGGGAGTTTACCGGTGCCCTGCCGGAATCCATGCTGCGCGAAGCGCTGTCGCGCTTTTTGCCTTCGGCGGCGGACAAGCAAGCTCAAGAGGCGGGCGTGCTCGAAGCGAATGGAAAGATCCCCGAAGCGAAGGCGCTTTACCAAACGGTTCTGGATGCCCAACCCAACCATACGAAAGCGTTGCTCGGTTTAGGCCGGCTATTGATGAGCGAAGGCGATCGGGCCGGCGCGCTCGAAACACTAGAAAAAATTTCCTTATCGGCTGATGAGCGAAAGGAAGCGGATCGTCTCATCGCGCGCTTGAACCTCCAGGAGGGCACGGCACAAGATGAATCCGCTCTCCGAGCGGCGCTCCAGCTCGACCCGAACAATTTGGCAGCGAGATTCAATCTGGCTCAAGCCTTGGCGGCCAGCGAAAAGTACAATGACGCGTTGGCCGAGCTGCTGAGAATAGTCAAAACCGATCGAAGCTTTCGTGATGACGGCGCGCGGCTGGCGATGATTCAGATTTTCGAAGTACTCGGGTCCGACCATCCCCTGACCGAGAAGTTTCGCTCGGAGTTGGCCAAGGTGCTGTTCAGCTAATGTTGTGAGCGGCGATAAACGCTCGGTTCGCGAAAGACCACGTCCTCAAGAGCAACCCCCACCCGTACTTCCCCCAGGCAGGCTCGGTCACAATGTCCCGTTCTCTTTCATCAGGGGCCGCGTCGCAATAGCCGAGCACATGAAATTGTCATCCTGAACCAAAGTGAAGGATCTTGCGTTTCCCGACACCTTCAGAAATTGCAGATTTTTCGCCTGCGGCTCAGAATGGCATTACGACACCGCCTCTGAACGGATAAGACAAACGTACTTAAGCCTATCGCCGGAAGGTATTATGATTATGATACGTGAATAGCGGAGCAACCATGGAGCCTGCCGGAAATCTGGAAAGAGAAGTCACCGAGCTGGCGCGTTCGCTTTACCGTAAGGCGGCAGCGCACAAGCCTTCCATTTTTGAACCTCAAGACTGGCTGGGCAAGATGATCGAGTGGTCATTGCGCGACGAGTCCCTGCGCGTCGCGCTCTTTCGTTTTGTTGATGTTCTGCCGAGCTTGGATTCAGCGGCGGAAATCGGCCGCCACCTCGAGGAGTATTTCGCCAAGGTCGACCATGCGTTCGGCGGGTTGGTTTTTCTTGCGCAGGCGCTTCACGCCGGCTGGCTGCTCGCTCCCATAGCGCGGCACAATGTGACAAGACTGGCGCGGCGCTTTATCGTCGAAGAGGAGCCAAAGGCGCTTAAGAGCGTCCTTGAAAGTCTGCGGCAGGAGCCTGCGGCATTCACGCTCGACGTAGTCGGTGAGGCGACGGTAAGCGATAGAGAAGCGTTGACTATGCAGCGGCGCTACCTCGACTTGCTGCAAGTCCTGAGCTCGATGGCCGCCGATTGGCCGTTTATTGCCCAAATCGACCAAGGCGCGGCGGTGCCCCTGCCGCGAGTCAATCTATCGGTTAAGGTCTCCTCTCTCTACGCGCGTTTTGATCCATTGGATCCGGACAGCGAGACGCTGACGCGGGAGCGGCTAAAGCAACTGCTGCGCGAGGCGGCGCGGCTCAAGGCGGCGTTGACGCTGGATATGGAGCAGTTCGCCTTCAAGGATTTGACGTTGGCGATTTTCCGCAGCCTCTTGGAAGAGCGCGAGTTCGCAGCCGAACCTCAGGTCGCCATTGCGATTCAAGCCTACCTCCGAGACGCGGAACGGGACCTGGCCGGACTGATTCGGTGGGCGCGAACAAACCACCGCCGGATTGGTGTCCGTCTGGTCAAAGGGGCTTACTGGGATAGCGAGATCGCCTGGGCCAAACAGAAGGGCTGGCCCATTCCAGTCTTTACGGAGAAAGCCGAGACCGACGCCAACTACGAACGACTGACGCGGTCGCTCCTGGAAAGCTACGATATTGTCGATGCCGCCTTCGGCAGCCACAACATCCGCAGCCTGGCACATGCCATCGCTACCGCCAAGCGACTCGGCGTGCCGAACGAGGGCTATGAGATTCAGATGCTCTACGGGATGGGTGAACCCATCCGGCGCGCGGTGATCGAAAATGGGCAACGCGTGCGCGTCTACCTGCCCGTTGGAAAACTACTGCCGGGAATGGCCTACCTGATCCGCCGCCTTATGGAAAACACATCGAATACTTCTTTCTTACGCCAAACGTACGTAGAGGAAAAAGAGATCGATAAGCTCATCGTTGCTCCGGCCCCCGTGAAAAACGCCAAAAAGGCGACCGGCGAGCGACGAAGGTCGACCGAGACCCAGATGTCCGGCCCCTTTCGAAACGAGCCGCTGCTGGATTTTTCAGACGCAAAAAATCGCGCGCGTTTCGCTAACGCTCTCAAAGAGACACGGCTGAAATTCGGCCGTGACTATCCGTTGTGGATCGGTGGCGACGAAGTCGTAACCGAAGATTGGCTCGAATCGGTGAACCCGGCCGCGCCGTCTGAAATACTCGGCCGCGTTCCTGTCGCCGGACGAAAAGAAGCGGAGCGGGCGCTGGCCCGCGCGACAGAGTTCTTTCCGAAGTGGCGCGGCACAGCCGCAACCGAGCGCGCGCAGATTCTGATGCGCGCGGCCGCCGTGATGAGACGGCGCCGGGTGGAGCTGGCGGCGTGGGAGCTCTTTGAAGCCGGCAAAGGCTGGCGCGAGGCGGATGCCGATGTCGCCGAAGCGATCGATTATCTCGAGTATTATAGTCGAGAAATGCTGCGGCTAGGCCGTCCGCGCCTGACACAAGCGGTGCCGGGCGAAAGCAACGTCTATTTATACGAGCCTCGCGGCATCGCGGCGGTGATTGCGCCGTGGAATTTTCCCCTCGCGATTCTCACAGGGATGACGGCAGCAGCGCTGGTAGCAGGCAATTGCGTGCTGGCGAAGCCGGCGGAGCAATCGCCGCTGATGGGCGCCTTGCTCATGGAGGTGCTGCGTGAGGCCGGCCTGCCTCCAGCCGCTTGCCAGCTGCTCCAGGGCGGCGGCGAGTTGGGTGCATACCTCGTGCGTCATTCCAGCGTGCAACTCATCGCTTTTACCGGTTCGCGCGACGTCGGTTTGGAAATCTTGCGCGCCGCCTACGACCATCAGCCGGGCCAGGAAAACGTCAAGCGCGTCGTGTGCGAGATGGGCGGCAAAAACGCCATCATCGTCGATGAAGACGCTGATCTCGACGAAGCTTTGTTCCATATCCTGGAGTCGGCATTCGGCTACCAGGGCCAGAAATGTTCCGCAGCCTCTCGCCTTATCCTGATTAAAGATATCCACGATGGTTTGCTCGAGCGTTTGGTCGAAGCGGTGAAAAGCCTGAAGATCGGGCCGCCCGAGAATCCCCGAAACTTTATCGGGCCCGTCATCGATGCCGCAGCGCATGCGCGGATTAGGGGCTATATCGATCTGGGCGCGAGGGAAGGAAAATGTCTCTTGGCGAGGGAAGCGCCGGCAGAGGGCTTTTATGTGGGTCCGGCGATCTTCAGCGAGATCCAACCGCATCATCGGTTGGCCAATGAGGAAATCTTCGGCCCCGTGCTGGCGGTGATGAAGGCCAATACTTTTGCCGACGCCCTGGAGATCGCCAATCGATCGTCTTATGCGTTGACGGGTGGCGTTTTCTCCCGCTCGCCCGCGCATATCGAGAAGGCGCGGCGAGAGTTTCGCGTCGGCAATCTCTACATCAACCGGGGCATCACCGGCGCCATCGTCGAGCGCCAGCCTTTTGGCGGGCTAAAGCTCTCCGGCATCGGCTCTAAGGCCGGCGGCCCGGACTATCTGCTGCAATTTCTCGAGCCTCGGACCATTTCCGAGAACACCTTGCGCCACGGTTTCGTCCCGCCGGACGAGTTGAAGGAATAAAATCGCCTCTCCCCTGCTTTTACGGTTGGTTTTCGCGCGGGTCTCAGTCCGACGAACTGCGGCGGATCATGGGGTGAAGACTTCATTGACGGACGAGAATGTCGCGCCGGGCTGCGGCCCCCCGGCAATGACATAAATCGATTGCCCCAGGACGGCGACGCCTAACCCGTGGCGCGCCGTCGGCATGGGCGGCCAGCTCTGCCATCGATCGGTGGCGGGATCGTAAGACTCCGTCTCATTGCGCGTGCGCCGTTTCGCCTCGCCGCCAAAGACAAATATCTTGCCGTTGAGAGAGCCGGCCGATATTCCGCTTCGTACAGTCGGCAGGGGCGCGCGAGCGCGCCACCGGTCGCTCCCGGGCTCATATTCCTCGTTAGCCGTCACACTGCGGTCGTGACTGCCGTTGATCCGTCCGCCGATGGCGTAGAGTTTGCCGTTGACAACGCCAATCGCATGGTGATCCCGCGGCATCGGAATCGGCGCTCGCTTAACCCATCGATCGTGGGCCGGGTCGTACTCCTCGTTTGCGTTCGTGTTTTTGCGATTCGAGCCAACACCGCCGATGGCGTAAATCTTTCCCGCGATGATACCCACGGCCAACGCGCCGCGCGCGGTGGGCATACTCGATCGGGAACGCCATTGATCGGTGGCAGGGTTATACTCGTAGACGGTGTTGACCGGCCCTTCGCCAGAGATGTATCCGCCGATGACGTAGATCTTTCCGCCGACTGTGGCGGCACCGATGTGGTGTAATGGACGCGGCAACGATGCTCGACGCCGCCAGCTATTTTGAGCAGGATCGTACTCTTCGACGACCTCGCCGTCTTTTTCCAATCCCCCCATCACGAAAATCTTCCCGCCAGCCTCGGCAGCCGCCACTTCGGTTCGCGACGAGGGGAGCGGAGCGCGCAGCTGCCATTTTCCGGCAGTTTGAGCGCCGGCATGAATTGCAACACCGAGCACCACAAATATGGTGAGAATCGAGCCGAGGATCGAAGATTGACGATAGAAGATAGCGATGTTCACTTGCGATCGTCAACCTTCTATCTTCTATCCTCGAGTTTTACGCGGGGTACGGGCTTTCCAGAGCGTTTCTCTCCATCAGCGAATGGAGGTCTACCATCGTGAAGGCGCAGTACTTCAGATCGTATCCGAGTTTCGTTTCGGTCAGTCCTTGCTCGAGGATCCGTTGAAGAATCATGCGGTTTAAAGGACCGTGGCCCATGCGCCCTTCGTGCTGAATGAGATCCGCTTCCGCGTGGGCGGTAAAATAAACCGCTTGTCTGCCGGCGAGTCCGTAGTGAGTCGTTAAAGCTGCTGCCCACTGTTTAGACCAGTATCCCAGGGTCTCTTCGTACGCATGCAGTCCCCACAGCTCGGCGATGGAGCCGTCTTGAAAAACCCTCCGGCAATAATCGCTGATGGCCCGGCCGGCGGGAGACGCGGGTTGTTCAAAGACCTCCTGTCGTGAAAGGCCCAAGGCGCTGGCCGTCTCCAACAGAATCAACGTGTGGCCGGGAGGTTTCGGTGAGACAAGCTCCTCGGCGATCTTATCGGTGAAAGCAGGGAGGAGGTCGAAGTTGCGGATAAAAAACGGCAAATGCACGTAATACGACACGGCGTTCAGGGCCACGACCTCGATGGAGAAAAGGCCCCAGTCCTTGAAGAACCGACGCATGCATGCCAAGGGAAGATGCCCTTCACGCAACTGGCTCATGAAAGGTCCATTATGAATCTTTTGCTGCCAGTGGACGTGCAGTTCCTGATACAGTTTATCGACGTAAGCTTTGGCTTCTTTGACATCCATAGAGTTTAGATTTGTTCAAGCGATGAACCCAGATTGGATTCAGCTTTTACAGGGGAAAATTTTCCTGTATTGTTAAAGCCCAAAAGATAGTCCATGTCAATCATATAATCGCAGGCACGGGAGGGAAAATGACAGCATTAAGCCCGGAGGATTTCCTGAAGCAGCTGGCGGAGCACAGAGAAAACGCTTGGAA
>DASTOD010000327.1:0-3357 GCA_035762645.1 Binatia bacterium | reverse complement strand
AAAGGGTTTGGCCGAATAGCATGGTTAAGTTGTGTCTGGACATTCAGGCCACGTCTCGACGTCGCCTCAGGGTCGTAAAGTCGAGAGTCCAAATGGAATCGGGGTTTTTACCGGTCGTGAAAAAAATATTTAGGGCAGGGGGGCACTGGTGTCAGGCATTCGTATTGACTTGTTTTGGACGAGCCCGCACAAAAAGGTTCTTCACTTCCGATTTCCGTTACGCGACTTTACAGATGCGATCCGTTAGCGACCTAAAGGCGACGTTCGCGCTGGGCGACGGCTTGCAGTCGTAATACCCGCCACTGGCACAATTCAAACTAACTTAACCGTGAGAGCATTATAGGAGTAGAGCCACGCGTTTCGGTCCGCTCCTTCGTCCCGCTTCGCAAACGACGCGCGAATTTCATCGACCGTGCGCAGATGAAAGAGCGTCCGGTTGGCGGTTGATTGATTGACGATTCTTACCGCCCGATCGACGCGGTTACGCTGGTAAAGCTGCAACGCATCGGGAATCGAATCCGCCTGCTCCAGCGCTCGCGTCAGCACTGCGCCGTCCTCGATCGCCATACAAGCGCCCTGAGCGAGATAAGGCAGTGTTGGATGCACGGCGTCCCCCAAGAGCGCAGCTCGGTGTGTGCTCCAGTTCCTGATCGTGGGCCTATAGTGCAATGACCAGCGGTAGCATCCCTCCCTATCGGCCGCGTCGATGATAGTCTGAACATCGGCATGCCAACCCGCGAAATCCCCCTTGAATCTTCCCCAGGGAAACTTAGCCGTCCATGATTCCTCGGAAACTTCATCGGTCTCCACGAGCCCGACGAAGTTCAGCAAGGCGCCGGCGCGCAGGTAATAGGCCACGACATGCCGCCCGGGCCCCATCCAAACCATCATGACCTGTTCCATGAAATTCCGGGGCAAGCGTTCGACTGGGACAGTAATGCGCCAGGCGGCATCGCCCGTGTACGTCGCGGGAACATTTCCGTTGATCTGTTGGCAGATGACGGACTTGAGACCGTCCGCTCCGACCAAAAGGTCACCCTGGACAATCGTGCCGTCGGCAAGGCGCAGCTTAACGCTATCGCCACTCTCTTCGAATCCAATGAACCGGCAGTTCAGTCGAATGGCGTCACGCTTGAGTTCAAGCACCTTCGCCGCGAGTAGAGTGTGAACATCAGCGCGGTGAACCTGGTAATACGGCGCACCGTGCAATTTCTCATGCTCATCGGACAGCGCAAATCTTTGAATCTCTTCACCGGTGTCATGGAGCCGGAAGACGTAGGCCCCTGGTCGAACGCCCACCTCGGCTAACGCCGCTCCGAGGCCGAGATGCTGGAGCACGTGGGTCGCATTGGCGCTTAGCTGGAGACCGGCTCCGATCTCGCTCAGCTCAGATGCCTGCTCGAAGATCGTCACATCATGCCCTGCCAGTAAAAGGCTTGCTCCTGCAGTCAATCCGCCGATCCCGGCTCCGGCAATGACGATTTTGTGCCTCGTCACGCGACGCTCATCCCACTATCTATTCTTTGCGCAGCCACGGGTCAGACCACTTTACAACTAAGCGTTTTTCTGCCAAACGAGTATTTTCCGTGGCCTTAGAGGACCACTTCCCGCGAAAATCACGGCCGTAAGCGTTCATTCTCTTTGCTAACTCCTCGGTCGCAATCTCTTAGACCATAGTTTTTTTATGTGCAAAAGCGCACCTCGTACGTCTGCGGCCTCCATCTCCGTCGTCAGATCATCACCTTGCGCAGGCCTAAACCCGTTTGTTTTTGTGAGGAGGCCGCGATTCTTGATGATGCTAATTTGATGATTGTTCATTGAACCGAGAGTCTGGTTTCAATCGCTGGTAAACCGGCGGCGCATGATCGCGAAGATCCAAACTTCATTTTTCACGATCCTAAAACACCACGCGACAGTCGCCGACGCGGAGTTTCCAATAACCCCTTTAAGGCCCCTTCAGCGGCTCCGTGTATCTTTGCGGCTCGACTGCCGGACGGTTTTCTGGTCGCGCGCTGAATTGTTTTAGCGACATCGCGATTAAGCGTCGGAACATCCTTGGCTTTGACCTCGGGATTATAAAACGAGCGTGTAAGCCATACAGAAAGGAGTTCATAACGAACTCCAGACCTGCTTATGGCTTAGCCCTCGAGTCCGCGGGCGTCTCCCTTGCCCCGTCACTCACGTGCCGCAGAACGTCTGGTAGCACCCTTGCCCTTCCGGTGCTGGTTCGGCAAAGGCGGCACACTCCGCCTGATCGTCGAAAGGGCGCGATAGGATATTCAACAGCGTCTCGAAAGGCGCGTAATCGCCGCGTTCCACTGCAGCGCTCAAGGCTTCCTCGACTCGATGATTGCGCGGAATGAACGCGGGATTAGCACGCCGCATCGCCTGCGCACGTGCCAAAGGTTCGACCGCGTCGCGCGAAAGCCGCGCGCGCCAGTGTCCACTCCAGAGATCGTAGGCCGACGGATCGGCAAACAGCGCGCGAATCGGTTCCTCCCGGCCTAAGGCCGCATCGGCGAGGTAACGGAAAGCCAGCGTGTAATCAACTTTCTTGCCCTCCATCGCGGTGAGAAACCCCGTGGCGAGGTTGAGATCCGCCTCGTCCTCACTGACCAGTCCGAGCTTCGCGCGCATTCCTTTTAGCCAGTGGCGTTCGTATCGTTCTGGAAAGGCATTGACCACCTGAGTGGCGCGTGCGATGGCGCGGTTTTCATCAGCATCGATCAGGGGTAGAAGGGTCTCCGCAAAGCGCGCAAGATTCCACTGCGCAATCCTTGGCTGATTTGCGTAGGCGTAGCGCCCGTGACTGTCAATCGAGCTGAACACCGTCGCGGGATCATAATGATCCATGAAGGCGCAGGGGCCGTAGTCGATCGTCTCACCCGAGATCGCCATATTGTCGGTATTCATCACGCCATGGATGAAGCCCACATGCATCCAGCTCGCAATGAGCGCCGCTTGTCTGTCGCAGACGCGCTCGAGTAATCCCAGGTAGGGGTTCGCGTGGCCCTTCAGCTCCGGGAAGTGGCGATCGATTGCATAATCGGCCAGGCGGCGCACCTTGGCCTGCTCACCGCGGGCGGCGAAAAATTGGAAGGTGCCGACACGGATGTGGCTGGCGGCAACGCGCGTCAAAACCGCGCCTGGGAGCGCACCGTCTTCGCGGAAGACGGGCTCGCCTGTGACGACTGCGGCAAGCGCTCGGGTCGTAGGGATACCGAGCGAGTGCATGGCTTCGCCGATCAGATATTCACGCAACACGGGCCCGAGTGCTGCCCGGCCATCGCCGGCGCGCGAAAAGGGAGTGGGACCCGAGCCTTTGAGCTGAATGTCACGACGCCGTCCGGCACGGTC
>DASTOD010000326.1:0-10377 GCA_035762645.1 Binatia bacterium | reverse complement strand
TTTTGATACTTAAACCGGCGTAAATCGCGACGATTGACACTGAAGCCAATGGTTGACTAGCTTCTCGAACCACGAGCCCCATTCGTGCCGGCGAATAGTTACGACCTTCGCCGATCAGGCCGTGATCGCCATCGAAAACGTGCGGTTGTTCAACCAGCTCAAGGAGTCGCTCGAACAGCAGACCGCTACGAGTGAAAATTAGTTGCACGGAGGAAGGCTCTGGATGGAGAGCGAGGTGGGCAAAGGATCCATCTTTACATTCTGGTTATCCGCTAATGAGGATTATCCAATGAACTTGTGAGTGAGCTAGTTAAAAACTTATTCTCGCAAATTGGGAGGAATCGACGATGACGAATAGATCATCTGAATCCAGCGATCCGACGATAGACTGGGAATCGAGCCAAGTTGTCGACCAATGGAGCCGTAATCAAGCGGTGCGCGACGAATCCATCGGACCCGCAACGGAAAGGATGCTAGACCTGGCCGGCCTTCAGAATGGGCACCGCGTCCTTGATCTCGCGGCCGGCACCGGAGGACAGAGTCTACTGGCGGCTCGGCGCGTCGGGTCCACTGGTTACGTCTTGGCTACAGACATCTCTGCCGCCATGTTAAATGCGGCCGCCGAGGCGGCGCAAAGAGCTGGTCTTGCCAACATCGAAACAAGGGTCATGAATGCCGAGAGGCTGGACCTCGGAGCGGAATCATTCGACGCGGTCATATGCCGTTTCGCGCTAATGTTGTTTTCTGAGCCGTCGAAGGTACTGAGAGAAGTTCATCGCGTGCTGAAGCGAGGAGGAAAGTGCGCCGCGCTTGTTTTTTCGACGGAGGAAAAGAACCCTTATCAAGGAATCCCTTTTGTCATTGTGCGCCGGATGGGGGGCAAAACCGGGCCGCACTTTTCGCTCGGCAACCCGCAGCGACTTCGTGATATCTTTCGGGACGCCGGCTTCCACGACATCACCGTCAATAAGGTAAGTGTCGAACGTCATTTCGCATCCGCGGTCGATGCTATTCGAAGACTGCGTGATGCGATTTTTATTCGCCAGCCCATGGCCAAATTGGTCGAAAGGGCGCGTGAACAGGCGTGGGCCGAGATTGAGTTTCAGTTGAAGCGGTTAGAAGGGCCAAGCGGCCTCGACCTATCGGGCGAGTTTCTCATCGGGGTCGGAACCAAGTAGATATAACCGACGAGTTGGTACGAGCTGATGAGATGAGACCGCACAAGCCGAAAAATGACCTGTTATGAAGATCGGCGCATCGAAGAAGGACTAAGAAAATCGATTTCCAGGAAGAAAAGTATGCCAGGGGCGCGGCAGACTACGATCAGCGGATACGCAGGCTGTTTCCCTTCTACGAAACAATTCATGCAGCAATCAATGCCATACTTCGGGGTGTCTTAGGAGCTGAAAGCGAGCTACTGATTGTTGGTGCTGGTGCGGGAGCAGAGATCCTTGAACTCGGAAAAACCAACCCAAGTTGGCGGTTTCTCGGCGTCGATCCGTCACAGCCTATGCTGGATGTTGCAAAGGAAAAAATCGAGGCCGCGGGACTTACTGATCGAGTCCGTTTGTTTAATGGATTTGTTAGGGATCTCCCGATTGGCAAACTCTTCGATGGTGCAACTTCAGCGATGATCATGCACTTTATTACGGACGATGGTGGAAAAATAGAATTCCTTCGTGCTATCGCCTCACATTTAAAATCGGGCGCGCCGTTCGTTCTATTCGATCTCAATGGTGATTTGACCACACCCGAATCAGGGCTATTGATCGAAGGTTGGAAGCAGCAACAGGTTCTCGCGGGTGTCCAACGGGACAAAGTAGAAAGCGGTATGAAGGAGCGCATGAAGGCCGTGCATTTTGTACCATCCAAGCGGATCGAGGAATTGTTAGCCGCGTCCGGATTTCACCGGATTCAGCGTTTCTTTCAGAATTTCATGCTGGGAGGTTGGATAGCGTTCAAAGGTTAGGCGATAACGCCGAGAAGGCTTACATAGTCGTACCGATGCTCGTGAACAAAAAGCTGATAAGCCGCAAGCTCATTGTTATAGGATAAGGCTTTGTGGCTTATCGGAGTCGGAACGAAGTAGTCGATTTTGGCGACGACATCCATTTATTATGAAACTCTATATCACCCCAGCTTCGCCTTACGCGCGCATGGCGCGAATCGTCGTTATCGAGAAGGGGTTGGAGGACCGCATCGAGATCATCGCCGCACAGACACGTCTTGTAAAGAGTCCGTACTACCGCATCAACCCATCCGGTCGCGTCCCGTACCTCATCCGTGACGACGGCGTTGGGCTGGAAGAATCCGCTGTCATCTGCGCCTACCTCGATCATCTCGACGGCAAGCCGCTTTTCGATTTGCCATCCGGTGACGAAGCGTGGGAGACACGTCGTCTGGAAGCGATGGCGAGAAGCATGTTGGACGGACTCACGGTTTGGGGCCGTGAGATCACACGGCCGAAAAACGAGCAGTCGCCGACAGTCCTGCGGCACGAGGCGGATCGCAGTAAACGGATGGCCGATCTCTGGGAACGGGAGATCGATCATCCCCCGATGCGCCGCGCACTCAATATGGCACAGATCACGCTCGCCTGTGCCCTGGGGTTCGAAGTTCGCCTTCCCGATTTTCACTGGCGGCCGGGGCACCAGAAGCTGTGCGATTGGTTCGACCAGATCGCCGCACGCCCGTCGATCGCAGCGACTGCGCCACCAGCGCGTCTTTGATGAGTGGCGCGCCGGCACCACGGGCGGTCGCGAAGCATTACGACGCCTGGCATCGCAGCGCGCCGAATATCTCATGGCACTCCCATTGAACTTGCGGCGGAAGACTTTTGCGGTAATCGACGGACTGCTCCCTAGAACTGCCTTAGAAATGGACGGTGAGGAAGACGCTATGCCCAAAGCAGACATTCGTACGCAGTGGGAAAGCGCTGCTCCGGGTTGGGCGCGTTGGGAAACGACTGTCGCTTCCTGGATGGAGCCCGCTACAGAGACCATGCTCGCGATGGCGGGTGCGGATAGCGGTGCGTGGGTGCTTGACCTCGCCAGTGGCGCGGGGAGTCAGACGCTGCAGGCTGCCCGCCGGGTTGGCTCCGGGGGGCACGTGGTCGCGAGCGACATCGCCGACACGATGCTGCACCACGTCCGGGAGAACGCTCGCGCCGCTGGGCTGGCCAATGTCACGACAGTCGCTGGTGCCGCCGAAGATCTGGACCTGCCTCTTGAGAGCTTCGACGCTGTCATCTGTCGTCTCGGGCTAATGCTCTTTGTTGAACCGGCACGAGCACTCGTGGCCGTGCGGCACGCCCTACGACCCAGAGGCAAAATCGCTATTGTCGTATTCACCACGCCCGCGGCCAATCCATTTATGGCGGAACCCATGCAGATTCTGCTACGCCACGCGCGTAAGCCGCCCCCGGCGCCGGGGCAACCAGGCATTTTTGCGCTGGGCGCACCCGGTGTACTTGAGCGGCTGTTGGTAGATAGTGGCTTCCTGGCGGTTGAGCAGCGTACGTTGGCCCTTCCCTTGCGGATGCCGTCCGCTGCGCAGGCGTTAACGATGATGCAGGAAGCGTTTGGGGCTTATCGAGCTGTCGTCAGTGATTGCCCCGAAGTTGTGCGGGTGGCTGCGTGGGCAGAGGTGGCCGAAACGCTCAAGAGATTCGAAACGCCAAACGGATTCGTCGCGCCAGCCGAAGTGCTCGTGGCCGCAGGGATGAGGCCTGCATGAGTGGGCGCGTGCCGTCCCGATCGAAATTGCGCTGACGCTTGTAAGGGAGGTTCGATGACCATTCGGAGCTTTGACCACGTTGCGATACCCATCCAGAACATCCACGCGATGCTGGCGTTCTACCGGGCGCTTGGCTTCCGGGTGCGCGACAACGGACCGCGCTACTCGGTCCACTTTGGAGACCAGAAGATCAATTTCCATAGTCCGCAGGTGTGGCAGAACGAACGTTTCACACTGCGGGGGCCGACCGCGAAACCTGGGTGTGGTGATTTCTGCTTTGTGTGGGAGGGCACGGCCGAGTCGCTGCATGCCCTGATCACACAAGCCGGCGCGAAGATCATCGAAGGTCCTGTGGAACGTATGGGTGGCCGGAGTGGCGGTGAGGCAAAGGGCACAAGCCTGTACGTCCGCGACCCAGACTCTAACCTTTTAGAATTTATCATCTACCCATGACGATGCTTCTTTGCGACTTCGCGAACTAAATTCGAGCCAAGCTACTAGAATGACATCTCGAAGGTGAGCGGCTTGACGAAAAGGTTTGGAGACGATCGCGAAAGGAAAACGGTTCCGGGAACTTTGTCAGAATCGCGAGTAAGAGAACAGGAAAAAACCGCCGGGTGAAATCCGATCTGCACGTCAATGTGCAGGATCTAAACCATTTTGTTTCAAGGCCAGATAAGTAAGAATTACCCGAAGACTCGAATTAGTTTGAAAAAGCGCCGCCTCTGTTGCTCACCCAAAACTGGCACAGATCGTGCTGACACTTCCCCCGTACTGGGCTGAGATTCTGCCAGCACAGGATCCTAAGAAAAAAACCGCTAGGACAAGAACTGCCAATTTGGCTCAGCCGCGACGGATGACGAAGCGCGGCAATATGGATCAAGAAAAGATCGATTGCGAGCGGAAAGGATCCGCAAACGCAAGTCCCGCCGGCTGGAACAACGCCGCCGCTAAGGTGCGATATGAAACAGGCATCTGCTTCTAAAAAATGCTTAAGATGTGGCGAAGTATTAGAACGCACCGTCGAGTGTTGTTCAAAATGCGGCGCCAGAGTGGACGAAGCAATCGGCCCGGCCCCTGCTATAGAAAAACGGCCCTTCAAGCCGTATGCGAATATCGGCTCGCCAAGTGAAAAAGAGCTCTACGAAACGCTCACCCGAGCCTTCTCGGAAACGGATCCACGTCAAAGACCCTGGTGCGGCATTGGGGTTGAAGTGGGTTTGCTTGCGGTGTCTCCAACAAACTTGACAATCGCCGACATAAGAGAGGTGAATGGAGTCCAACAAGCCGTTGTCCATGTACCGCAGAATTGGCGAGAACCATGGTATATGGAGGCCGCTGACGGCACGAGACATCAGGCACCCGAGAATCCATGCGACCACGCCGAACGGACGATCTCTACTATCAAGCGTAGTCTCGGTTCCTCTTTCAGTCCTGGTGACCAGCCCAGAGTCCGGTGCATAAAGTACGTGATCCTATTCCCCGATGGATTCACATTTGAGGGACAGAAGGAGTTCTTCATACTTGATCGCGACGAGGTGTTGACGCTAAGCCTAAGAAATTTTCGTGAGTTAGCCGAGGCGATTCTAAAGCCAACCCAGCAGCAAAGACTGGATTCCCGAAAATACCGGGCGTGGATCGAAGGCAGTGTTTTGAGAAAGAGCGACGACTCTATTGTGGGGACGTGGCTCGATCCCGACTTCGATAACGTCGAAGCAGAACCCGCCAAGAGGCAGCGCTGGCGGGCACGTCACCCGCGCCACCAGGAGGTAGCGGTAGAGAAAGACGAACTCTCTTCGTCGGACAATTTGCGAACGATACCGATTCAGCAAAATTTCAAGTGGCGCCAAACAAATCTAACCGTGATGGTCATTGCGGCTATGATCGTTGGGATAATGGGGTGGCAGTTACACGATACTACTAAACCAGCAACCACAGTCTCTCACTCCACTCCGCCTTTAGCACCTGCACGCCCGGAGAACAGTATGGATACAGCTGAAGTGGTTGAAGCGGCCATACCTGAAAGTAAGCCTTCGTTACCGGAAAATCAGAACCAAGAGATCGTACCTGGCACGGAAGCCAGAAAATCGAGCAAAGCGCAAAACCCGAAATTGAACAAGAAGAACCAAGTCGTCGAGAGCGCCAGGAAACCTGCCAAGCCGACTCAAGACGCTGAGGATTCAGAGCTCAAGCGGCAGAAAATAGAGCTTCAGATACACGAAGCCATTCGTCGTCGCGCGATAGCCGGCGTGACCGTTTCCTTTGTGGGCGACACGGCGCACCTGAAAGGCCGAGTCGACACGGAAAGCCAAAAATCCGCTGCCGAAAAGGCCGCGCGGGCCATAGCAGGGGTTAAGGAAGTCCGCAGCTCAATCGAGGTAAGTTTCTTGGTGCCGCGGGACGGCTAGTGGCTCCGAGCGGGGATTCGCGCACTCCTGTTCAACATTGTTCTCGTCAGTCTTCCGATTTCTGTAGATGTCTAACTTTACGCCTGGCGGCAGTTCGTGGCGCTAATTTTTCGCCTTTGTCCGGAGTGTTTTTTCTTACGCCACGGCTTCGAGACTAGCTCGTTGAAACAGAAAGGGGCCAGCGTGGCCGGTTTTTGAACAGCTAGACGAACACTTACGTTCTCTAAACGTTCGAACATTACGAGCATTGTCCATGGCACTTTGTTTGCCTTTCTTTCCTCTAAGAAAGCCCTTCAAATTCAACTGGCAATACTCGCAATAGAGAAGAAAGTTCGGGTCTGCGCAAAAATGACCCGTAGCGCACCATCTACTGGCCTGAGATACCACGGCTATTACACCGTGATCAAAGATTAGTCGCGGCGGGGACTGCGCTAAGGGAGCCTCTCAGGGAGAAGCGAAAATGGTCATTGGAAATCAAATAGGAATTGGTCCCGCTGTACGGGTCTTCCGTCATTTCACGGAGCGCCAACGCGTCTATAAATTAAAATTTGAAAGCGGTGAGCGAGCGCTTGTATTGATCGCGGGTCTGCCCGCTCCCTCTGTCGAGCTCGTGCGTCTGGTTCTAGGGGGCGTTTTCCCGTGGCAGACTGTTTGGGAATTCAATCCAACGAGAGCCGGAGGTTACAGCGATTATGTGCACAAGCTTAAGACTATGTTTTCGCCGACAGGAGAATCCGATGATTCGCTTCACTACATCCGCGACGCTTTGCTCCGGTGCCAATCCATCCAGGAAGCCCGCACGCTGCTTCTAGAACGCGAACGGCTGGTTAATGGCGAGATTGCTGACGGCTTCCCGAGATACGAGCCGAGATCGGTCCCGAGTAGCGATAATTGGGACCTTGGAATTCGTTCCCCTCATTATGGGTCGTCACCGGAGAGGGCTAAGATTTCCGTGATCCCTGATCGGTATCGAGTCAGAAAGGACGCCAAGGGACGGATCCTCAGGTGTGTGGAAGCGCCCACGGTTACGATCCGCGCCGTGGTGCGCGGAGTAGCGATACCTGCCAAGCAGGCCCGTAAGTACCCGCCGGGGACCATTTTTCTCGATGGCGCAGCGCAGGGCGACCCGTTCGTCGACGCTCAGAAAGAGATCTACAACCTCGACCACCGTGAGGGGTGCATTCAATCGTTGGCGACATGCGAGCAGGCTCTAATCTTGGTTCGCAAGAATCTCGACCTTCGCAAACGCGACTGGGTAGTATTGGCAAACGATGCTGACCTAGATACTGTTTTCGCCCTCTGGGTGCTCTTAAACCACCTCCGTCTTAACGGTGACTCTGAAGTTCGTGCCAAGGTCGTGCCGCTGTTCCGTCTCGAAGGGATTATCGACGCTCACGGTCTTGATTTGCACGATCTAGCCGCGCTTCCGCCAGACCTGCTCGATTCAACCTTCGCAATGTTGAAAGCGTTACGGCAGCGGGAGATTGTGCCTGACGCGGATGGACGCTGGACGGAAATCGAACTTCTGGACTGCATTGCCGACCGACTGCGTCTAGTCGACGAACTGATCTATGCGCCGAAGGATTTCGACGGGCTGCATGAAATTGATGAACTGGCACGAGCCGAAATCGCCAACGGATCCCTTGCCGTTGCTTGCCGTTCGGACGCTGGCATGGACGAAGTCGAACGGCAGCTCCAACGGATTCACGGAGAGCGGCTGGGAATACTAATATTTGAAAATGCTCCAGCCAATTATCGGGTGCATCAGCTAGATCGGATGCTTCCAGCAACGCTTGAGCGAGCCTATGAACGTTTGAATCTCTTAGACCCGGTGGTGAGAGGTGGCTTCCAAAACCGATGGGGCGGCGCCGCAGAGATCGGCGGTTCTCCCCGTAACAATGGAACGGGCCTGGTCCCGACTCAGATCGTCGAAGCGGTCCGAGAGGCTTTTCGGCAACCGGCCCTTGCCGATGTCGTTTGCGAAATCCCACGAGCAGTGTTCCTCGGTGTAGCCGCATTGTTGCCTGCGCTGGCCCTCATATTTGCCGGCAACCTGCTCCGCAATGGCGGCTATATAGCGGCAGAACCGGTGCTTTTGCCCGCTGTAGTCCTCAGCGTCACTGTAGGAATTCTCTTCTGGTTTAAAGCGCGTGGAAGCCCGGGACTTTACGGTTGGCGAGTACCAATCGGTGTCGGCTGGCTGACCGTGCTGCCCGGCGCATTAATTGGCGCCGTGATTGGGGGAGTCTGGGCCCCTACAGCACTAGGACATCGGCTGAGTCCCGAGAACCTCTACGAGTTCACCGCTCCCGTGGCTCTTCTTCTTCCGGTGGCAGCCGAGCTGCTTTTCCGAGGTGTGATTCTCGGAAGTCTTGCTTTGCGCCTGCCGATAAAGAGAAACGGTGGCCCGTGCTCGGGTTCCTGGCCTACTTTAATCTCCAGCGCGCTTTATGCCGCGGCCACTCTTTTCCTGTTCCTGATTTTCTCAAGCGGCCAGCTGCAAATGAGTCAAGGGCTTCTCATTGCCGCGGGTGCCCTCACCTTCGGGATCGCGTCCGGGATAGCGCGAGAGCGTTCCGAGAGCATCCTTGCTTCGGTCTTACTGCATTGGGTTTGCGCGGCGGCATTATTATCGTTCGGCAGTTTCCTGTTCTGACCGGAACCCGTCGGAGTTACAATTCAGAACAAACTTGGCGAAGGATTGTAAATCACCGGCCTAGAAAGGTGTCAGGAACCTTTTGAAACTGGTTTTCTTGTGGCGCGGTGTCAATTTGCCTGCTTTGCCGCAAATGTTGCCAGCCAGCCGCCCGGACGCGCGAGATCGAGCAGATCACGTTGCCTAGATGCGCGACCAGAGATGCGTCTCAGAAGGAGCTGGCCGCATTTGTCGTTCCCAACGGCGGCTCAATTTGATAGTTAGGGCGCAGAAGAAATGGAACTATCCATACTGATTGCCAAGATCACTTCGGTGGTATATCTGTCGGCGGCCCTGGGCGCAGTTTTCAACAGAGATCACTATCGCAGAGTTCTCGATGATTTATTCAAAAACGCCGCGCTGACATACCTCACGGGATTTACGGCGGTCATTCTTGGATTCCTGATAGTGAACTATCACAACATCTGGGGTAAGGACTGGACTGTTCTGGTGACTATCTTAGGTTGGCTGGCCCTGATGAAGGGGGTGCTCTTAATTGCTTTTCCGGGATTTGTTCAAAGCTACTCCAAGCTGATTTTTGAAGGCAAGGGCCTGCAGTTTTTCCCATATGTCGCGGCCTTCCTTGGACTCTTGTTCGGGTATTTCGGCTTTGTCCGTTGACCCCTAAACCCTTATTTCAGACCGATCGCCAAAAGCGCCAGCTTGAGCTTAGCGTGATGCATCTCTTGGCCCATGCGCAATTTACTTAAATCACAGTTCGGGCTCTGTTTGTTGTGGGCGGCGCTCTTAGGCGTTTTTATCTTTGTTCGGCCTGCCAGCGGAAGTTGGCTGTTTTGGACGCTTCTGATCGTTGTGTCCCTTGTTGCCGCCGCTTACCTATTATGGTCTTACCTTGAATCAAAGAGCTTAAAAGAATCGGTCCTTGTTTGGCGTCATCGCCTGGATTCGTTAGTAGATATTATGGATGTAGAGGATGATGGTCATTTATATGAGTGGTTTGATCCCCCGGATTGGGATCGAATCCTTCTTGAGCTTGAACGGATGCCCAAGGGCTCCAGGAACTTGCGCAAAGCTATCAAAATCATCGATCCGGATTTTGAACTTTAAAAGAAAAATGGATAACAAGCGCATCTAGAAAGCTTTTGGAACTTTGTCGGTAGTGCATTCGAGAGCCAACCTGGCGCAGCGTACTATCTCGTTCGAGGAGATGGCGCGCTCCGCCGTTCCGAACGGTTTAGGCTAGGTCTGAGAAGGGAAGTAGCTCTCGCCATTTTCGGAGACGCGTAGCGGGACGTGTGAATTCGGACCATAAACGGAGCCGCGGAGTCTTCATTTAGCCGCGAGAACCGAAATTCGCAGCTCGGATCGAAGCAACTCGAAATCCGAACTATTGGCGGTAACGACGGTTGCTCCGTGGCGTCGTGCAGTGAGTGCAATCAACGCATCGTTTCGAAAGTCTCGGCGCTTGTGTACATCCCAGGCTTGCTTGTCACCGATGTTTCGGACAAGCCTCCCTGCCTCCCACCAGTCGGCAACCGAAGGCTCCCATCTGACCGTGGCCAATTCAAAAAGGCTCGC
>DASTOD010000325.1:0-4551 GCA_035762645.1 Binatia bacterium | reverse complement strand
GCCCTGCGAAGTGACAACCTCCTCGATCGTGCCGCGTGTAACAGCAATGGGACGCAACGCATCTCGTTGGGGCGCTCGCGCCGCGCTGGCGTACCAATACCAGCCGCCGCCAACGAAGGTGAGCACCGCGAAAACCGCGATCAGCTGGTTGAGGGGTGTTTTCGGTAGGTTAATGTTCAATTTCATACGCTTGCCCTTTCCCGCACGGGTGCTTGCCTTGTTACTACGATTGATGCGCCGAAAGTCTCCGCGGGCCATGAGGCCGAGGCCTTAGGAGCGGGGTCTCAGTTCCGCGGCGGGCGAGTCAGGACTTTCGCCAACTCGCCGCGTTGGTCAGAAGGCAGCGCTTTTGCGACTTCTTTGACTCCGGCCGCCATTTGTTGGACGATTTGCACCCGAAGTTGGTTAATTTTATTCACCTCGCGGTCATACGCAGCTTCGTCGAAGGGTTCGGTGCTTAAAATGCGGATCGTCTCAGTGCGCGCAGCCTGGATCTGATTGCGGATCGGCTCGACATCTTTGCCTATCTGCTCCATTTTTTCGCCAAAGCGCGTCCGCACCGGCTCGGGCAGAGCCTTGATCGCATTTTGCAGTCTTTGCTGCCGGGACGAGGCTTCGAAGCGTTGCGGCAAGAATCCGGCCAATACCCCGATGAGCAATACATTCAAGATGAGGGAGCCCACGAGCAAAATTTTGGCCTTTTTATTCATAAAATGTCCTCGTCAGCGTACAAAAAAGTCTGCACGCTGACCCCGTCGCCAGTGTCCGCCGGCACAACCAGCGGCGCGCTATACCCGGCGACAAAGCCCAAGATCAGGGCGCTGGCGAGCACAACGGCGGGTCGGGGCAAGTGAAGCTCCGCGAACAAATTCTTCAACCAAGGCAGCAGCGGCATCGTTGGCTTTTGAGGGATCGCCTGCGCCCGTAACACGATCCTCTCAGCCAGATCGGGACCAGCGGGCTCGATTTGCCGGGACTCGAGGAGCCGCTCCAACTTGTCATCACGGATATCGCTCATCATCGCCTCACAAATACGCCTTCATGCGTTCCTTTAATGTCGTTTTCGCCCGCATGACCAGAGACTGAAGCGCCTTTAGCTTTAGTCCCATCACTTCTGCCGCTTCCTGGTTGGTGAGCCCCTCGTCGAAACACAAGTTCAGTGCTGTCCTTTGCCGTTCGGGTAAAGCGGCAATCTCTTCTTCCAATATCTTTTGTTCTTGCGCGCGCATCAGCATCTCATCCGGCGGCTCACGCGGATCAGCGACAGGCACTGTCTCGTCCAATTCCACCGGGCGTTTCTTTTTTTGCCAGTCGAGGCACAGATTGACCACGATCCGATAAAACCAGGTGGTGAATTTGCTGTTCCGCTCTGGGTTCCATTTCACCGGATCTTCCCACAATTTCAGGAACGCCTCCTGAACGATGTCCTCCGCCGATTCCTTCTGTTGCACATACCTGTAGGCTAAACGGTAGAACCGCTCCGTATGCCGCCGCGCGAGCGTTGCGAAGGCATCCCGGCTCCCCTCTTGAATAAGCGCGAGGAGCTCGTGATCGTCCATTTCAGGCAAGCCTGCTGCCATATCCGCGTGCGGTCAGAGCTGTGGCTTTGCCGCAGTACGCCCATCATACAATTATGCCCCTCCATCACGAAAGATTCCGTTGCGCTGGTCTCGGCATTTTTAACCTTGATACGAATGAGAAAGAAAAAGTATTCGCTGGCCTGAAATCGCATATGGCTGATGGGCTTATGGCACATAGATAGAACCAAAGGAACCATACGCCATAAGCCAGGAAGTGTGGGTTTGCTATTTGACAAGTCGGCGCCGGAACTGTTAACAAAAGCCCTGAAGTTGATCCAAGAGACCCGTCAATTACCCTAGCGGATAACTTACCGTAAACGGAGGTATGCCCATGTTAACAGCGAATGAACTGGGTGGCGTCCTTGGGATGATGCCAGCTTTTGCCACATCTGATGCCGTCAACATCCGCGCCACGCAAACGATCGCGGTCGATAACCTCAAGGAGGGGGTCGATAAAATCATCAAGGATGGGGTCAATAATATCGCCACCACGGGAACTTACGGCGAGTGCTACAATTTACTGTTCGATGAGTTTAAGACCCTGGCGGCGGCGACGGTCGAGGCGGTACAGCATAGAGTGCCGCTGTTCATCGGCTGTACCAGTCCGAATCCGAGAGAGGTCGTGCAAAAGATGAATTTCGTCGCCGAGCTTAGGGCCGACGGCGTTCTGCTTGGCGTCCCTTACTACGAACAGCTCCCGGTGCCCGATGCCATAAAATTTTTTCGTGACATAGCCGAACTCTTTCCAAAGCTCAACATCCTCATTTACCATAACCCGGAAAATCACAAATTCACGCTCCCGGTTTCCGCTTTTAAGGAGCTCGTCAAGAGCCCCAACATAATCGGTATGAAGGACAGCCACAGAACCACCCAGGCGTTTATGAATCTGCAGAAAATGGTCAAGGGAAAAATCAGCGTCTTTGTAAACCAGACACAACTCTATCCATACTATAAGCTCGGCGCTGCCGGTTGTTGGTCCACCGAAGTCTGGATGGGCCCGTGGCCGATCCTCTATTTGCTGGACGTCGTCAGGCGCGGTGAAGACGAAAAAGCCGTGGAGGCGATCGACGATATCATCGGTGACGGCAGTGGCGGCAGGCCGGTTCCCGGTGCGGGTAACAAACGGCCGGCTGAATTCGCGGATTACTGTAAAGTTGGGCCCACGCGTGTACCGTTCCTCCATTTTCCTGACGCCGAGCTGGCAAAAGCCAAACGGCGGGCCGAGCATTGGATGAAGCTCAACGCCAAATATCGCCCGCTGGTCGAAGCGCAAAGAGCCCGTCCCGCAGCGTAAAACTTCTCATTGCGCATCGAACGTGCGGAAATAACCCCGGTAACCCGGGGTTATTTTTATTTTTGTGCTATCCGCCGTTGCTTGCGCCGAGGTTTTTATCTTAGTTGATAATCAGGACAGAGCCCTTTATCATAGGCCGTAATATCGCACTGGGAGGACTTCATGGGGTTTTATGCAGACCCATGGCTGCGCGAAGCTCGCGACAAAATAAGATTATCAGCGGATATTCCCCACCCGAAGTCGACGGAAATCGATCATTTAGCGGATGCGATAGAGAAGGCCATCAAGGCGGCGTTAATCGAATCTCATGGCAGGATACCGCCGAAGCATGATCACAAAAAACTCGTCTCCCTTTGCCAGGCGACGGGCGTCTGGGAGGTTCTGCCGCCGGCGCTCAAGAACCTGGTGCAGGAAGTGGAGTCGTGTCGCTTCCTGAACCGCGCAAATAACGCGCAAACCGGTGGAGCCCTCGCATCCCCGCAGCAACTACAAAAATATTTCTCCGCCGCCAGGCGTTTAATCGACTACGTAGAATACCATGTCATCGGCAATGACTCCGTTCTAAAACGGCTTACCGTCGATTAGCCTTACGGTCGAAATAGCGCAACAACGGCCGCGTCCACAGCCAGCTGAAAACCCGGCAAAGAGAACTTTTCGATCGACGTACCCCCCGCATGAAGCGAAGCGACCGCGAAGAAGGGATGGGCCAAGGAATCCGTGCGTGCTTCGCGTCTCGGCGCGATCAGAAACGGATATGGCCAACGGATGCTATCGCGAATACGTCTCGATCAAAGACTGCCGCTTACGAGCGGAAAAGAACCAACAAAGCGAGAGCGATCACTGCAGTTACGCACAGGACGCTGATGCTGGCGACCAGAAAACCTTGCCGTGCCACCCGCGCAATTGGCGGCGGCACGTCGGGTTTGAGTATTTTCTTAGAGCGAAATGAATGACGGTCCATGATTATCTAGCTGCAGCAGTTTTTGTGCCACTCATTGGTTGGACAGCACCGAAAAGCCTCATAGGCGCTGTCACTGGTTCGGAGCTCGGGTTCCGAGTCTCGCTAGGGCATGAAACTTAAGCTCGAAACTGCGTTGGCGTAAGATTTTGGAGCCGCTTTTCGATCCCGGGTCTTCCAAAACGCAGCCGATCGAGTTGAACGGTCGCGGGTGTTTTCCTGACAAATTTGTCCATGTGCTGACAAAAATCTGCCGATCGGCCAGTCTTCCCGACTACCATCAAGGAGCCCCGGAGATCGATCGACCGGTGGTGATTCGCAGCTATTTTTTCGTATTCTGCTCTCGGACATCGGAAGACTTTATCCAACCCATCGTACCCTTCTGGGTCTTGACCATGTACCACTCGTTACCGCCCTTAGTTTGAATCATCGGCACGACGGTTTCGCCTTCGTGAAGCTGTTCGATCTGTTCGGTTTCATCATCCTGCCGCGGGTAGAGAAAAGCCTGCTTTGACGCAACGATCAATAGAGATGGGATCGCCCGTCCGCCGACACCTCTCGTGCCTTGAAATCCGCCGGCGTCGGTATGTTTCGCCGGTCCGCCTGGCGCCCCCGTGGAACCCCCGCCCCCCTGCCGCGGCATCGCTCCGCCGACGGCCCTGCCATAGTCGCCAAAGGCTTGAGCCAGCGTGATTTCGGGCACCAGAAGGAACAAAAAA
>DASTOD010000324.1:0-9279 GCA_035762645.1 Binatia bacterium | reverse complement strand
CGAGCGCTCGCGGCTGCTGGAGGTGCAGATCACCGTGCTCACTCCCTTTCCTGGAACGCGGCTGTATCAGCGGCTGATGGCCGAGGGAAGGTTGTTGTATCCGGGTGCCTGGGACCGCTGCACGCTCTTTGACATCAACTTCCGCCCGAAAAAAATGTCCGTGGAACAATTGGAAGAAGGAGTGATGGAGCTCTGGCGCGATACTTGGAACGCCGACGCTTTCACCTGGCGCAAGCGGCACTATCGCGAGCTCCAGCGCGCCCGACGGGATGCCTCCGACCAGGAGATGCAAACAGAAGTCGAGGAATACTTTGCTTTGCCGGCAGGCGCGTAACCCGGAGTGCTCATGCTTCCAGGAAAGACCACGACACAGCGTCGATCAAGGGATGAGCTTGGAGGATCGAAGGCACCTAAGCAGTTCCGCGTTTCGGGTTTGGAGTCTCGAGTTCCTCCCCACCAACGCGAAACACGAGACCCGAGACCCGAAACCGAGAAGCTCGCGGAGGGCTCGTCCCTTGACGACTGGTGAATAATCCAGGCCAGGGAGATCGACGTGAGGTGCGAAGATGCGGACAGACAACGAATTAGACGCGCATGACGAGAGAGTTCTGGAGCGACTCAACCGAGCATCGCTGACCCGCTCGTTCGTTCCCCAGACCGATATCGACTGGGACGCTGAGACGACCGACGGCGAATACGAATCGCTTTACTCCTCTTGGAGCCTGTTCGAAGGAACCGGCATGGATAAAGGTCTGGACGCCGCCGGACGAATCATGTTCGTCAAATACCAACAGGTCAACTTGATGATTTTTTCCGAGTTGTTGGAGCGCTATGCGCTCACCGCCTTGATCAAGCTGCACGAGACCGATGCGTCGGAGGCCTTCCGCGAATACCTGGATCACTTTATCAAGGAGGAGAGCTACCACGCCACGATGTTCAGGCGGGCCGCCCGGCAGATCCAGGCCACCATGCGAGAGTGCAAGCCGCTCCCGGTCCTGGCGCTGGATCGGGTCCTCCGATGGATCTTCCGGCTGTTGAACTCTCTTCCCGGCAGGAAGCTCAGAAGCAACGTGACGTTTACCTTTTTTCGGTTCGGCGAGCAGGTAACCCTCCATGCCCACCAAATCGTGCAAGGCAAGATCCGTCGCAAGGAGAGCCTGATTCGCCAGGTCTGGGCCTACCATGCGCTGGACGAGTCGCGCCACCTCACCTTCGATGCGATCATCCTGGAGCGAACCAAGCTCGGGTGGCCGCTGTCGTGGGCACCGCTACTACTCGCGGCGCCGTGCAGCGCGCTGGTGTCGCTCCTGGTCAATGCCAATGAAATCTGGGCCGCCCGCCAGCTCGGCCTACCGGCGCATTTGTGGCAGCTCCCGGGACTGATGAAGCGAACCCAGGCGCCCTTCAAGCGCCGGGTATTCAGCCTTTGGACGAAGTCCGAGAGTGAACGCCGCGTCATCCCGGAGGAGGCTTAACGATGGAAACGCCCAATGCGATACGCCAAAACCGCAATGTCTTCGGCGAACAGGCGGCGGTTTACTGTTTCAAGGCCCGGGCGCAGCGACATCACTGCCTCGGCTACGGAACTTTTTCCGTGGATCACGACTCGCTGGAACGCTACCGGAAGGAATATTCCCGAAGAGTCCGGCCGATCACTTACGTTCCGCTGTACGTCAAAGCCACCGCGCTGGCAATCCAGCGCAACCCCGAGGCCAACGCGATGCTTTTTAAAAAACTCTTCGGCCTCAGGATCGTCCAGTTCGAAAATGTCGATGTCAATCTTCCGATCACCCGAATGATCGGAGATCGGCCCATGACGTTCATCGGCACCGTGCGCAATGCGGCAAAAAAGTCTCTCGCCGAGATCCAGCAAGACTTGGCGAATTATCAGAAATGTGACCCGGATCATTCGTTTGCCATCCGCCGCTTCGAACGCTTCGCCCGGATGCCCTTGTGGAAGATCCGCCTCATTCAGTGGCGCATGACGCGCGACCCCGATTTCTACATCCGCAATATCGGCACCTGCGGCGTGACCTTTTTGGAGGGCGACTGGGGCGAGCACATGTTTCCTATCGCTCCGCTGGGCGTCGCCTTTGGAATCGGCGGCACGCGCTCTGAACCGCTGGTGCAAGGGAATGCAATTACGGCCGGACGGGTCCTCAAGTGCACGCTTATGGTCGACAATTACATTATCCCGGGGCTGACGGCCTCCCGGCTCGTCAAAGACTTCAAGGAATTGTTGGAGAGCGGGACTTTCGTCCTCGACGAGCTGAATCGAATCGCCGGCTGCTGCCCGGTCGAAAAAGGACGAGTTGTACCTCCTCAAACTGATCAACGTCCGGGACGGCCGCCTTTAGCCTCCTCTCCCGTGACGGTAGAGGATTGAGGTGCGGGTGCCGCCGTCGGGGAACTCAAGCGACGCAGTCATGCGGGAGCGTGATTCATGCTGGCCAATTCCGATCGAACTCGCAACTATATAAGCCACCTTTTACGGACTCACAGCGTGGATGAACTGAGACAACGGCTCGAGCCCAAACTCGAAAAGCCATCGCCGAGAATTCCCGCCGGACGCTGCCTCAACTTAGAAGTTCTCGAGAGGCACTGGCAAGTGCTGGGATCGGCTCCCGAAAATCGCCGCGCTCTCTCAGACCCGATGACCTTAAACGAAATGGAGCACTACCGCCCCAATATCGAGAATTTTATCGGGACCGCGAAGATTCCGGTGGGCGTGGCCGGGCCGCTACGGGTCAACGGGCTTTTCGCCCAGGGAGACTACTACGTTCCCCTGGCGACCACCGAGGCCGCCCTGGTGGCCTCCTACAGCCGGGGCGCGCAACTGATCAGCGCAGCTGGTGGATGCACGGCGATGCTTCTGAACGAAGGAGTCAGCCGCGCCCCGGGCTTCGTTTTCAAGGAT
Organism: Binatia bacterium; assembly: GCA_035762645.1. Classification (GTDB taxonomy): domain Bacteria; phylum Desulfobacterota; class Binatia; order UBA9968; family UBA9968; genus DASTOD01. The sequence continues at coordinate 6,362 of DASTOD010000324.1, read as the reverse complement.
TTGCGCGAGGCGGGCCTTTTCGTTGCTTGGGCGGTGTCGCAACAGGAGGAATTCAAGCGCGCCGCCGAGGCGACAACGCGGCACGGTAAGCTCATCAACACGTGGGTCACTGTGGAAGGCAACCATGTTTATCTAAGGTTCGAGTTCAGCACCGGCGACGCCGCCGGTCAAAACATGGTGACGATCGCCACCGACGCGATCTGTTCCTACATTCGCGATCACTCGCCTGTCCGCCCCGAGTATTCTTCGGTGGAAGCCAATTTCTCCGGAGATAAAAAGGCCAGCGCGCAGTCGTTTGTCTCGGTCCGAGGCAGGAAAGTCACGGCCGAAGTCATCGTGCCTTCAAGCCTCGTCAAGAGCCGGCTTCGCGCCACTCCCCAACAGATGGTGAAGCATTGGCTGCTCGGAGCGATGGGCGGAGTGCTAAGCGGCACCATCGGCGTCCAGGGCCACTATGCAAACGGTCTTGCGGCGCTTTTCATCGCCTGTGGGCAAGACGTCGCCTGCGTCGCCGAAGCCGCCGTGGGCGTCACCCGTTTTGAGCTTACCGCCCGAAGCGAGCTCTATGCCTCCGTCACCCTCCCTAATCTCATCGTCGGCACCGTGGGCGGCGGTACCGGGCTACCGAGCCAGCAAGCCTGCCTTAGGATCATGGGATTGGCCGGTACTGGAAAGGCAAAGGCGCTGGCGGAGGTTTGCGCCGGCCTCTGCCTCGCTGGCGAGCTGTCGATCATGGGCGCTCTTTGCGCCGGCGACTTTGCTCGTGCCCATCGCTGTTTGGCTCGCGGCCGGAGGGACGGTGAAAAGGCGAAAGCAAAGTGCCAGGCCAAAAGAAACCCAGACCCGATCTTGGATGACTCGGAGTGTAATCCACCGACATGAACTGGCTGGCGATCATAAATCCACAGAGCGGCGGCCGAAAAAACGACGGCGAGATGGCACGAATGATCGGCGCGCTCCGGCCGATCACTTCGAACTGCATCGTCACCCGACATCCCGGACACGCCGAGGAGTTGGCTCGCAGCCGAGACGGCATAGAGGGCCTGCTGGTCGTCGGCGGCGACGGTACGCTGCATGAAGTCTTGCGAGGTCTCGATGGCCGAGACTTCGTCGTGGCGATCGTCCCGGCGGGAACGGGAAACTCGCTCGCTCGTGATCTCGGTTTAAACACGATGAAAGCCGCACTCGAGGCGGTCCGAGTCGGCCGGTGGCTTTCGATCGATCTGATGCGTGTGTCATTCAAGGACGGGGAAGGACTGGAGAGGCAATCCATGGCCGCGAGCACTGTGGCTCTCGGCTATCCGGTGGCCGCCACGAAAATAGCGGAACAGCGGCTCAAGCGCCTGGGCAAGTTTTGTTATCCCGTCGCGGCGACGCTCGAAGCGCTCTGTCAAAAGCGCTTTGCTGTTCAACTTCGCCATAGCCACGCGCCGCGCGAGTCCTACTGGCTCACCGGCTTGTTGATCAACAACACTCGCCATGTGGCGAACTTTCCCGCCTTCCCGAATGCTTCCGTTCAAGACGGCACGCTCGAGGTGATGGAACTCAACGCCGGCTTTGTGAAGCAGGTCGCTCACAACGTATCGATTCTTTCACGCCGGAACTTTTACGCGCCGGCTTTGATCCGCCGCGAAGCATTTCTGATCGTAGATTTGCCCAGCCCGCAAGAGTTGATGATCGACGGCGAGATCTACCCGGAAGTCACCAATCTGAAAGTTGAGGTGCTGCCCCGTAGGCTTCGATGCATCGGGGGGGCGACGGTGCATCCATGATTCAGGCCGTTTTAAGTTTTACCTTGGGAAGTTTTGTTCTCGGCGGCATTTGCCTCTATGGCTCCGGCCGTTCGGTCGACCCCGAGACCCAACGGCGGCGCTGGATCAAGTATTTAACATACCTTGTGGTCGTCCACGCCATCATCGGCATCGCGATCGCCGGGCCATTTTACTTTGCCGCCTTTATGACCGCTGTGGCGATCGTCGGAGCGCACGAGCTGCTCCGCGTTACTCTCAGCAACGGGCGGCCTCCGGCACGCTCTCGGCACACGATCTGGATCTTTTGCCTCTACTCCCTGTTGGCCTATGCCGCCGTCCGATTCTCCCAACAATCGACCAGCGGCGAGATCTTGTTTGTGTACCTCGTCACTGCTGCCTTCGACGGCACCAGCCAATTGACGGGGCAGTCGATCGGTCGCCTGCCGTTGGCACCGCGAATCAGCCCCAATAAGACAGTGGAGGGAGCCCTCGGTGGACTGGCTGCCGCCATACTGACGGCTTTCGCTTTCAGATCTCTAGCGGATCTTTCCACTCTCCAGGCGCCTTTCGTCGGATTGTTGTTGGCGATCGCCGCATTGACCGGAGATCTCGCGGCCTCACTCGTCAAACGCCTGCACGGCGTCAAGGATTTCGGCACCCTGTTGCCCGGGCACGGCGGGGTCATGGACCGTTTCGACAGCTTATTGGTTGCAGCGCCCAGCTTCCTGGTCTTCGTGCTGTGGAGCCGCTGAAACATGGATAGCACGCCGATAAAAACCACACCCGGTGCCGCAACAAATAAAGCCGCGGAAGTTCCTCCCTCCCCCGTGCTCCTGACCGGCTTAAAACCGCGCGATTCCATAGGAGCGCTCTTCGTCGGCGGATGCCTTGCGCTTTTCTCACTTTCGGTGGCGCTGGCTACGAGCGAGAACCTACTTTCGTGGCTCACCGGCCAGATTCTGTTGGCAGTCGCCCTCACTCAGGGGTTTGTCATTCTTCACGAGTCAGGCCACGAGACCCTGTTTCGGCGCAAGCGTCTCAATGGCTATGCCGGCCACCTGGCTTCGCTTTTCTGTCTCATCCCGTTCCTGTGCTGGAAAGCCATGCACGGCCAGCACCACAAGTGGACGGGCTGGCAAGATCTCGATCCCACCACGGCTCTCCTCTTGCCGGAAAAATTCGACAAGACGAAAACGGCCATCATCCATGTCTGCTGGAAGCTCTGGATCCCGCTTTTCTCGGTGGCTTATCGGGTCCAGAATTTTTGGAACTTTCGCCGTCTACGCAGCCTTTTTTTACGGCCCGATCAGCAACTAACCTTTTTTTGCAATATCGCAGGGCTGTTAACGATTTATGCCTGCCTGGTCTACTGGCTCGGGGTGAGCACGCTTGTTCGTCTCTTCGGCGTGGGATGTTTACTCACGCTTATCTTCCAAGATCTGCTGCTGCTCAGCCAGCACACGCATATGCCGCTATATCGGAGCGGCGGCGACAAGGTGCGGCCCTATCCGCCGCTCAGCCAGGAGCCCTTTACCCGATCGCTGGAATTTCCTCGCTGGTTCTCCGCGTGCGTGCTCCTGAACCTCGATGCGCACGAGCTTCACCACATGTACCCTTTTGTGCCTGGCTATTGCCTGACAAAGATCCCGTACGCGCCGAAAAACGAGGTCCATTGGTGGCGCTGGGTGAGAGAAGCAAAACGACTCCGCGGCGAAGTTTTCCTGCTGCAAAACCGCAATCAATCGGGAGCGTCAATATGAATGCCCATGCTCGAGCTGTCGCGCCTATGTTCAAATCTTATGCTTGTTTCCTTGCCGACGCCGCTGACCCGCGAAGCGTGGGGGGCAAGGCTTACAGCCTGGGGGAAATGTCGCGGCTAGGCTTTCCGGTCCCGCCCGGATTCGTGCTCTCCGATGATGCCTTTCAGGAATTTCTCGATCACAACGATTTTCGGCGCGCAATAAAAACCATGTGCGAGAATCTCGATCCCGCCTGCACCGATCGGCTTCGGCAAACTTCTCAAGCCGTCCGGGCGCTGATCCGCAGCGGCAAAATCCCCGTGGGCATACGAGACGAGATCGCTCTGTGGCGCGCTCGAGTCCTTCCGGGGGCGACTCTGATCGTGCGGAGCTCGGCGGTGGGAGAGGATTCGGGAGAGGCCTCTTTTGCCGGCCAGTTGGATTCTTTCTTGAACATCGATTCGAGCGAAGAACTCGAACAGGCTCTGCTTTCCTGCTGGAGCTCTTACTGGTCCGAACGCTCTCTTTTCTATCAACTCGCCCGCCGCGTTCAGCTTCGCGGCATGGGGGTGGTTATCCAGCAGATGGTGCGGTCGCGAATCTCGGGAGTTCTCTTTACCCAACCTCCGGCTCGGTCCGCTAAAGATGACGATCGGCTGGTCGTCGAGTACTGCTGCGGTTACGGGGAGGCTCTCGTTTCGGGACGGGTCAATCCGGGGCGCTTCACAATTTCACGCACCGACCTAACCTGGAAAAGAGAGACTTCTCCCGATCAGCCGTGTGACCCCAAGGACGAAGCGTTGCTCTTCGGCAACGACCTGATCGCTCGATTGGCCGAGACCGGGATGAAGCTCGAGAAGCAATTCCGCGGCGCTCAGGACATCGAATGGACCGTGGACGAGAGCGGCCAGCTCTTCATTGTGCAGTCGCGGCCGATCACAGCCTCCGCTACCCTCGGTTCCCAATCGCCTTCAGGGCGGCCGCTGGTCATTTGGTCCAACGCGAACGTAAACGAGAACTTCCCCGAGCCCATATCGCCGCTGCTCTATTCGATCGCTTCCGCCGGCTATTATCACTATTTCCGAAACCTCGGCGCTGGGTTCGGCATCGCGCGCCGGCGGCTATGGGCCATGGAGCATCAGTTGCGCAACATCATCGGGGTCCATTTCGGCCGCATGTACTACAATCTTTCCAATATTCATTGGGCTCTGCGCTCGGTTCCTTTCGGCGAGCTGTGGGTCGATGACTTCAACAACTTCGTGGGCACCAAAAAAACCGGAGAACCATCGGACGCCGGGAGAAAGCGACGAGAGCGCCGCCGTGGACGGCCGGCCGAATGGCTGGAGCTCTGTTTCATGGCGCTGAAGACACTCAAGCAATACCTGTCGCTCTCGAAAGGCGTCGAAACTTTCGAGCGCATCGTCTCGGAATATAGCGAACGCACCCGTCCAGAGCGCCTGCAGGAGCGATCGTTGAACGATCTGCTTACCGACTTTCGCGGCTTTCTCGAAATCCGCTTTCATCGTTGGAACCACGCGGCGCTGGCCGACGCCGCCTCCATGGTTTCTTACGGGATGCTCAAGCGGTTCATCAACCGGGAGTTTCCAGAGTCCGATGAGGCTTCCCTCCACAATACGCTCCTCAAAGGCCTCCGCGACGTCGTCAGCAGCGTTCCAGCGCTCAAGATCTGGGAGTTGTCTCGTCGGGTTCAGGAAGACCCCGCGCTGAAATTTTTATTTCGCACGAAGGAAAGCGCGGCGATTGCCAGCGCTCTTTACGAGAACGAGGAGTTTAGTGAATTTCGTAGAGAGCTTAGCGACTTCGTCGAGCATTGGGGCTTTCGCATCTCGGGCGAGCTGATGCTCACGGTGCCGAGCTTTCAAGAAAACCCGATCGACCTGCTCGATCTCATCAAAGGCTACATCGAAGTGGAAGGCGCTTCGCCTGCCGAGGTGATCCGCCGCCAGGACGCCGACCGCGCCGCGAAAACCGCCGAGATTCTCTCGATCCTTTCCAAACGAAAATGGCTGACCCTCGTTCCGTTTGTGAGCAAGGCCCAGATCGCGCGGACTTTGCTCCGCTGGACGCACCGCTCGATCGCGCTGCGGGAGCGGGCCCGCTTGAAGCAGGCGCTGCTCTACAGCCGCTGCCGGCGGATCGCGCTCGTGATCGGCGAGCGAATGGTGACCCTGGGGTATCTGACCAATCGCGATGACGTCTTCTTTCTCACCTACCAGGACTTGGACCAGCTGCTCTCAGGCGGCGCGATGTTCCCCGATCAGACCCGAGAGTTGGCGGCGATGCGCAAGCGAGAGCACGCCCGGTTCAGCACGCTGAGCCCACCGGACACGGTCGAAATTACCGCAGGAGTCTATCTGCCGATGCCAAACGGCTCGCCGGTCGAGCGAGATGAGCAACGAAATTCCCTAGGCTCCGCCAAACTGGCCGGGACCAGCGCCTGCGGCGGTCAGACAACCGGGCGCGCGACCATTCTTCGCGATATTTCCGAATCCAGGCGCTTGAAGCCGGGAGACGTACTGGTCGCTCGGCAGACCGATCCGGGCTGGGGACCGCTCTTCTTTCTCATCCGAGGCCTGGTCCTCGAGCGGGGCGGCATGCTCTCTCACGGCGCGATCATTGCCCGTGAGTTCGGGATTCCTTCACTAGTGGGCGTGGAAAACGCGACCGAACGGATCCCTCAAGGCAAAACCGTGTGTGTCGATGGAGATAACGGACTTGTTACGATTGTGGACTAACGAAATCACCTCGTACGTCGGAACACGGTTTCCGGCCCGAGTCTATCTTTTTTTGGCGCTGTTTCTATGCACCGCCGCCGCCTCGACCCAGGGCCTTGTAAGCCCGGGCTTCATCC
>DASTOD010000323.1:0-2155 GCA_035762645.1 Binatia bacterium | reverse complement strand
ATAACGGAGGTTTTTCAAAATGAGCGAAACCGTAGCGGCTGACTTAGCCCATAGGGCGCATGTTCACCACGAAGAGCTGGGCTTTTGGCGTACCTACGTATTTTCAACGGACCACAAAATGATCGGCCGTCAGTTCTTGTTCCTGGGCCTCTTTATGCTCTTGATCGGCGGAATTCTCGCGATGATGGTGCGGTGGAATCTCGCCTGGCCGGAAACCGCCGTCCCGGGATTCAGCTGGATTCCCGAGCCCTACATGTACGAGGGGATTATTCCGCCCAACACTTATAATGCTCTGTTTACGATGCATGCGACGATCATGATCTTTTTTGTCGTAATGCCGATCATGGTGGGCTGCTTCGGAAATTTTTTAATTCCGCTGATGATCGGAACCCGGGACATGGCGTTCCCGAAATTGAATATGCTTTCGTTCTGGGTCGGCGCGGTCTCAGGCGTCGTGATGCTGGCCGGGTTCTTCGTTACCGGCGGGCCCGCGGCGTCGGGGTGGACGGGGTATGCGACGTTGTCGGCGAAGGCCCAGTATACCGGCGTCGATTGGGGACAAAACCTCTGGATCATCAGCCTGATGATTCTCGGCGCCTCTTCTTTGATGGGCTCGATCAACTACATTACCACGATCGTTAACATGAGAGCGCCGGGGATGAGCTACTTCCGCATGCCGCTCACGGTTTGGTCCCTGTTCATCACCGCGATCCTGTTGCTGCTGGCCCTGCCAGTGCTGACCGCTGCCCTGGCGATGCTGCTGTTCGACCGCACGCTCGGGACGAACTTCTTCCTGCCCGAAGGGGGAGGGCAGCCGCTGCTGTGGCAGCATATGTTCTGGTTCTTCGGCCATCCGGAAGTTTACGTGCTGGTCCTTCCGGCGATGGGGGTGACTTCGGATCACCTCTCGACTTTTTCGCGCAAACCGATCTTCGGTTATCATGCCATGGCATTTTCAATGATCGCGATCGCCTTTCTTTCGTGGATCGTTTGGGGCCACCACATGTTCGTAAGCGGCATGAATCCGCTCCTGGGCACCGCCTTCATGATGACGACTATGGTGATCGCCGTGCCATCGGCGATCAAGACTTTCAACTGGCTCGGCACGCTCTGGGGCGGATCGATCCGCTTTGCCTCGCCAATGCTTTTTGCGCTGGGATTCGTTTCGAATTTCGTGATCGGCGGTCTCAGCGGAATCTTCATGGCTTCCACGCCGGTCGACATATTCATCCATGACACCTACTTCATCGTCGCTCACTTTCACTACGTCGTCGCGGGAATCATCTTCGCGCTTTTTGCGGCGGTCTACTACTGGTTTCCCAAAATGTTCGGTCGCATGATGAATGAGCCGCTGGCCAGGATCCACTTCGTGCTGACTTACATTTTCTTCAACTTGACTTTTTTCCCTATGCACTTTCTTGGCGTCGGCGGTCACATGCGGCGGATCTACAACCCGCTCCAGTATGAGTTTATCCAGCCGATGCAGGATTGGAACGTATTTGTTACCACAAGCGCTCTGATCCTCGGCGCCTCGCAGATTTTCTTTTTGTACAACTTCATCGCCAGTTTATTCATCGGCAAGAAGGCGGAGCGCAACCCCTGGCAGGCCAATACTCTGGAGTGGAGCGCGTCGTCGCCGCCGCCGCACGGCAATTTTGAGATTCAGCCGGTGGTTTACCGCGGGCCTTATGAATACAGCTCCCCGGAAGTGAAAGAGGACTGGTTGCCGCAAAACAAGAATCTCGGAACCGGCGCCGCGGCCGCTCGCTCACACTGAGATGAAAGTAGAAAGAAGTTTTGTAAAGACTGCAATCCCGAGTGCTTCGGTCTGGCCGCACAGACTGGCTGTAGTCCTTGCCTGCGCGACGTTGCCTTTACTTTTCGTCGGCGGCCTGGTCACGGGTAAAGGCGCTGGTCTGGCTGTGCCGGACTGGCCGACGACCTTCGGGTACAATATGTTTCTCTACCCATGGTCGAAAATGGCGGGCGACATTTTTTACGAGCACAGCCATCGCTTGGTCGCGTCTGGCGTTGGATTGCTCACGATTGTTTTGGCTTTGATTCTTTGGTTTCGCGAGCGGCGCAACTGGCTGCGCTGGCTCGGCGTCGCGGCACTGGCATTGGTGATCTCTCAAGGGATCATCGGCGGGCTAAG
>DASTOD010000322.1:0-2475 GCA_035762645.1 Binatia bacterium | reverse complement strand
AAGCGCAGCGTCTGGACCGTGGCGACGCAGCCGTTCTCCGAGGCGCATTTCGCCACTTTCCCGCCTGCGCTGATCGAACCTTGTATCAAAGCCGGCTGCCCTGTCGGCGGCACAGTTCTAGACCCGTTCTTCGGCGCCGGTACGACAGGACTCGTTGCCGACCGTCTAGGTCGCGACTGCATCGGCATCGAACTCAATCCCGAATACGCCGCGATGGCCCGCAGACGTATCGATGACGACGCCGGGATGTTTGCCGAGCCCGCCCCGCCCCATGGCCGGGTTGAAGTCGTCATCACGGAGCAGGCGGAATGAGCACGTCAGTCGAACGCATTTTTGAAGAAGCCGCACGCGATCACATGGAATTCCTGCGCTACGCTGAGGCGAGGCTAAAATGACAGCACCGCTTCCATGGTTCCGCCTCTACTTGCGCATGATCGATGACGAGAAGATTCGCCTTCTCGCCTTCGAAGACCGCTGGCATTTCGTGGCCCTGTGCTGCCTCAAGGGCGACGGCCTGATTGACGAACCGGACAGCGAATTGAAGCGCCGCAAGATCGCCGTGAAGCTCGGTGTCCAGGTTCGCGAACTGGAGGAGATCGCCAGGCGCATTCGCGAGGTTGGGTTGATCGATGAAAACCTGTGCCCGGTCGCATGGGATGAACTGCAATTCAAGAGCGACAGCAGCACCGAGCGAGTGAGGGCTTATCGCGCGAAACACTCAGGAAACGTTTCTGTAACGGCCCAAGATAAAGAGACAGATACAGAATCAGACCAACAGAAAAATAATAGAACCCCGCGCGACGAACTGCTCGCCGTTCTCGATGCCGAACGCGCCGACGCGGTGATCGATCATCGCAAGCGCCTTCGCAAGCCGCTCTCTGCGCACGCCGCGAAACTCTTGGCTCGCCGATTTTCCGAATGGATGGACCCGAACGCCGCCGCCGACGAAATGATCGCGCGCGGCTGGCAAGGGTTCAATGTCGAATGGATGGCCAGCACCGCGCAAGGCATGACGCGGCCGCCTCCGAATGGCAACAAGCCGCCGACTGTTGCCGAGCTTGCGATGCGACGAGCAGCGGAAGGGATGCCATGAACGAACTTGCGAAAATCGAAAAAACGCCGACCGGGTTTTACGTGGTGCCTTCCGGGGCCACGCCGGACGCAATCCGCAATGGCTTCCCGCCCGCCAGCAACCGCGAGATCGGCAAGGCAATCGCTATGCTGTTTACGGGTTTGAGATTTGCCGAGCGCGGCGACATGAACGCTGCGATGACGGAAGAAATCTATTCGGCATGTCTCAGGGGAAGGCCGGCGTTTGCCATCGAGGCTGCGGTGCAAGCCTATCTCACCGGCCAGGTTCCGGGTGCGTCGCCGGTATTTGTCCCAGCCACTGCGGAATTGGTGCGGGAGGTCGAGCGGCAATTCTGGATGCGGATCCGGCGGGAGAAAGCTGAAGCACAGGCCCCCGCCCCCATTCCGAAGCGGACAGCGGAAGAAATCGAACGGGCGCGGAAAATCGTCGAGACTGTGAAGGGAGCGTTGCAACGATGAGACATCGGATTTTGCCGAGGCGATTTCAGCATCAGTTGGACCATGCGTTCCTGAAGGCAACGCGTTCCGACAAGGCCACGGCGCAGAATGGTCGGTGTTTCTATTGCCGCTGGCCGATGCGCACGGTCACGGCGGATCACATGGTGCCAAGGGCGAGGTTTGGGAAGAAACGAAGGTGGTTTGCGGATCGCAGCGAGAACATCGTTGCGGCCTGCGCGGAATGCAATTCGCTCAAGGCCGACATGCGGATTGGGGATTTTGTTCGGTCGGTGAAAAAGGCGGCGCCTGGTAGCGGGTTGGCTGCGGTGATGGCGAGGTTTCGCAGGAGAATTTCAATCCGCCTCGACAAGATGGACGAGCGCTTGATGCGCGCATGTGGAGCGCCGCAATGAAACAGTGCAGGACGTGCAAGTGGTGGGACGGCGTAACCTGCGGGCGCGTCAAGGGGCCGTGGTATAACAATAGAAGTGAGGCTTGGGTGACACCTTCAGAAGCCGATCTAGAGACCGCCCCCGACTTCGGCTGCGTCCTTCACGAAGAACGGGAACCGGAGAAATAGGATGCCGCTGGCAACAATCGAAGTCCGGGGCAAAAGTTCAAGGTGGGTCGTCAATTGGCACGCGCCACAGGAGCAGATCGATGCGATGCGTGAAGATGGAATCGAGGTTGGTATCGTTCAATACATCATTCCGGCATGGGTCGTTGACCTAGGCTACGGGCCGACGCGGGTCTGGTGTTTTTTCTCCGACGTGTGGAATCTGAAGAATCCTTTCTGGGAGAAGCCAGAATGACATGGCAACCGATAGCGACGGCGCCGAGGGATGGGACATGGTTTTTGGGTTATAACCCAAACAGCCCGATGGCGTGGGCTCCCTATGAGTTTGTCTCATGGACGCATAACTACGATCAGAACCCAGCGACCGG
>DASTOD010000321.1:0-3278 GCA_035762645.1 Binatia bacterium | reverse complement strand
AAAGCACCGCTACTCTTGCGACGCAGGCGCTACACTCGGCCGGATTTTTCCTGAACTTAAATCAAATATCGCTATTACCGCGCAGGCAGAGGTCCTGCGCCTGCGATCTTGTGAAACAGAGCGACGATCTCACGAGACCTAGGGAGTTCCCGGACATACTTCTCCATTGTTTCGGGCATCAGAGGTGTGGGAACATCTCCCGTGAGCTTTTTAAATTCCTTGTGGAATTCAGGATCCTTGAAGCTCTTCTTGATCGCGTCTTGGAGTATTTCGACCAATTCCTTGGGTGTACCGGGAGGCAGGATGTAAGGCGAGCCAGCAAGCCTGAAGGCTCGAAACATCGCTAGTATCTGGCGCTCATTGTTGGATTTGGCAAAGCTCTCAAGCTCTGGGAGATCCGCAAAGCGCGGATGCTTTTCCCCCTTAGGAATCTCAAGAATCGCGTGGATGTTCACCAACCCTTTTTCGAGCCAATCGGGATTTCGGTGCAAAAGCCAGGCGGCTGTTTGCGCCCTTGCGTCTACCTCTCCGCTCATCAAAGCCAAGTCAAGCTCGGTGCCTGAATAGCCGGGAACGAATTTCGGCTCTCTGAGACCTAGAATCCAGGTGAAGAGTCGCCCGTTGATGTATATGTCGTGGCCAACGGTTTGGCCGCCAACCCTAATGCCTGTACGGCTGCGGAGCTTCTCTAGATCGTTCAATCCAACTTCTTTTTTGCTCAAAAAGACGTACTGAGTAACGCTGTTGGGCGATCCCAGATAAATCAATTTATCGAGATCGTACTGAACCCCAGGTTCGCCGAGGACTGCGTTAGCCACTAACCCGGACCCCACATTTCCGATGGTCAGGCCGTCCGGCCGGGCCGCTCGAAAGATGTGATTAGTGCCCTTTCGGCCACCGCCACCCGGCATAAACTCACTAACAATGGTCGGGTTTCCCGGGATGTACTTCCTTAGGAACGGGACGAGAGCGCGCACCCGATTGTCTCCTAAAGCCCCCGGCTCGCGCCCTTGAATGATCGTGATGGTTTTATCCTGATAAAAGGGGACTTGGGAAAAAGCGAGTGGGGGAAAGAGACAAAACCATAGCGCTCCCAACGGAAGCAGGCGTTTCAAAAGCCGATGTTTTACTACTGACATGGCTCACCTCCTGCTTTTGGGTTGCGCGTCCCGGGTTTCGATTTCGAGTTGAAACCGTAAGCCGAGAACCCAAAAAATCTTAATGTCTACCGCGGCGGCAACGGACCCCCGGCGGCGATCTTTTTAAAAAGCTCGACAATTTCTCGATCCCGTGGGAGTTCTCTTACAGCTCTTTCCGTGTCATCCCCCATAAGAGGCGTTGCTTCGTCGCCGGTAAGCTTTCTATAGTCCTGGTGAAAAGCCGGATCTTTAAAGGTCTTGCCCAGTGCGTCGCGGAGAATTTTTACCTGTTCCGGAGGAGTTCCCGGAGGTAAAATGTATTGCGAGCCAACTTGTCTGAAGGCGCGCAGCATCGCGAGCACCTTCCGCTCCCTCTCCGACCGTGCAAACTCCTCCACTTCCGGCAAACGCGCAAAGCGATCATGCTTGAGCCCTTTGGGGACTTCCATAATGGAGTGAACGTTAACAACTCCCTTGGCCAGCCATTCGGGGTTCCGTCTTAACAACGTGTCGGCGTTGTTGATCCGGGCGTCAAACTCTCCCTGAACCAACCCGAGATCAAGCTCCGGTCCAGAATAGCCGACGACGAACTTTGGGTCCTTCAGGCCTATCAGATAGGCAAAGAGTCGCCCGACGATGTAGACGGAGTGACCGATCGACTGAGCGCCAATTCTGACTCCAGATGCCGAACGGAGGGCTTCCACATTCGCCAGACCAGCTTCGCGTCGCGTCATAAAAACCCAGTGGTAGTGGCTGTGCGGCGAGCCAAGATAGATTAATTTATTGATGTCATAGAGCACACCCGGCTCTCCGAGCACAGCATTCGATACCAGACCGCCACCGACGTTTCCCATAATAAGCCCGTCAGGCCGGACATTCTTATAGAGATGATTGACCGCTTTGACTCCCCCGCCCCCCGGCATGTACTCAGGCACAATGGCCGGCTCACCGGGGATATATTTTTTCAGGTACGGAAGGGCGGACTTGAACATCATGTCCGAAGAGCCCCCGGGCGCGGTGCCTAGAACGACACTGATCGTCTTTCCCTGGTAAAAATGAGGTTGGGCCGTGACAGACGTGGAAAAGGTTGCGAGAAGGAGAAATCCAGCTAACGTCGCCACTAGTGTGCTTCCAAAGGCTCCAAACGAATGTTTTTTCACTTTCATGCGCACCTCGCCGCTTTCAGCCGATGTCATTTCCCCATGAGTTTTTGCACCCGTTCGATGACCTCCGGTGGTTGGGCCATCACTTCCTTCGCTAACTTTTCGAGATCTTCTCCAGTCGAGGGGTCCACTTCCAGACCCCTCCGTTTGACGTCGGCCAAAAAGGCGGGATCAACCATCAGTTTCACAAAGGCTTCACGTAAAATTTTCAGCCGTTCGGCGGGAATCCCAGGAGGCAAGAGGTAGGGACGACCGAGCTCGCCGGAAGCAAGAACCACGTTAGCCAAGCGGCGTCCCAACTCTTCGGTCTTGAACTCATCCATCAACTCGTTGAGGGTCGGCACCTGAAGCAATCTTTCATCTCGTTTCTTTCCGGTTTGAATCAACACATGAGCGAATCCTTTGGCCTGCCACGTCCGATAGGGCTCGCCGCTGAACCAGGCCGCGTGGGTAAACGCGCGGCATTGAGCCTCGTTTTTTTCCACCGCCAGATCCATTTCCGGTCCGCCTGGATAACCTAAAATGATTTCAAATTTCGTCCCGATCGTTTCATTTAAGAGTTTTGGCATGTAGTGGCCGATTGTGCCGGTTCCCGTGGCGGTGCACTTGGGCGGCTGCGCCGCGCGCCGTACGTCATGGATGGTCTTAAACGGGCTATCGGAGCGCATATAGATGACATTATCCGAGCGGTCCACGCTGCCGATCCAATTGAATTTAGAGTAATCAAACCGGACCTCTTTGCGTCCGGCGAGTTGATTGAAATAAATAGCCGGAATGATTGACGTGACAGTTAGACCGTCGGGCTTTGCCACATTGTAGAGATGGTTTGCCGCGATCAAAGAGCCGGCGCCCGGCATGTTTTGCACGATGACATCCGGATTTCCCGGAATATGTTTACCCCAATGCTGCGCTATGAGGCGCGCGTGAGCATCATACTGGCTGCCGGCGGTGGTCCCCGCTACGAGTGTAATCGTCT
>DASTOD010000320.1:0-3365 GCA_035762645.1 Binatia bacterium | reverse complement strand
ACCAAGCGCGACTGAACACCTTTGTAGGGTGTGAGATTTTTTATCGCACCGGTGTGAATATCGACCGAGTGAATCTCCCAGTTTTCATCACCGGCGTTGTCCTGAGCAAAGATCAATTTGTTCGGCTGGTATGTCCAGGTGTAATGCCAAATGCTATGGATTTTTTCGCTGGTCAAGGGCCTGTCGTCGCGCTCCCGCAGCCCGCGCACCCAGATTTGCATTACGTTGTTACTATCCGGAGCGAGATAGGAAAGATATTTTCCGTCCGGTGAGATCTGGGGATTGGTGCGATCGGGGTGGCCGAAGAGGACCTCTCGCGGAATCAGAGGAGGGACTTGGGAGAGAGCACAGCCACTTAGGAAAGCGACCATCACGGAGCCAAGCGCAATGAGCGATGATCGTTTTGCCATCTTGGATCTCCTGGGTTTGTTTAGCTCCAAAGTCAAACTTCTAGGGCTCGAAAGTTTGCCTCTTTTTGTTTGCGAAGCCAGACTACTGGGTCTCGTTATAGAGACTGCGAACTTCGCTTTGGATCTCTAGCAGTTGCTGCCTGATGGCTGCAGCTTTTGCCAACTGATCGGGCCTCAGCACCTGCCGCACCTCTAGCGCAACCCTGAATCCCTCGCATAGAATTTTCTCCCGCAGGTCGGCAATCTTCGTGATCTGAGCGGCCACATCCGCCTCCCTCACTGGGTTGGGTCCATAAAGCTTGTCAGCCACTTCCCTGCGTAAGGCTGTCACCTCCGTCACGAAGGCTTTATTGACTTCCCTAAGAGCACTCTTGCTAACTTCTATCTTCGCTGCCTGCTCTGGGTCAGGTTCAAGGCGTTCAGTAGTCGTGGTGACAGCAGTCCAAATGTGAACGCCACCATCGCTTGATCATTGGTATTTCTGGCCTGTCCATAGAGGGGCGCTGACATCAAATTCTGGCAGCCAGCAGGTTTCAGTATGCTCCTTACTAAGAGACAAATCGCGTGACCGTACGTCAACGCAGAATGAGTATTCCGGAATGACATAGATATCTTCGCCCCATTCTTTGTGAGCCAAAAAATTGTGTACAGGTATCGAGGCAACGGAATCTAGCTGACGAAATTCTAAATCGCCTGGAACACCGCCCTCTTCATTGGCCTCGCGTCGAGCTGCCTCAAGGGGTGATTCATGATCTTCGCCTCCTCCGGAAAGAAACTGCCAAGCATCCGTGTCGGAGCGTTTCGTCACGGCATATTCAGGCGTTCCATCGCTGGCAATGCGGTAAGGAATGATCAAAACCTGAAATTGAGCGCGTGCCATTGTCTAATAGCGTTGCGCTACTCGGAGCCGCAGTTACGCCGCCGCCGCTCCACTAGTATCAAGATCAATCTTTCCAGATCCCGGTGTATGGCGCACCAGGCCTGCTTTCCCAGCTTCGACCATCGAACTTCTCGATCCGGAGTGTGCTGAGATCGACACCGTCCAGGCAGCGCACGTTAATCATGTATTTTGTCGGATCGGCTCTTGGCCGGTAAAAAGGCGCGACACCGCAGTGCCGGCAGAAAAGATGCCGCGCTGTAAACGTCCCGAACTGATACGTGTCCAGATCCCTCTCTCCGGCAATCAGACGAAATCGCTCTGGCGGGACCATGTGATGCAGGTAGCCCTTTTTGAGACAAATTGAGCAATTACATTCGCTCGCACGCGAAAGATTGGTCGTCACCTCGAAGCGGACGCATCCGCAGTGACAACTGCCGGTGTAAGTTTTAGTGTCCATCGCCAGATCACCTCCTGGTGACTTCTGTGTAGTAGCCCGACTCCTGCAGTGATCGTTCGAAGTGCCACAGTCAGCATGAAGCCAACCCTCTCTCTTATTTGACATTTAGCTTATCATGTAGAAATGCCTTGACATCCTGCAAGTAATAACCCGCGCTATGAAAAAGTCTATGCCCGCCTCCGCGATCGTAACGGATACTCTTCACCTCTTTTTTGGTTCTCCGACTATTCTAAAGTATACGTCGTTAAAAATTGAGGAATGATGACTTTGATTTCCCCGTCGACCGACTTAACTTGCTGTTCCAATCGCTGGGCCCGTTTCATGTTCGACTTGGAAATCCCCCACGAAAGCGGCGCTCGCCGCTCGTCAAAATGATGGACGATGACCAGTTTAGGCCGAAGAATCTTGAGGGCGGTAGCCCATTCGTAATTACTGTTCTCCGCAAGTATCGCGACATCGGGTTGCAGGCCTTTTAGATTTTCTTCGATGAAGTTACCTGTGCTTTGGTGCAGGACTCGGTGCTTTCCAAACGTAAAGAGATAAAGGTAACTCCCTCCTTCGACGAAAGCGTTCCCCATGATAGGTCCGGACCACGGTTCTAGGATCTCTTGCGGTTTTGGTTGTCGTCGTCGCCCGCCTCTCGTCAGAACGCCGTGCTGGCTTTCTATGACCTGGACGGAAAAGTCTTTAAAGTCGAACTTTTCTCCACCCTGTATCGTCACCAGCTGTGACTTATCCACCCCCGCGGTCAGCGCGATGTTGGTGGTGGTTCTGGAGCCAATCACTTTTGATCCAAATCGCTTGGCAATGAATGGAATGTCACCGATATGGTCGGCGTGGCTGTGCCCGGCAAAAATATAGTCGGCTCCATTAATGACTCTCAGGACCGCCTCTTCGTCCGTTTTCCACTCGGCATCCGGGGACCGATCCTTGCGTGTAAGAAAAGGGTCGATGAGCACAATGGTTCTTCCTGTCCGGATTTCCCAGCCGGCGACCCCGAGCCACTTCAGAGCCACGCCCTTCGTTTCCGAAGACGTCACATCCGGTTGCGGTTCGGCGGCGGCGGCAGTTAGCGTCATCCAGAAAGAAGAGAGCGCTATCAGCAACGCTAGTCTGTTGAGACTCACGAGTAACCGTCTCATGAAACGTTCTCCTTCCAGCCTCATGCTCGGAGTCACCTGGCCGAACTCGTTTTCCTAATCTCTGCGCCGGATCCGCCACCTCGAAAATGATTTTCCAAAATCAACCTGTCGTATGACGTCTGATGCGGACCATAGCGGCTTCTATCTTCTCATCGCAACCGCCTCGACGAAATCACAGCACCGGCGTAGCGAAACGCGAGTAGATCAAGGCAATGGCCATTGGGATGCGTTCGAAGCCAAACCAGGTTGTGGGCTCGAATAAGCCTGGCTCAAGGTCCGCGAGAGCATAGACGGCCCAGGGGCGATCCGTTTCGAGCATCGTTCGGATCTTCGTACGGTCGGTCAATCGAGGCATTTCATTTCTCTTCAGTTTTGCATGGACATCTTTGAGCTACGTATTAACAATCAGTGACCCACCCACGAGTCCTTGGCGACAGTCGAGCTATGGCAGTAACCCGGTCATAGCTCGATCCAGT
>DASTOD010000319.1:0-24612 GCA_035762645.1 Binatia bacterium | reverse complement strand
CTCAAATCATCCCCTGAGCTAATGGCGGCGCTGCTCTCCATCGAACGTGTCGGCAAGGAATACCATGTGCGGGGTAAAACGGTGATCGCGCTGGATCCCATCGATCTTACCGTCGCGGAAGGCGAGTTTGTCACAATCGTGGGCCCATCGGGATGCGGCAAATCGACGCTGTTGAATCTAATCGTGGGGCTTCTGCGCCCGAGCTCGGGTCGGATACTTTTCCGCGGCGATGTTATCGACGGCATCTCGACAAAGATCGGGTACGTCACGCAGAAAGACAATCTCCTACCTTGGCGCACGCTGATCGAAAACGTGGAGATCGCGTTGGAGATTCGCGGCGTGGAAAAGAACCAGCGAAGACGTCGCGCCTTGGATCTGATCGCGCAGGTCGGGCTGAGCGGCTTTGAAGACCATTATGCTCATGAGCTCTCCGGCGGGATGCGCCAGCGGGCCAACATCATTCGCACATTGATTTACGATCCTGAGCTGATCCTGATGGACGAGCCCTTCGGTCCGCTGGACGCCCAAACCCGTGTCGTCCTGCAGGAGCAGTTGCTCACTCTTTGGTCGAGCACGAAAAAAACGATCCTGTTCATCACTCACGACCTCGTGGAAGCGATCGCCTTGGCCGACCGCGTCGTGCTCATGACCTCGCGGCCGGGTAAGATCAAGTCCATCGCACCGATTCGCATCCCGCGGCCCCGAGATATCTATCAAATCCATGAACATCAGGAGTTTCGCTCAGCTTACGAAAGCCTATGGCGGGAGCTGCGCCCGGAAGTCAAAATGGCGGAAGTCTAAACAATAGGAAAGGAGATCCTATGAAACAGTTAATCTGTGCCATCTACGCGCTAATGTCTTTGCCCCTGCTCTTTCCTGCGGACCTGCGCGCACAAAGCCCCAGGAAGGTCAAGTTAACCATCCCGGTGGTAGCACTATCAATGACGCCGGTGTATCTCGCTCAGGCCAAGGGTTTCTTCACTGAAGAAGGCTTGACGGTGGATGTAACTTCTACTGGAGGAGGGGGACCGGATATCAGAGCCCTGATAGCCGGCGAGGTAGATTTCAGCTTTACGACCGGTGACAACGTAATTCTCGCCTATCAGGAGGGCAAGCCCCTCGTTATGGTCTCGAGCGCCCTCAACAGACTATTCATCAATTGGGCAATTCACAAAGAGTCCGCGAAAACCCGGGGAATCACCGAGCAAACCCCGCTGCAACAAAAGCTCAAGTCGCTCAAGGGACTCACGGTCGGCGTCACCAACCCAGCCGCTCTGACGGCGCATCTGGCCCATTTTGTGATCCGCAAGGCGGGGTATACCCCACAGCAAGACGTTCAGATCATTCCGATTGGCGCCGGGCCGACCTGGCTGGCGGCGCTGGAAAACCGCAAAATCGATGTGGCTTTGACCGCTCCCCCGGTCCCCGAGACCGCAATCAGCCGCGGGTTCGCAATGATGTTTATCGACAACACTAAGGGAGAAGATCCCTCGATCTCCGAATTTCTCATGGAGAACCTTATCACGCGTCCAGAGACGCTCAAAAAGGATCCCGATCTCGTGCGCAGAATGGTGCGAGCCCTCTTCAAGGCCAATAAATGGGCTCTCGGCAGCACCCCCGAACAGGTGGCCGACGCCCTAAGACCGACCTTTGCGAAGACCGATCCGGCAATTCACCTGGCCGGGGTGAGAGCGGTGTTACCGACGTTAAGCCAGGACGGCCGCACTAGCGAGCGAAGCGTTCAGGCAACCCAAGAGGTGCTCGAACAAGCGGGACTGCTAAAGAAGCGGGTGGCTTACGGCGACATCGTCAGCAACGAATTTTTACCTAAATGATTTCCCGCGGGCGGCTATTTCTCTACCGGCTAATCTTCGGTCTTCTGCTCCTGGCTCTCTGGGAGCTAAGTTCCGGAAGAATTATTGATCCCTTTTGGGTCTCGAGTCCGTCTCGAGTTTTCTTTTACCTGTACGAAGTGATCTCGGACGGATCCATCTTCGGTCATCTCGCCATCACCCTTTATGAAACCTTTACCGGTTTTTTCATCGGCGCGATTTGCGGCATTGGTTTAGGTTTTCTGCTTGGCCGCCGGGAGGTTCTGGCGCAGATCATCGATCCTTATATCGTCGCGTTTAACGGCATTCCGCGAATTGCTCTGGCGCCGTTATTCATCATCTGGTTCGGCATCGGTCCGACTTCAAAAGTGATCCTGGTGGTGATCGTGGTTTTCTTTCTGACTTTCTTCAATACCTACGCCGGCGTGAAAGGAGTGGACGCCGAGCTTAAAAATATCCTGCGCATCATGGGAGCAACAGAGCGCCAGGTTCTTATGAAGATTACGGTTCCCTCCATTATTCCGTGGATCACCACAGGCTTGAAGATCAGCGTTCCCTACGCCATCGTGGGCGCCGTGGTGGGAGAATTCATCGCAGCCAGCAAGGGACTGGGATATCTGATCAACTACAACACCTCCCTGTTCTCGACGACGGGCGCCTTGGGTGGAATTCTGGTTCTGGCGCTCGTCGTCGTTGTGTGCAATGAAGCGATCAACCGAGCGGAATCTTATCTGCTTCGCTGGCGCCCGAAAGAAGAAAGAAGAAGCGAAGGCGAGCTTTTCTGAGGACACGAAAGCGACCCCCTCCTTCTCCCCCGCGCGGGGCAGGGGAGGAAAGAGGTGGGTGAGTACTTGTTCTATACCATCAGTTAGTATTCGCTAGGTAGGTGCAGGGGAACGCAATCTCGCCGTTAATCAATCGTCGTACTCGTCATATCTGTCCCGGCGATCCGCCCAGGCGTAACGATCGTAACGACGCCAATCGCGGCCCCAGCGATCATAGCGATCGTCGTAACGGCGATAGCGATCGTCATAACGGGCATAGCGGTCGTTATAACGGCCAGACGGCCGGTAATCGCGATCATAGCGGCGGTCATATCGACGATAGTCGCCACTGTACCGGCGATCGTAGTCTCGATCGTACCGCCGATCGTCCCGACGATAACGACCATAGTCACGATCATAAGCGCGATCATAGCGGGCACTACCGACATAGCGGTCTTCGTAGCCACGGTCCTCGTACGCTGAGTAGGCGTAACAACCCGCACTGCTCGCCATGAGGACCACGAGAGCGCCGCCCAAAAGGATCTTGTTCACAGTTGTGGGCTTCATTTGGCACCTCCTTCCTGTTTTGGATAGAGGAGCAACAGCCATGCCAAATGAAGATCGGCCCCGAGAACCGGGGAATTGCTGAATCCCCAGGAAATCGGCCGGATTTCATTTAACCGGAAACATCGCGGAGTCCAGAAACTGCGACAGGGGATTTAAAAAAATCGCTGCTAGATACTCTTTTCTGCGTAGCGTCGGCTAGTTATCCTCCTGTGTCGGAGATGCGACAGCGTCGCCGTATTCTCGTGCTCCCTCGGGTATTGGCTCACTTACGTGTAGCATTCCATTTGCCGTCACGCCCGCCCGACTTGACTGTCCCCTCGACCGCATCGCCGTTCACACGTCCGGTATACTGAGCACCGCCGGCAGTGAAGCTGATCTGATCTCCGTGAAGATTCCCATTGCTAATCGATGTGCTGTTATTGCCGGCTTTGAGTGTCCCCGAGATCATTTGGAAGTCTTGCTTCAGCGAGAGTTCTCCTTGCGGAAGTCTCCACGTACCCGCCACCTTCGCCGGCACGATCCAAAGATAGGCCGTGCACCAGTTACTGCAGCCTTCCGCCCGCGCGGTTTCGTCGGCCGGCCACTCTCCCATATCAAATGAATTTGACACGATGCGCGTGCCGGGTTTCAGATCGAGTATCTTCGGGCGCAACTGAATGTTGATGCTGGGGAGAAGGAACATCGTGATCACGGTGGCCTGCGAGAAATCGCTCTCGAACAGGTCAGCCTTCACGAACGTCGCCTTATCGCTGACGCCCTCCTTTGCCGCGTTACGCTTCGACAGTTCGACCATGTCCGGATTGTACTCGATGCCGTGGGCGCGGACGCCGCGTTTCGCCGCGGTTATGACGGTGCGACCATCACCCGAACCGAGATCGATGACGTAATCTTTCGGCGTAACTTTTGCCATATCGAGCATCTTTTCCACCAACTCCTGCGGCGTCGGCACCCACACGACATCTTTTCCTTCCTGGCCAACCTGCGGCTGATACTCCCCTTGCGCCGCGGCCTGAGCCTGTGAAAAAGGACAGATCAGGACCGAAGAGAGATATAGCGCCAATAAGGCACGACGACCCAAACGATATCCATTCATATTTGTTCTCCTGATGAGATGATTGAATTCAAATTGAGTTCATACTAGCAGTCTCACGTCCGAACCGCGAGAGACGGCAAAAAATGAGAACCTCCATACTTCAATCTCGGCCGAATGTCCACCCGCGCCGTGACTCACGCCTCCAGGTTCTCTCGCCGAAACCACAGGACTGTGGAGGAGGGCCTGCTCCGAAGAAAGGGAGACGTCCGACACTGAGGCTTCTCGGGAGGAGCAAAGTTAGCATCTTAACTGCCCGGCGCAGAGAAGCAGAAGCCCATCGGCTCCCGCTGAGGCGCAGGCCCTCGTCCACATTTCGAAGATCACATATTCGACGCAGGAGGCGGGATTTAATTTGATCGGGCGCATCGCGGAAATTTTCCCGAACTATCTGCTCTCGGCCTATTCGGTAAGACGTCGTTGGGCGGAGAAGAACCGGCCAGGCGTCGTCCGGTTCTTGAAATCCGTCCTTCGCGCCAAGAAATGGTTCGAAGAGGACCGAAAGGCCGCCATCGAGTTTTTAGCCAAGGAATTTCAGCTCAAGCCCCACCTGGCCGAAAAGGGACTCGATTACTACCTCACGCATCAGGCGTGGCATCCGGAACTCGATATCGAGATGGACGGATTGAAAACAGTCGTGGAAATATACGCCGAGCAAACCGGCATGAAAGGGCCTGTTCCCGCTCCGGAAAAATACGTCGATTTGAGCTATCTCAAGCAGGCCCTACGGGAATTAGGATGGAAAAGTCGGTAATTTAACCCGGGCGCAGCGGTCTTACGGTAGTGACCCATTTTAACTGCAGATCCGTCACTTTGTTCACGATGAGGAATGGTCGAGTGTCATTCTGCCAAGCGAAAATGTTTCTTTCTGCGATGCTTAGACGGCAGACCAAAATGAGTCACTACCGGTCTTACCCGTCCCTGGTATGCGACCGATGCGATGGTGTATAGGTGGTACAGGGACTGAGCAAACATCCAGGGACAAAGTTTTAAGGAGGTCGTCATGGCTTGGAACGGCATACCCGTAGTCGATGGTGACGGGCACGTCATGGAAGATTGGGATTCGCTTTTGCAGTATATGCCGGAGCCCTACATCAAGAGCGGCCGGTTCAAAGGCCGCATCTTTCCGCCTTTGGACCATCTCCATTCCGCCAGTCTTTTCCAGCTGGTGCCCGGCGCCTTCCGGCAGGTCGGCGTCGAAGGCTGGCTCGAATTTATGGATGATGTGGGAATTGAAAAAGCGGTGCTCTATACTACCGGCGGTCTCGCCTTCGGCAAAGTCATCACCGGCGAATTCGCTATCGACCTCGCGCGGGCATGGAACAACTGGTTTCACGACGGCTATCTCAAGAAGAGCCCGCGATTTCAGGGCTTGGCTCTCATTCCAATGCAGGAACCCGAAGAAGCCGTCAAGGAATTGCGCCGCGCTATTACCGAGCTTGGTTTTTGCGGCGCGATGATTCCATCGACCGGCTTCAAAGGACATTTAGGCGCCAAAGAGTACTGGCCGGTTTATGCCGAAGCCAATCGGTTGGGTTGCTGCTTGGGAATTCATGGCGGCGCTCACGAGAATTTGGGCATGGATTACCTCACCCCGTACGCTCCCATCAATGCGCTGGGCCACCCCTTCGGTCAGATGGTCGCCTTTGCGGGTATTGTATTTAACGGCGTTCTGGATAAGTTCCCCAACCTGCGCATCGGGTTTATGGAGGCCGGGGTGTCCTGGTTGCAGACTTGCCTCGAAAGATTCGATCGTGGGTGGGAGACCCATATCCAGTACGATCCGCGCCAGGAGTACATCCAACTCGAGCGCGGAGAAAGCGTCAGCGCCTACATCCGAAGACATGTTGACGCGGGCAGAATATTTGTCGGCTGCGAAGGGACTGAGAAGTCGCTGCACCAGTTGATCCAGGCGGTCGGCAACAAACCGTTCATGTTCTCGAGCGATTTCCCGCACGAAGTCAACAACGAATACTGCAAGCATGAGATAGAAGAAATCATCGACAACGAGCATCTGACGGATGACGATAAACATGCGGTTTTGCACCGCAACGCCGAGCGCTTCTATCATCTTCAACCCTTAGGTTGACGACAGAGTTCCGCGAAAGCGGTCTGTCGCTTGCCCACAACGCCGTGTCCGCTGAAATCACTGCCACTTACCGCGTCCAGATTCACGCTGGCTTTGGCTTTGCCGAAGCTGCTGCGATCGCGCCGTATCTGGCTCAGCTCGGCGTGACCCATCTCTACTGCTCTCCCTATCTCCAGGCGGCGCGCGGGAGCACTCATGGCTACGATGTCGTCAATCACCAGCAGGTGAACACCGAGGTCGGCGGCGCCGAAGGTCATGCGCGCTTAAGCGCGAGCCTGCGTCAGAACGGATTAGGCCAAATCCTCGACATCGTTCCCAACCACATGGCCATCGCGGGACCGGAAAACCCCTGGTGGTGGGATGTGCTCGAGAACGGGCACTCGAGCCGCTATGCATACTATTTCGACGTTGAGTGGGACCCTCCTGAAGCAAAACTTCGAAACACCGTCCTTCTCCCTGTGTTGGCGGATCATTACGGTCGCATTCTGGAAAAACGTGAGTTCCGATTGGAGCGCGAAGGCGGCCGGTTCATCATTCGATACCACGATCACGTTTTTCCGGTGTCGCCGCGTTCTCTCGACACGTTGCTGGCCACGGCGGCCGAAAGGTGCGGTTCGGACGATCTCGCGTTCATTGCCGATGCCCTGGGCTGGCTACCGCCCTCCACCTCTGTCGACCGCATCGCCGTTCAACGCCGGCACAGGGACAAAGAAGTCCTGCGCGGCCAACTGGCGCGTTTATGCGCGGAGCAATTGAAAGTCGCTGCCGCCGTCGATCAGATGGTCGCAGAAATGAATGTCGATCCCGATCAGTTGGACGCGCTGATCGAGCGACAAAATTACCGCTTGGCTTTCTGGCGCACCGCCGGTCGCGAACTCGCCTACCGGCGCTTTTTCGACATCAATACACTCGTGGGCTTACGCACCGAAGATGAACGCGTATTCGCGGACACGCACGCCTTGATCCTCGACTGGCTTGACCGGGGGATTCTGGATGGTGTTCGGGTCGATCATCCCGATGGGCTTCGCGATCCGGAGCAGTACTTTGAGCGCCTCCATACAGCATGCCCGCCCGCATGGATCGTCGCGGAGAAAATCCTCGAGCCCGAGGAGCAGCTGCCCCGCACATGGCCGATTGCCGGAACCACGGGCTATGATTTCATCTACCGGGTGAACCATCTTCTTGTCGATCCCGACGGCGAGGGACCGCTCACCCAGTTTTATGCCGAATTTACCGGCGAGCCCACCGATTTCGCCACCATCGTTAGAGAGAAAAAACATCTGGTCATGCGCGAAGTCCTCGGCAGCGATGTGAACCGCCTGACGGCGTTGTTCGTCGAAATCTGCGAGCGAAACCGCCGCCACCGCGATTACACGCGCCACGAACTGCACGAGGTTCTGCGTGAGGCAATCGCCTGGCTGCCAGTGTACCGAACTTACCTGAGAGCCGAGCGAGGTCAGATCAGCGAGGATGATTTTAACAGGATCATCGGGTCCATTGAATCCGCCAGAGCGAATCGCCCCGATCTGGACGGTGACTTGTTTGACTTTTTCCGCGATATTCTGCTGCTGCGGGTTCGCGGCGAGGTGGAAACGGAATTGGTCATGCGCTTTCAGCAGCTTACGGGTCCGGTTATGGCCAAGGGAGTCGAGGACACGGCGTTTTACTGTTTTAATCGTCTGGTTTCGCTGAACGAGGTGGGCGGGAATCCCGGTAGTTTCGGTTTTTCTCTGGACCAATTTCACCGCGCCTGCTCGACCATGCAGAGTCTGTGGCCTCGCACCATGGTCACAACTGCGACTCATGACACCAAGCGCGGCGAGGATGTGCGCGCCCGTATCAATTTACTGTCCGAACTACCCGGTTTGTGGAGCGATGCGGTGCGGCGGTGGTCGCATCACAATGAACGGCATCGCGCCAACGGCTTCCCGGACCGCAACATGGAATATCTGCTTTATCAAACGCTGGTCGGCGCATGGCCGGTCGAAACCGATCGCGCCGTCGCGTATATGGAAAAGGCATCCCGTGAGGCCAAGACACACACTTCCTGGACAAACCCCAGCCCCACTTACGAGCGACCGCTGAGAGCCTTTGTCGAAGGAGTGTTAAACGATGCGCAGTTCCAAACCGAGTTGGCGGCATTCGTTAAACCGCTTATCGAACCGGGACGAATAAACTCGTTGTCCCAAACTCTAATTAAGCTTACCGCGCCCGGAATTCCCGATTTTTATCAGGGCACGGAACTTTGGGACCTGAGCTTGGTCGATCCGGACAATCGTCGTCCCGTAGACTATGCAGTGCGACGACGATTGTTATCTGAATTGGGTGAGATGACAGCCGAGCAAATCTGGAACCGGTCGGACGAAGGGCTTCCCAAGCTGTGGCTCATACGGCAGGCTCTCAAGTTGAGATCGGATCGCCAGCTGTGCGGAACCGAGAGCAGCTACCGCGGTCTTTTTGCCCGCGGCGCAAAAGCGGACCATGTCGTTGCCTTCGCGCGCGGGGAGCGCGCGCTGACCGTGGTCCCCCGTTTCGTCATCAAACTGGAGGGGAACTGGGGCGATACCAGTCTTGATTTGCCGGCCGGACGTTGGCTCAACCAGTTCACAGGTGAGAGCGTCGAGAAAGAGATCCGGCTGGCGGACCTGCTCAAGCGTTTTCCTGTCGCTCTATTGTCTCTCGACAGTCTTTAATCACGGTGGGGGGACGCGGGTAGCGCGCCATTTGGCGTCTGTTCCGCCGGTTTTGACGTTTCCCTCGATGCTGTTACCGCTGATCCGTCCGCGATACTGGGCGGCCCCCGCGGTGAAACTAATCTGGTCGCCGCGCAATCTCCCATTTGAAATCGCTGTCGTATTTGACTTGGACCTGAGCGTCCCTGACAGCATTTGAAATTCCTGCTTTAGCGTCAGCTCTCCCTCGGGAAGCTGCCATCTGCCTTCGGCCTTGGCCGGCACAATCCAAAGATAAGCGGTGCAATAGGTGTTACACCCTTCGCTCACGGTGGCGGTCTCGTCCGCTGTCCATTCTCCCATCGTGAAGGAATTCGACACAATCCGGATGCCCGGCTTCAGAGTAAGAATTTTCGGCCGCAGCTTGAGATTGATATCAGGCAGCAGGAACATGGTAAGGACCGTGGCTTGCGAGAAATCGCTCTCGAAAAGATCGGCTTTCACGAAACTAGCCTTGTCGCTCACGCCGGCTTTGGCGGCGTTACGCTTCGATAGCTCGACCATGTCCGGGTTGTATTCTATGCCGAGGGCGCGGGCGCCTTTCTTGGCAGCGGCGATTACCGTCCGTCCGTCTCCCGAGCCAAGATCGATCACGTAATCGCTTGGGGTGACTTTCGCCATCTCGAGCATTTTCTCAACTACCGCCTCCGGCGTCGGCACCCAGATCACGTCCTTTCCTTCCTGACCGACCTGCGGCTGATACTCCCCTTGCGCCACGGCCTGAGCCTGCATAAGGCCGCAGACAGCCATGACACATAGATACAATCCGACAAACGCTCGGATGGGACGCGACGAGTTCATTGTTTTCTCCTGGTTAAGAAAAATAATGTGGCTTAAGCCTGGATACTCCAAGGCTCAGGAAATGTCCAGCACGACATTCGGTGTAAAGAAGCAAGAAAAAGCTTGATGATAGTTCGAGAATGGTTAGAATACCCCTTGGCTGAAGCCCGCGGTGTTTCTTCGTCGCCTCAACCAATTAAACCCATTGTCTTAAACCAATTTCGGACGGATTTGCTGCATATGGATTCTACGACTCAAGCGATGGTTCAGATGGAAGACCCCTTTTATATTCTCGCCACCGACTCGTCGACCGATGAAGCCAAGCGGGTTTTGAAGGAAGGGGAGACCTTCGCGGTGTTTGACCGGCACGGCGACATTCAGTCGACCGGTCTGTGTCAAGAAGGTTTGTACCATGAAGGCACGAGATTTCTTTCTCACCTGGTTTTTAAGCTCGGCAATGCCCGACCGTTTCTGCTAAATTCGACGATCAAAGCGGATAACCTGCTTTTTGTAGTGAATCTGACGAACCCCGACATTTACCATGCCGAACGTATCGTTATGCCACGGGGCAGTCTGCACATCAGTCGGACAAAGCTGCTGCGACAGTCGGTTTGCTACGAGACTCTGAGTTTCATCAACTATGGTTTAACCCCCATCGAGGTTCAATTTTCTGTCGAATTCGGCGCGGACTTCGCCGATTTGTTCGAAGTCCGAGGCACGACCCGGGGGCACCGAGGGGTTCGACGCGATTGCAAATTAAAGGCTGACCAAGCCTGCTTTGGTTACCAGGGCTTGGACGGCGTGCTGCGCCAGACTCGGATCGACTGTTCTCCGGTCCCCAAGCACCTGAGCGCCGCTTCAGCGGTATTCAGCCAGCGGCTCGGGCCCAAAGAGGAAAAGGAATTTTTCCTGACCTATTCGTGCGAAATGAACGACACAGCTTCCGTGGGAAAGAGTTACAGCCACGCGCATCGGGAAGCCGAGGTGACTCTCGAAACGCTGCGGTCTCAGGAATGCAAGGTCCGGACTTCCAACGGACAGTTTAACGAATGGATAGACCGCTCCTCATCGGATCTCCACTTGATGCTTACCGCGACTCCGTTCGGTCGTTACCCTTACGCCGGCGTGCCGTGGTTCAGTACGCCCTTCGGTCGGGACGGTATTATCACCGCTCTGGAGTATCTGTGGGTGAATCCCGCCATCGCCAAAGGTGTTCTGGCGTATCTGGCGTCGATGCAGGCAACCCAAAAAAACGCCGATAGAGACGCCGAGCCGGGCAAAATTCTTCATGAAACCCGGAAAGGGGAAATGGCCGCCCTGGGGGAGATCCCGTTCGATCTCTACTACGGCAGCGTCGACGCAACGCCGCTCTTCGTGGTGCTCGCGGGAGCCTATTTTCAATGCACTGGCGATACCGATTTCATCAAGTCGATATGGCCCCAAATCGATCTCGCTTTGCGCTGGATGGATGATTACGGCGACCTGGACGGCGACGGATTTATCGAATACTCGCGCCAGTCGCACAAAGGCTTGGTTCATCAAGGTTGGAAAGATTCCTGGGACTCGATCTCACACGAAGACGGTTCCCTGGCGCAGGGACCGATCGCGCTTTGCGAAGTTCAAGGATACGCCTACGCCGCGAGACTCGCAGCCGCCGAAATGGCCTCGGCAATGGGCGAGACAAGCAAATCAACGACGCTGTCGGCCCAGGCAAGAACGCTCAAAAAAAAGTTTCACAGCTCGTTTTGGTGCGACGAGCTGTCCACTTTCGCTTTGGCGTTGGATGGCAATAAGCGCCAGTGTCGAGTTCGGGCCTCCAACGCGGGCCATTGCCTGTACTCGGGCATAGCGGACGCGGAGCGAGCTGCACGCGCCGCGGCGACACTGATGGCGGAGCACTCCTTTTCGGGATGGGGGGTGCGGACGCTCGCGGCGACCGAAGCGCGCTTCAATCCTATGTCCTACCACAATGGCTCCGTTTGGCCACACGACAACGCACTGATCGCGGCGGGGCTTGCCCGCTACGGCATTAAAGAACACGCGATCGCAATCCTTAGCGGGCTGTTCGAAGCAAGTCTATTCGTCGAATACCGTTTGCCCGAGCTTTTTTGTGGTTTTTACCGCCGCGACGGTGAGGCCCCCGTGCCTTATCCCGTGGCTTGCTCTCCCCAAGCCTGGGCGGCCGGTTCGATATTCCTGCTGCTCGAGGCAATTTTAGGAATGAAAATTGAAGCCGCGTTGTCGCGGTTATCCTTCGTACGGCCGGTTTTGCCCGAATTTCTCGATCAGATTGAAATCAAAAATCTACGAGTGAATAACGCATCTGTGGATCTGATGATCCACCGGCGGGCGCGATACGCAACCATCGAGGTGGAGCAGAGCGAGGGCCAAGTCGAAGTTTTTACCGCGACTTAGTTTCGGAACCGGCGAGCAGGACGTGGTCTGTGGTCTGTAGCCCGTCGTCTCGCGCGGCGGCTGGGCGACCTGCCTCGACTCTTTTTCTCCGATTTGCGTGTTTCTTCGCCAGCAGCCGCTCGTAAATTCTCAAGTAATCGCTCGCCATTCGAGCAGCCGAAAAACGCCTCTCAAAGATCTGTCGACAACGCTTTCGATCAAAACGTGGAATCTGGTCGAGCGCATCAACGGCTTCTTCGATGCTCTCCACAATGAAGCCAGTCAACCCGGGGTCGATGATTTCACTAACCGATCCTTGCGGGTAGGCCACGACTGGGGTGCCACATGCCATGGACTCGACCATCACGAGCCCGAAAGGCTCGGACCAGTCTATGGGAAAGAGCAGCGCGTAGGCATTGCCAAGGAACTCGCCTTTTTGTTCCTCGCCGATCTCTCCGATGAACTCGACCAGTGGATGATCCAGCAGATGGAGAATCTCTCTTTCCACGTATTGGCGGTCGACATTATCGATTTTGGCCGCAATCTTGAGCTTTATGTTGACCCGTTTAGCGATCTCAATGGCCCTATCGACTCTCTTTTCCGGAGAAATCCGCCCCAAAAAAGCCAGATAATTCCCCCCGCCTTGGCCAGGCGAATACAAATCGACGGGAACGCCGTGATGAACCGTGCCCTGCCAGTTGACCCAGGGCAATGGATTTCTTTGGGCGTTGGAGATGGAAACGACGGGAATATCGCTGAATTTGCGATAAAGCGGGACCAAGTCCGGAATGTCCAGCCGGCCATGAAGCGTCGTCAGATGGGTCGTGCCGTGTCGGCGAGAAAAAGGAAAATGTAAGTAGTCGATATGAAAGTGAATAATATCGAACAACTCCGCGCGCTGGAAAACCTCTTCGAGTTGTAGAAAGTGATACGCCAGATAATCTACACAATTCGGATCGAGACGAAGTGATCGATCACAAGACGCTACCAAGCGGCCGCTCGTAAGGGAATCCCCACTCGCAAACAATGTCACTTCGTGGCCTTGTCGAATCAGCTCATCTGAAAGATAAGAGACAATCCGTTCTGTGCCCCCATAACAAACCGGCGGGACCCGTTCGTAGAGGGGCGCGACTTGTGCAATCTTCATAAGGGTACAGATTCTCCACTGCCATCCGTTTTATCGAGGTGCCCCTCGCCTAAAATCTCACGAGTCGGGCCGATGGACGGCTCTTAGCTAGAGCAAACTCCGTACCAAAAGATAAGTAACAAAACTGGATCGGAAATTGGCCTGGTCGCGTCTTTAACCGGCGAACAAGTCCCAGGAATGAAAACGCGAAGACGCCGCTGCGGATAGCTTACCCGTGCGATAAACTGGCGACCGCTAGCTAGGCCGCTCCGGCGGCTGCCAACAGCTCTGTGGAGAGAGACGTGATGGCTAGAGAGTCTTCCAGCGGCGAGCGACCATGAGTCTGATCTTTCGCTGTTCTCTTTCGCCGAGAGCGGCCCGGTGGTGCTCGAGCACCTTCTCAAAATTTCGCAAATCCTCAGCCGAATCGACTGCGTCAAGCTGTCGTTTGAGCTCGTAAAAAAGTTCTGCGAACTCACCGCAAAGCTCTCGGATAAACTGAAAGGACATGCGGTGGGCGGGGCACGGTCCCCGGCCACGGATGGCGCTCTGGTGCTCCGGCGTGCTGTAGCCCTTGTGCTGAGCAAAGCCGTAACCGGGATATTTCGCTTCTAATTCATCCATAACTCTGTCGCGGTAAGTCTTCGCCATGATTGAAGCGGCCGCGATGGAGAAGTTGATCCCATCGCCTTTGTAGAACGAATTCTGTGGAATGGCCATGTCGGGGAGAATCCTGGCGTCAATGAGCAGATGTCCGGGTTTCAGAGGAAGAGCCTCGACTGCGCGACGCATGGCGAGAAGCGCGGCATGGTAGATATTTAGACGGTCGATTTCATCCACCTCGGCCAGCCCAATGCCGATGGCGGCGCCCGACTTCCGGATCGCCGCTTCCATTTCGGCTCGCTGCTCGGCGTCGAGCCGCTTGGAATCGTCGATGCCGGCAAGCTCGGTTCCTGGCGGAAAGATAACCGCCGCCGCTACCACCGGCCCCGCGAGCGGCCCAACTCCGGCTTCGTCCACGCCCGCAACGGCCTGGATACCTGACTTCCACAGCACGCGCTCAAAATTCAGCATGTTTTGTAGTCGCAGCCGCTCCGCCCGGTCTTTTTCGAATCTTCTTTTTGCAACCTCGTAGATCTTCCGTACACCCTGTCGTGGATCTCGTCCGAGCTCCCGTAAAAAATGGGCGGTGACCGGTTGATCCGCTTCGAAGACTTGCCCGCGGATCTTTTCGATCGAAAGCTCGCTCAGTTTCATCGGTTCTGAGCCGGTTTGCTCCGGCCTTGAAATAGATTCAGTTCTCAGTCAGGCAACGGGGGTGGCAAACAGTGAAATCCCCTATCCTTGTACACCACTACAAAAAAATGTCTACTGCAAAATGTCTACTGCGCCAAACCCTCGCCTCACCCCCTTCGATCTGTCCTGCAACCGGCACAAGCAAGGACGTCGTTTGTCTTCTCTCTGAAACAGTCCCCTGCAACGCGACAAAAACCGCTGAGAGCCAAGCGCCTTCGGGGCAACTCTAATTGTCTTTCCTTGGTATAGATGTTGCGTTTGCCAACAGGTAAACATTCTAAAGGAGGTTTGTTACCCCATGAACGCGCTTGAGCTTCTTAAACAAGACCATGACAAGGTCAGAGAGCTGTTCAAACAATTCCAGTCGACAAACGATGAAAATGAACACAGGCGGCTGGCGAAAACGATTAAGTCGGAACTGCAGATTCATTCCACATTGAGGAAACTGTCTTCTACCCTGCCATGGAGGACGTGGAAGACGACGAAATGAGCGAGCTGGTCGATGAGGCGCTCGATGAGCATCATGATGTCGAAGTTCTGCTCGAGGAGATCGAACGCCTGAACCGGGATGGCGGAGACTTAAGGTCGAAGATGATGGAACTTCAGCAAAAGGTGGAGCATCATGCAAGCGAGGAAGAACACGAGATGTTCGTCCGGGCCCGCGAATTTTTGAGCGAAGAGGACCTGGAGCGCCTCGGCAGCGAACTTGAATCCGAAAGGAAAATCTACTCACCCATGGCCGCCTGAAACAGGCCCGAGGAATTCACGGCCAAAAGTCATGAACAAAGAACTGCTTGCCGCTATCAACGAAGCATTACAGAAGCAACGCCGCACGTTGCTTTGGCAGGTCTCGGGGAACGAGGCGGATTTTGAAAAAATGAGCGACGACCGGGAACCCGAGCTGCATGTTCAGGAAGAGCGGATCGCGACAGTGTTGAGGCATCTCGACGATCGGGAACAGGAGCGGCTCGGCGAAATCGACGCGATGGAAATGATTGTAGTGGATGGCCAGGTCGATAGGATTCGATTCTGAACGTTGCTCGCTTCCTCGTTACTCGCGAGTGGCCGAAGCGGTGCGGTGTTTTTTTAGTAGGTAAAGAGAGAGAACGAGGGACATAATCAAAACCGTCAAAAGACCCAGCTCGAACATCGCATTGCGAAACGCCGTTTCAACGATTTCCTCAGGCTTTGAGAACTCGGCCGTGAGCACCAATATGCGGCGAATGGCTGCGATCAGCCCGACGATAAGAAACGGTTCGGCGATCAACGTGCGCTCGCGAAACGAGAGCTGTACGGTGTAGAGGATTTCGAGGATCATCAAGATGAGAAGAATCTGATCGAGTAGATCGACAATGATTTCTCGCATCTTGCCGGACAGCACAGCTTGTCCAAAACTTGATACCGCAACCACAAGCAGCGCGAAAGCGCTCGCCGCGAGCAGCAGGCCAAGCCCCACGTATACGACATCTTCGAAGCGAGTGAAGCCGCTCGAAATCGCCTCTCGCACGTCTGGTTTCGCGGTTTTCGCCATGGCGCTCGCGGGCCCGGAACAGGCCAGTGTGCTCAGCCTCTCGTCGTCAGACCTTTGGCCCGTGCGGTTTCCGCGTCGTCAGACGGAGCGCCTCGTTCCAACCACTCTTTAAAATCATCCATGGAGTGGGCCAGCCGCCACTCGTCCAAAATGCTTCTCGCCATGGCGCGAATGGCTCCTGCAGATTCGGCTGCGCCGGAAATTTCACAATAGTTAAGCAGCCATTCCTCGAACTTTTCGGCTGGCGGATCCTCTTGAATAGCGCGCTCCAGTATCTCTCTTTTGATGGTTAACCCAATCGTGTCCGGCGTTTGGTCGCGTTTGCGCTGCCGCCGCCGGCCCTCTGCAGCCTGCAGCGCGGACAGTAAAGACTTGCAGATCTCAGCGGGCCGTAAGATTGGAGCGCTCATGCGGGACGTTTTCTGCTTTTAAAATTCTGTCCATGTAATCGTTGACTATTTTGCCTACACACTCCTGCCCGCACAGATACCATTTTTTACCGTCCACGTAGGAGTCACCGTGCAGCGGCTGCAGCACCAATTTATTGCCCCCGGCGTCTAATTCGGCCTGCCACCAGTTGTTACTATGTTGCTTGACTTTATTGCATCCGGCACATTTAGGAGCATAGACGATACTGCTAAAGGGTCGCACGGGAGGCCCCTCCTTTCACACCGATTCGGTTCGCTTTTAACAGGTCTGCCCCGAGTTATTCAAGCGCCGAACCCAACCGCTTCCATCGGCATTACTCGGGCGCGGTCCCATTGAACGCCCCTTTAGCGCAAATCCTCGTTAAAATACGAGACTGTAGCCGTGGTTCGCAATCCCGCGGCCGGCTGGCGCCCGGCGGAACGTCGGAATTGCTGGCCGGGCTTACCCAAAGTGAACCGTGGTCTCTCCTCGGCGCTCGCGGTGCAATACGTGCTCGACGGCATTTCAGGCTATGCCGCCTTGCTCTGAGGTTTTCGCTGTTGCGATACGCGGCGAATTGCATAAGCATGGATCATGGATGGAACAAAGCACCACGTGGCCATCCTCGGTGGCGGCTTCGGCGGCCTCCATGCCGCCCAATCCCTGAACCATCCCGCTTTCGAAGTGACTCTGGTCGATCGGTGCAATTTTCACCTGTTTCAACCCCTGTTGTACCAGGTTGCAACGGGCTGGCTTTCTCCCGCAAACATCGCGTCCACTTTGCGCGCCGTGCTCAAGCGGCAGAAAAATGCCCGCGTGCTACTGGCAGAGGCGAAAGACATCGACGTCCGCACCCGCGAGGTGATGCTTGCCCCGGGCAAAGTCGCCTATGACAGTTTGATCGTCGCCACCGGTTCGCGCCATCATTATTTCGGCCATGATGAGTGGGAGAGTCTCGCGCCGGGATTGAAAACCGTCGAAGATGCCACCGAGATGCGACGGCGCATTTTTTTGGCTTTTGAAGCGGCTGAGCTGGATCCTGATCCGCAGAGAGTGCGCGCCCTTTTAACCTTCGTCATCGTGGGCGGAGGACCGACGGGAGTGGAATTGGCAGGAGCGCTCGCGGAGATCGCCACGGACACGCTCAGACATGATTTCCGCAGGATCAATCCGGCCGATGCGCGGATTTTGCTGCTGGAGGCGGCGGATCGCATTCTAACGCCGTATCCCCCCGAGCTTTCAAAACAGGCGGAAAGTTTTTTGGCCAAACACGGAGTCTCAGTTCAAACCCACGCCATGGTTACCGCCATCGAAGAGGGCTCAGTCACCATGAAACGGGGCGAGGTCGTCGAACGCCTTCCCTGTCATACCGTCTTGTGGGCCGCCGGCGTCCGGGCGTCGTTTCTGGGAGAAGCGCTGGCGAAAGCCAGCGGCGCGCAGCTCGATCGCAGTGGTCGCGTCTTTGTCGAGCCGGATCTGACGCTGCGGCATCATCCTGAAATCTTTGTTATCGGCGATCTGGCCAATTATCCACATCAGGGAAACCGACCTCTTCCCGGCGTCGCGCCTGTAGCGATACAGCAAGGCCGGTATGTCGCAAGAGTTCTGCGTTGTAGAATATCGGGGCACCCGATTCCGTCTTTCCGCTACAGAGATCGCGGCAACATGGCCATCGTCGGCCGGGGAACCGCCGTCGCCGATTTCGGCAAGCTGCATCTCGCCGGTTTTGGCGCATGGCTGGCATGGCTCTTTGTGCATCTAATTAACTTGGTCGAGTTTGAAAACAGGGTCTTGGTCCTGATCCAATGGGGCTGGTATTATTTTCGGCGCAACCGCGCGGCGCGCCTGATCACCGGCGAGTCCCCCACCTGTGTCCTCCCCCGCGCGGCCGGAGAGGATTAAAGAGGGGGAGAGTTCGTGATGAGTTCCATCGTGTTCAGCTAGAGGAGACTGCGGAGATTTCACTCGTGGAGATCCAGGTTGACGAGCGACAACTCTATCGCAACTTGCAAACCATCGTTGGAGAGAGAAGTCCATTCAGCGGCCAGCGCCATTTGGCGGCCGTCGAGAGCTTCATAGAAAAAGAACTGGAAAGCTACGGCCTCAGTGTCCAAAGCGATTATTTTTCTTATGGAGGAACCAAGTTTCGCAACATCGTCGGCCGCCTCGGCCCTCAACGGGGGACGGGTTCGGTCATTGTCGGAGCTCACTTCGATTCCGTTCAAGGAACGCCAGGGGCCGACGACAATGCCAGCGGCGTGGCCGTGCTGCTCGAAGCGGCGCGGCTCCTCTCTCGCGCGAGGTTGCGCGCCCAAGTCTTATTTTGCGCTTTCAACCTGGAAGAGCTCAACATGATCGGCAGTGGCTATTTTGCCAAGCGGTTAAAAGCC
This sequence comes from Binatia bacterium, assembly GCA_035762645.1. GTDB lineage: Bacteria > Desulfobacterota > Binatia > UBA9968 > UBA9968 > DASTOD01. The sequence goes on along the minus strand of DASTOD010000319.1, from coordinate 5,613 downwards.
GCAGGGACAAAAGTGGATGCCATGGTCTCGTTGGAAATGGTTGGATACACGGACTCCCGCCCCGGCAGCCAAAAATATCCTGTGGGACTCAAATGGTTTTATCCGGAGCGCGGCGATTTTATCGGCGTCATCGGGAACTGGAACTCGAGCGCGATGGGTCGCCGGTTCACGCGGCAGATGCGACAAGTCCGGGGACTTCCGGTCGAAACGCTGTCGGTTCCCGGAAATGGCGCTTTAATTCCCGCCGTGCGCCTGAGCGATCATGCGCCATTCTGGGACGTCGGTTATCCCGCGCTTATGATCACAGACACGGCTTTCTTCCGTAACCCCCACTACCATCGCCCCACCGATAGCATCGAAACCCTGAATCTTGAGTTTATGACCAAGGTATGCGAGGGCGTGATTCGAGGCGTGCTGGCTTTTTAGGTTCGGACAACAAAGCCGCGAACTTAGCGTACAAAATTGTCCTCGGTTGGCCACATTCGGCCTCGGGCAATCGGATGATTACAAAAGAAAACGCCGTAGAACCGATCGTTTAACGAAGAGGCATCGCATCACGTCAGGGCATGGAACTTGCTCAAGTCAAAGACGTGAAAAATCTTTGGACCTCCACGCTGCCCCTCGCTCTAGTGACTTGTCTCAGCGCTGGACCGGCTTTCGCGCAGGAAATAGACGACGAGTACCAACAGTGGGTTGACTATCGGGACGGCCAGATCTCCGTTGCCTTCGCTCACATTCCGGTACCAATCGCACTCACCGCAATCCGGGCTCGGACCGGGTTGGAAATTATTCTTCCGCGCGCCTCCGAGATCAAATCGTTGAGCTTGAGGCTGAGCCAAATCGCGCTCGAGCCTGCCGTGCGTTCTTTACTTTTCTCGATTGGTTTTAGGAGCTTCGCGTTGATGTACGACGAGAGCGGCCGTCCGAGCCGCGCCATCGTGCTCGAACAGCGCCAAGAGGAGCCTGCAAGCGGCGCGGCTGATTCGGCCGACGCCTCTCAAATCAGCGAGCACGCGGCGAAACCGTTAACGGCCGAAGAGCGCGAAAAACTCCAGAAACAACTGGAGCGCTGGAGCGAGCTGAAACAGGAAGACCGGGTTCGGCTAGAGGGTCAATTAAAAGCCCTGCCCCCGTCCGAAGAACGCGAGCAACTGGTGAAAGAGTACGGGCGACAAGTCTTAGCACTCAAAAACTGATCGGCTCCCACCGATCGCTTTCTTGCCGACGACGGCTCTCCTGTCACGCAGCGGAAAAGCTTACCTGAGCTCCGGGATCACGCGTTCCGCGAACAGCCGGATATTTTTGAGCGCCAACTCCTGCGGCATGCCGCCGAAATGGAAGGTGCCCGAGATCGTGGTCAAACCGATGGTCTCGCTCCACCGGCGGATCGAATCGATACACCGCTCGGGATCGCCGGCGATCACAAAGCCTTCGGTCAACTGAGTCTTCACGTCGCGCACGACCATCAATCCTTTTTCCTGCCGCTCCGGGTCGGCCGCTTTGTGGACGTCGAGGTAATTACCCAAATACGGGCCTGCTTCCTCGATTGCTCTATCCAGACTGCTAGAGACATAGATATGGAACTTGCCCAGCACCTCGGTGGCGGTGAAATCATGCCCCGCGTCGGCGAGTCCCTGGCGGTAGCTTCTGATAAAGCCGGGCAGCACGTCCGGTTCGCGATACAAGTAGGGCAAGGTCATCAGGTGAAATCCGTTCTTCCCCGCCCAGCGAAAAGAGTCTTCGCTGCGGGCGCAACCAACCCAGATCGGCGGATGAGGGCGCTGCACGGGCTTCGGCAACACCGGAACGTTCTGGTAACTGAAAAAATCGCCTTTGAAATTGACGGGCTTGTCTGACCATGCCTGTCGTAATACTTCGGTGCCTTCGTACAGCCGGCCCGTCGCTTCTTTATAATCGATACCTCTCTTCCTATATTCGTGCGGCTCGCTTCCCTTGCCGACGCCGAAGTCCAGCCGCCCGTTGGAAATAACATCCACCATCGCGTAGGCTTCGGCCGCTTCGAGTGGGTTATGCAAAGGCATGACGTTGATCGCCACTCCCAGCCGAATCCGGTCTGTGGTGCGAGCGATCGCCGACAGGAAGGTCGGTGGATGAGGGAGGATTCCACCGTAATGGGCGAAGTGATGCTCGGTGACCCAAACTTGATCGTACTCGAGCCGATCCATCTCCTCGATCTGCTCGAACAGCCGTCGATAAAACTCCGTGACCGGTCCATCTAAATCCGGAACATAAGTGGGCAAATAATGCGCCCCGAATCTCAGTTCGTTTCGATCCATTGATGGCCAGACACCCAAGAAAAATTATCGCTACAATAAGGTACACAACCGAGAGAGTCAACGCGCGCCTGGGCAGGTCTCGGGTCTCGAGTTGAACCCGAAACCCGAGACTCGAAACCCGGAACCTTTGGGCGCGTTGCCGTTGCGTTCATCCGAGGCGGAATTGTATATACCCGGACGGGAGGCGTGAGGCGTGAGGGGTGAGTGGGCAACCCCAAGAATAGCCCGGCTCTTCCTCAAGATTCAGAAGCCATAGAGGTTAGCTCATCAGAAAGGAACGGCGATGACTGGGAAAATTCCTACCGTCGATGCCGACGGCCATCTCGAAGAAAATCACATTGAATGGAAAGAACGCCTGCCCGAAAAGCACCAAACGAACGCGCCGGAACGCCGTCCCGGCGGCAATGGCCAACTCAGAACTTTCATTGAAGGCAAAGCTTGGCCGAGGCCGAGCGGCTTGGGAATCGGCGTCGGCGGCCCCTACAGCCGTCCGCATCCGCGGCGCCCGGGCATGACCGATCCCAAGGCGCGGCTCGCCGATATGGATGGTGAAGGAATCGATGTCGCGGTGCTCTTCGGCGCCGGTTTGGCGGGAACGATCCCGGCCCTGGAAGACGCCGGTTTGGCCGCCGCGCTGGCGCGAGCGCGCAATAGCTGGCTCGCCGAGTACTGCGCTACCGATAAAAAACGACTCAAGGGAACGGCCGCGCTTGCCCAACAAGACATTTCGGCAGCCGTGGAGGAATTGCACCGCAGTGTGACCGAGTTCGGTTTTGTCGGCGCGTCGTTGTTACCCAACGTTCGTGGGCGCCACCTCGGCGATCCCTATTATTTTCCGCTGTACCGGGAGGCGGAACGTCTGAACGTACCGATCTGCGTCCACATGTTCCTGGGACGCTACGGTTCGGACGCGGTGGGCACCGAACGCGTGGACAAGTTTTTCTACTCGCACCTCTTTGGCCACCCGTTCGAGCAGATGATCGCCTTCGCGGTGATCATCGGCGAAGGGCTTCTCGATCGTTTTCCCGCTCTTCGATTTGTCTTTCTCGAATCCGGTTGCGGCTGGCTCCCCTACTGGTTGGACCGCCTGGACGAGCACCAAGAAGTCCTGGGCGTCCAGTTGCCTGCGCTTCGGATGCAACCCAGCAAGTTCCTGGAGCGCGGACAGCTTTATTTTTCCTGTGAGGCCGACGAGACGGAATTGGCGCACGTGGTCGATGTCATCGGCGATGACTGGATTGTCTTCGCGTCCGACTACAGCCACTTCGACAGCCGCTTCCCGGGGGCGTCGCAACCTATTGTCAGCCACAAAAAGCTGAGCGATGTCTCGAAACAAAAAATCCTCAACGACAACGCGCGGCGGCTTTACCCGCTCGATTGAAAGGACGACGCAATGGTCGCATCCTCCGTGTCAAAAAATTTTCCGTTTTTCGCATGTACCGCGTGTTCTCCGACCGTCGCAATCATGGCCCTTATAGTTTGGCTGAGCCTTACCAGTAATGGCAGCGCCGAGAACGTCAAGGTCGGTATTCCGTCATTGACGGTGACCATGATGCCGCTGGCCGTTGCGAGAGATCAGGGATTCTTTCAACGCGAAGGCCTCAACGTCGACCTCATTCTGATGCCGGCGGCGCTAAACATCAGAGTCATGGTCAGCGGCGATATTCAGTACGCGTCGACGCTCGGATCCGCCCTCGTCGCCTCCGTACGCGGGATCAATACGCGCATTGTCATGTGCTTTGTCGATCGGCCGTTGCTCGACCTGGTCGCGCTGCCCGAGATCGGCTCCATCGCCGACCTCAAGGGCCGTTTGATCGGGATTTCATCTCGCGGCGGGCTGCACGACGTCACGATCCGTCGGATGCTCGCCCAGTCGGGCGTCGACCCCGCGCAGGCCACGTTACTGACCGTCGGCGGCCAAGGCGCGATGTTGCAGGCCCTGCAAGCAAAACGCATCGCCGCCGGTCTGTTAAACCCACCGCACAACTTTCTCGCGTATCGCGGCGGCCTGAAGAACCTTGGCTTCGCCGGTAATTACATCCGGCTACCCAGCACGGGTATCGCGACCATGGGCGAGACTCTGGACCGCTCGCCGGAACAGGTGAGGCGCATGACACGGGCGCTGGCGCGCGCTCGATCCTTTGCGCGCGAGAACAAACCGGCAGCGGTCGCGATACTGAAGCGGTTTTTGCAGTTGCCCGATGAAGACCTAGTGGCAAAAATTTTCGATTATCATCGCAACGCGGAAACGCCTGACGGCAAGATCGAACCCGCGCTGGCTCTCGAAACCATCCGCGAGACCCGACAGACCGAAGGTGTGACACGTGAGATTAGCGTGAACCAGGTTTTTGATTTTTCCTACTTGGACACGCGGAAATAAATTGTACCGTCCCCGCCCATCGTCTCCCGCAAACGAGACTTTGTCGCAACTCCGTGGCCACAAACTATTTCTGCGGCGCCACCGCTTTCACCCTGGGCGATTCACTGGTAAATAGCCAGAGATGGCTGAGTCTCCCAGCTACGACGCGATCGTCATCGGCTCCGGCCCCAATGGCCTCGCCGCTGCCATTAAAATGGCGCAACATGGCCGTTCAGTGCTGGTGTTTGAATCGCAGGCGACTATCGGCGGCGGGGTTCGCTCCGCGGAATTGACTTTACCGGGTTTTTCACACGACATTTGCTCGTCGGTCTATCCCCTCGCAATCGGCTCACCGTTTTTTCGTTCTCTTCCCCTCGCGCATCACGGACTTGAATGGATCCATCCGACCGCGCCGCTCGCGCACCCCCTGGATGACGGGACGGCGGTCCTGCTCGAACGCTCTGTTGATGAAACCGCGAAAAATTTGGGGGCCGACGCAGACGTCTATCGGCGGCTGATGACGCCCTTGGTGAAGGCTTGGGACGGCTTGGATACGGACGTGCTGGCGCCGCTTGGTCGACCTCGCCACCCGCTACAGTTTGCGCGATTTGGCACTCGGGCAATTCGCTCGGCGCGCCGCTTAGCTGAAAAAATTTTTCATGGAGAACGCGCGCGCGCGTTGTTTGCCGGCCTCGCCGGTCACTCCATGCTGCCGCTCGAACAGCCGGCCTCGGCAGCCTTTGGCTTGGTCCTGGGGATCACCGCTCACGCCCTGGGTTGGCCGATCGCGCGCGGCGGATCGCAGCGACTGGCCGATGCCTTGGCTTCCTACCTCCGGTCGCTCGGCGGTGAGATCGTCGTCGACAGATGCGTAAGCGGGTTGGACGAGCTACCATCGTCTCGCGTCCTTCTCTGCGATTTGACGCCGCGCCAGCTCTTGAGCATCTCCGGCGATCG
>DASTOD010000318.1:0-4227 GCA_035762645.1 Binatia bacterium | reverse complement strand
GCTTCCCGACGGAAAGATCCTCATTCCGGGCGTCATTACCCACTGCAGTAACATCGTCGAGCATCCCGAGTTAGTAGCCGAGCGAATCATCCGATATGCCCGGCTCGTTGGACGTGAGAACGTGATCGGTGGCAGCGATTGCGGCTTTTCCTCTCAAGCGACGTTCACCCCCGAGATTCATCCTACCGTGGTGTGGGCAAAGTTTAAGGCAATGGCAGAAGGCGCCGCGATCGCGACCAAACAACTATGGTCGTGATGCTGGGTTGGGACAGGTAAATGCGGACGTCTGCTTTTTAAGTCTTACGGCTTCGTCGGACTGAGTCCGTAAGACAAAAAATCTCTGCGTACTCAGTGCCTCCGCGGTGAATCCCGATTTGCACTTTGCGCTCTGCACCTCTGCGTGGCCTTTCAACATTGACACCCTACGAGCGTTTCAAATAATCTCACTGGTGAATTTGTCTATCTAATCGTCAAGGAGCGAACGTCATGCTCACCGAAGAAGAAAACGAATTGCTCACACGTGTCGGTCCTGGAACGCCGGCCGGTGAACTACTCAGGCGGTATTGGCATGTGGTCGGCGCGGCAGCGGAGCTCAGCGAAGCAAAACCCAAAAAGCGCGTCAGACTCCTTGGTGAAGATTTAGTTCTCTATCGCGATCGAAGCGGTGTTTATGGACTGGTCCGCGAGCGCTGCTCGCATCGTGGCGCGTCGCTTTATTACGGCTTCGTCGAGGAAGATGGCATTCGCTGTCCTTATCACGGCTGGAAGTACAACGCCCGCGGCAGATGCGTCGAGCAGCCTTTTGAAAATCCCGAGGCTGGATACAAAGATAAAATCCAGCATCCCGCCTACCCCGTCCTGAAGCTTAGCGGATTGCTATTCGCCTACATGGGACCGCCCGAGAAAAAACCGAATCTACCCAAATGGGATATCTTAGTCCGACAGGATGGCATGAAAAAGATCGACGTCTGTGAGGTGCTCCGATGCAATTGGCTTCAGGCGATGGAAAACTCCGTCGATCCGACACATACGTACTATCTCCATTCCCACACACTGAAGCTAAGAGGCGCGAAAGATTTCGTCCCTTTTCATTATCAGAGACTCAGTAAGATCGATTTTGAGTTGGTGATTGAGCCGACTTGGGCCGGTATACAGAAACAGCGTGTCTTCGCCGGCGAGGACGTTCCGGTTGAGGCGCCCCACCCGCTGATTTTTCCTAACATTCTGTTCGTGCCGGTGCGCGTCGGTTATGCGCTCCATTTTCGCACACCGATCGACGATTCTAATACCCAGATCTATCAGTTTCGCTTCAGTCCGACCAAAGACGGCAGCGTGCCCGAACAACCCGAGGATCCACCGATCGAATATGTCGGCACCAAAAACGCCGACGGCGAGTTTCATCTGGATAACTTCACCAGCCAGGATCACATGGCCTGGGAGACTCAAGGCCCCGTCGCCAATCGCGCCGATGAGCATTTGGGTGAATCCGACCGGGGCATCATCATGTTTCGCAAAATTCTGCGCGATCAAATTGAAGCCGTGCAAGACGGTAGAGACCCGGTGGGCCTCAACATGGACCCGGCAAAAGACGAAATAATCCAGCTCGTTCACGAAGGTTTTTCGGCCTTCTCCTTCGCCGCGGCGCAGCGCGAACGCGAAAAGTAAGTCCGAGGGCGGCCTCGTCCCAGCGCTGAACAGCGCATCAAAAAAGGACGCGGAATCAAACACGGCATTTCTGGAAGGCGGTCAATGAGCAACGATCAAGTCCTCCGTCGGGTGAGCCAAGGCAAAGGCGGGCACGCTTTGTACATCCCGGAGAAATAAATGCGGGTTTTTAACATGATTGGAAATTTTCAATTTAGCCCTTAAGATCCTGCTGAAGAAACTCAGAAGCGCCGTTGCCGGCTTGGCAATCGTGGAAACGCTCCCAGCTTGCGCGGCGTCAGTCAAAGCCCATTTCTATTTAGGCACCAGTGGCGTCCTTGGGCGACTCAGGGTAGGGACCGCCTATAGACGATTCAGCTCTACTTTGGCCCTTCACCCTCAAGCAGCAACTTGGGAATCAGAAAAACTCCCGACCCCTTAAAATCGCAGCCTGTCCGCTTTATCCCCTGTGCATCATACGCGCTTCGCAGTCAGACGCAGCGCAGTTGCTACGTCATGGTTGCCCAAGTTTCAGAACGGTCACGCGGCGCGCGGAGTCGTGATAATCTTAGACAGTTCGCGATCCGATGTGCCTAGGGTGATAAGCGAGCGGATCAGCAGGTCCAGGGAAACCGAAGGATCGCCTGCTTCCATCTTGGCGACGCGCGATTGGCTCGACTGAAGTTTCGCGGCAAGATCCACTTGCGACAGGCCTTTCACTTGCCGCCGTTCTCGCAAACCTGCGGCGAGCCGAATTTTTAGTTCGATGTACGCGGACTCCTCTTCGGAGAGCCCTAGGAAATCCTTGGCAGCGCCGATCTTCCATCCCCTTGCTTCCAGACGTTTTTTCTTTTCTTTACGCATGGTCATACTCCCTGATTCTCTTCTTGCATGCGGCGATAACTGATCGAGGCGTTGTTCTGCTCTTTTTGCTGAAGACTTCCAAGATCACGATGGCATCCGAGTCAATTCGATAGATGATCCGCCAGGTAACTTTCGCGTCGTTGATTCGCAATTCATGGCAATGGGAACCAATCGAAGGCATGGGTCTCGAGTGGGGCATTCCCAGCATCTCACCTCGTTGCAATCGTCGAAGTAAGAGTCCCGCTTCCAATCTTGCTCCTGCCGAGAACGGCGGAGTCTTTATTTCTCCTTCCAACCAGACGAGCGATTTATCCCCCGTAGTCACTGCGGTACTGTATGTCATATCTGACATGTCGTCAATACGCAGCGATTTCCGAGAGCCGGGTCTGACTCAAAACTAACAATTTAAACAAGTAAAGGTGATCAAGAGAGGAAGCGGTGCTGGTAGAAGTGGGGAAAGAAGAGGAGCTTGAAAAGCTGATTCTTGCCCACACGCCGCGGTTTATGGCGATGTTGAATGCCGCTGAACGGCGCATCAAAAAGGGACGCGGCGGAGGGTCGTAGTGCTGGGTCGGACCACACTATGTCTCCGCAGTTTCGACATTTTCGTCCCAGGAGACGGTGTTTTCTAGCCTTAGCGCCTCACTTTCGCTGCCTAAACCGCCGGCGTAAGCCTCACCTTGTTCCCGTAACGCATACATTTCGCCACCCTGTTCGACTCCACGATGCATCGCTTTGGTGCCGAGCTCGCTTTTGACGCTCTCAAGAAAACCCAAACTTCCGACGGCGATCGCTTCCGACCAGCGATCCTCTCGCAGCGTCCGCCCGAGGTCTAGCGCTTGCTCAACCCATTGGCGGTGTGCTCTTTGAAAATCTCCCAAATCGGCAAAACCGCGCAACGCGGTTAACTCTCGAAAGTCGATTATCCCGTACCGCCTGGGAGGCTGCTGAATCTCACGGTAGCCGCTGTGCTTCCACTCTGCTGGATGATTTACCACGCCTGCGCGAACCATGTTCAAGTCAATGTATACGAGACAGCGATGCAGGTGCTCATCGGCTTGGATAGCCGTAGCGTGATAACGGTCTTCCCAGAACGCCCCCTGTCTACCTTTACGGCGGTTGTATTCCTGCGCGCTCCGACCCGCAATTAACTGCATGCTTTGGGCTATGACATCCCGGCCACTATCTTTCACCAAGAGGTGAATGTGATTGGACGTCACCATATAGTTCAGTACGGAGAGGCCGAAGCGCTTCTTTGCTTCGAAAACCCAATGCAAATACCGGCGACGATCGCGCGAAAACTTTAGTAGGAATTTCTTTTGGTGACAGCGGTGAGTGATATGCCAAACATAACCAGCCAGAAAATGACGGTTTGCTCGGGGCATCGTTTTTCCCTTAGAGGACGTTTTTCGGCTTAAAAACCGGCCTTCTAAGCACTTAAACAATGCCTTTTATGCCATCTTATGTTGTCAAATCAAGAAGTTGCCTTGGTCCGACCCCGGGGCCAGACCTGGGCGCATCCATAAGGCCTTATTCCTTTTCAAATCCCTGACTACTAAACTTCAGCGTCCGGCCATTCTCCGTCACTGTCCGCACCACGTTGTCCGGTGCGCCGTTGGGAATCTCTGCTTCGATTTCCAGCGTCACCGTGACGTTAGCGCCCACAATTCCCGAAAGATGTGAGATAACTTCGTCGGCGATGCGACCGGCGTCGCGTCC
>DASTOD010000317.1:0-4257 GCA_035762645.1 Binatia bacterium | reverse complement strand
GCATTCCTTTTATTGGAATGCGTTGGAAGTTGAGTCGGCGTCACCTTCTCGCGGTGAGTCGGATCTTCCTACTCGACGAATACCTGTTATGATCGAGATCAATCACGCTTTGTTCGTTTCCGCGCGCGTGATAAAAAAGAGAAACGGAAATTGCGGCCAGACCACTCGTAATTTACCGGTCATTATACTCATTGGTTGGGAACACTGTAATGAAGTTTATCTCTAGATCTGAGTATCCAAAGTTTTTGACGATGATGAGTATGCTCAAAAAATTCGCCCTGCTGCTCTTCCTCGCTTTGGCGACGGATGCGTTTGCGGAGATGCTGCCGGAGCCCCGCACGATAAAGGTCAACAACAGGGTGTTCGCTCTCCTCGGACCGGTTGACCATGCAAATAGGCACAATCAAGGCTACATGATTAACTCCACTGTCATCATCGGTGACACCGGAGTAGTTCTGATCGAGTCGGGCGGTACGGACGAAGTCGGCCAACATATTGCCGCGGCTGTGCGGCGCCTCACTCCGAAGCCAGTGACGCACGTCGTCAACACCCACCACCATGGCGACCATTCTCTTGGGAACGTGGCCTTCGCTGGCGCCAAGTTTATCAGCTCCGAAAAGTGCCGCGACATGGTTCTTAAAACAGGTGAAGAATCGGTGCGGAGAATGGAGCGGGACGTGAGACGCCGGTTCCCGGGTACTCGGCCGATTGCCGCAGACATCACATACAAAGAGGGAACCAAGACCTCCGTCATTCTAAATGGCGTCAATTTCATATTCTGGGTTCCGCAAGGGTCGCACACCGTAGGCGATATACTTGTTTATCTTCCCGACGATAGGCTACTCGTTGCGGGCGATATTCTGGTCAACGGCGTGGTCCCTAATATGCGGGACGCAAATATAAAGAACTGGATCAGCACTCTCGAAGAACTTCAAAGGATTGATGTCAATGTCTTCGTGCCGGGACATGGCCCGCTCATGAATAAGAGTGACGTAAAGGCCCTACATCATTCAATCTCCACGTTCTACTCTGGAGTTAAGAAAGGTTTTCTCAAAGGCCTGCGCGAACTCGAAGTTCGGCGTTTTCTCGATCTTTCGCACTGGGAGCGATTGGAACGGTCGTACGTGATCGGGAGAAACATCAACCGCGCCTACCGCGAAATCGGGAACGATAAGTTCTGAGGCATCGACACCTGCTGGTGTTGCGAAAGCCTGTCTAACTCTCCCGATGCGCCGCCAGCATCGCTGCAAAGCGCAGCGGAGTTGTCAGGGTCGGTTGCGGACGAAATCTCAGGCGTGGGTGCGCCGGCCTTGCCCGAAGAGAATCTTCTTTGCTTCCTCCGTCATGCCGGAGGGGTCTGGATTAATCGTCTTTGCCAACGCATAGGCACGCTGAACCGCTTCGCGCCGATAAATTGTCTCGAACCAGCGTTTAAGATTTGGAAAGTCATCGAGGTTCTGGCCTTGCCGCTCATGAAGGACAATCCAAGGGTAGCAGGCCATGTCGGCAATCGAATATGGGCCGGCGACGAACTCGCGATCGGCCAGGCGCTCGTCGAGCACTCCGTAGAGGCGCTCGGTTTCCTTGACGTAGCGTTCAATGGCATACGTCAGCTTCTCGTCGGCGTAGTTTCTGAAGTGATGATTTTGCCCTAGCATCGGCCCGAGACCGCCCATTTGCCAGAAGAGCCACTGCATGACTTCCGTGCGGCCGCGCAAATCGGCGGGCAGAAACTTGCCGGTCTTCTCGGCAAGATACTGCAGAATCGCGCCGGACTCGAAGACGCTGATCGGCTTGCCGCCGCCGGCCGGATCGTTGTCGACGATCGCCGGAATGCGGTTGTTGGGGGAAATCGCTAGAAACTCGGGCTTAAACTGATCGCCCTTACCGATATTGACCGGCTTGATGGCATAAGGGAGGCCCGTCTCCTCCAAATATATTGTGATCTTGTGCCCGTTCGGCGTGGTCCAATAGTAGAGATCGATCATGCGGCCCTCCTAACTGATTATAATCCTATAGTCACAATAACAGCTGGAAGAAAGTCACAGCAATGACTGCGACTTTACGCACCAGCGATGAACCCTACGCGACGACCGGCGCGATCGGTTCATGTGCAAAGACCCTACTGGTCGTGGCAATCGGTTGACAGAATTTCCCCTACTCGGTTACTCTCTACCGAGAATGCGGGGTACCTGTCCAATTTATTCCTCCGGCAGCCTTGGTTTGCGAAGGGGCGGTGACGTGCGGCTGTTTCGAAAATGCCTGGATTCTTTCTGGCTGAGAACGCGGCGATGAAGACTGACGATCTACGTATCGTCAAAACCCGGCCACTGCTCTCGCCAGCGATACTCGCCGAGGAGATCCCCCTCACCGATCTCGCATCAACAAGAGTACACGAGGCGCGCCGAGCGATCGAGGCGATTCTCGACGGCAAGGATGCGCGGCTTCTCGTGGTGGTCGGGCCTTGCTCCGTACACGACACCAAGGCGGCGCTCGAGTACGCAACCAAACTCAAGCCAATCGCGGACGCGCTATCGGGTGCGCTTCTCGTTGTCATGCGCGTCTACTTCGAAAAGCCGCGAACGGTCGTGGGCTGGAAGGGACTCATCAACGATCCAGATCTAGATGAATCCTACCACATCAACAAGGGCTTACGCCTGGCGCGGCAGTTGCTCGCCGATATTCTGGAGCTGGGGGTCCCCGCCGGGACCGAGTTTCTCGATACGACCTTTGGCCAGTTCTATGCCGACCTGATCAGCTGGGGCGCGATCGGAGCCCGCACCGTGGAGAGCCAAATACACCGAGAGCTGGCGTCGGGTTTGTCGATGCCGGTCGGGATCAAAAACCGCACAGACGGTAACGTCCAGGTGGCCGTGGACGCGATACAGGCCGCGCGCAGCCGACACTTGTTCCCGTCTCTCACCAAGGAAGGCGCACCTGCCATCCTGGAAACCACCGGCAATCCCTACGCTCATCTCGTGCTCCGCGGTGGTACTGAGACCGGGCCCAACTTCGATGCCGCCGCCATCGAAACCGCGGTTCGACTGCTTCACGCGGCCGAGCTTCCCGAGGTCCTCATGGTGGACTGCAGCCACGGCAACAGCGAGAAGGAGGCGGCTCGGCAGATCGAGGTGGCGGACGCGGTCATGGAGAACCTGGGAGTTTCGCCCGTTCGAGCGCTGATGATCGAGAGCCACCTTGTCGCGGGGCGTCAGAATACCCCCGTAAGGTACGGTCAGAGCATCACCGACGCCTGCCTCGGGTTCGAGGAAACCGAAGCCCTACTACACCGGCTGGCAGACGCCGTTTAGGCGCTGCTCTAAATCTCCTCACAGGAACCAAGTGAGCAGAGGACTTAATCGTTCGCGGCGATCAGGCAAGATCAAGACGTTTTTGACCGGTCTAACCCGCCGCTGGCGCCAACGGAGGGGGAGGTCATGCGCAATCGGATCTTCGGCGGGATTGGCGTAGTTTGGGGCAGCGCGATGTTGGGTTCAGCCTTTTTTCGGGGCGGGCCGGAGAGTTCCGGTGCATATGCGGCGGGACAAACTGCCGCCCTGGTGTTCGCGGTCCTGCTCGTGGCTGTCGGCGGCTACTATCTCGTGAAGGGTGGTGGCAAGAAATCGTAGCGATGGCTCGGTGTCACAAAAACTGCATATTGCATAGCGGCTCAGGATTTACCTTTGATGCTCGGATGGGGTAAACGACAAGAAGCTGTATGTGAGCAACGCGAATATTATTATAGATGGGAGTACATGGAGTGAATGGTGGTCGCAGCAGGACTTGAACCTGCGACCTCTCGCATGTGAGGCGAGCGCTCTAACCAGCTGAGCTATGCGACCACGGAAGAATCTTTTAACACCTCTGCCGCTGTACCTCAATACCGAATCAGCTCAGCGTGCTAACTGCTTACGCGGATGCTCGGCCAAGCCCAATGCTTCACACTCAAAACGACAGATTTCCACCAGCTCCGATGGATGACTCGCCCCCCTTCACCGCGCGGTAAGCGCACGGGCAGCGAGGTAACCTGGAACCTTGAACCGTGTGTCAACCTATTCGCCATGTTCTCTGGGCTTTCGATACAGGCGATCGAATAGCCGTTCGTGCTCGAGCTCTTTCAGCAAGCTTGCGTCCATAAGGTCCGCGGCGCGCTTCCCCTTAATTCCCGGCTTCGAGCCGAATTCCTCGACTCCAAGCGCGACATTCTCCGCTCTTGGATAGGGACGCTGAGGGATCGCCCCTTCGACATAGGTCCGG
>DASTOD010000316.1:0-5203 GCA_035762645.1 Binatia bacterium | reverse complement strand
CCAGATCGCATCGAATCCCATTTCTTCGGCCGATTGGGTGGCGTTGACGATGTTTTCAATGCTGGAGAGCGGACCGGAATTCGGCACTCGCACGCCAAAGGAAATCTTTTTCATGAAGGCTCCTAGTTCTTTTCGGTGATTTGGACTTTGTGATATTTCAGATGGCGGTTGTACCAATCGATTACATTGCCGGCGACATCGTCGAAATAATCGTTGTAGATGCCGTAGTGCGTGGTCTGCCTGTATAGCACCAGCTTTTTCGGCTCGCCGGCTTTCTCGTAGAGTCGAATCGACTGTTCTTCCGGCGTGACGGCGTCGTTTTCCACGGCGATGAAAAGGACGCCCCGCGGCGAGATCTTGTGTACGACGGCTTCGGGGCTGTATTCCAGAATCGCTTCGGCGCACTGAAGCGGCATGGCGTCGGGAATCTTCGACTCGACTTCTTTCTTGATTGTCGTAGCCTTGCGCTCCGGAGTGGCGACCATGATCTCTTCGCGCGCGCTCACGATCTCGCCGGTGCCGGTGAGAACGCGTTTTTTGCGGTCTTCTTCGAGACGTTTTAAATAATCGATCCACTCATATTCCCGTCTCATGGAGTGGAGCCAGTCGCGCCCGTCGCTGACCCCGAGATAAGAAACGACACATTTAACCCGCTCGTCGATGGCGGCCACGTAAACTGCGTTGCCGCCGCCGGTTCCGCCTGAGCCGTAAGTTGCAATCCGGTTGGGGTCGATCTCGGAGCGGGTCTGCATGTAAGTGATCGCATTGCGGATGTCTTCGGCCTGCCAGTTTGGGATCACCCAGCCGCGATTTTTGCCTTCGCTATCTCCCCAGCCGCGATAATCGAAGCAAAGACAGGCATATCCCGCACCACAGAGCCTCTCAAACATCATGATGTAATGCTTGGCGTCTTTCAGCCCCAGAAATCCCGGTCCCTGGACAATCCCCGCATAGGGCTTGCCTTGTTCCGAATCCGGCAGATACAGAACTCCGGCAAGCTTGTCGCCCTCGCTGTAGAAAGTCACTTTCTCAGTACGCATCTTAAACTCCAGTCTCGTGTCTCGGGTCTCGAGTATCGTTGATCTCCCTTTTTTGTTCTCTTCCCGTGACGCGAGCCCCTCTCTTCTTCTCCCCCCGGCGGCCGGGGGGAGATACAGAGGGGGAAACTCGAGACCCGAGACTCGCAACTCCAGACGCGCGCAGCGCGCTAGGCGCGCACCGCCGGCAAAACTTCTTGGCCCAATAAATCGACCTGCTGGTACCAATCGGCGTAGCGGAAGCGCAGGTCGAAAACGATATGGTTGAGACCGGCTTCTTCGTATCGCTTGGTATCGCGCGCGATATCCGCCGGCGTCCCTGCCATGAGAAGCCCTTCGATGTCCTCGACCGTGGAGAAGGTGCCAGATTTCGGTCTCACCCAAGTTTTCTTGGCAGGGGTATTGCCTTCGTTGATCAGACCTTTGACGTTAACCTTGCTGAGCGCGACGTCTCTATTCTTATCGATGCTGGTGATCGGGATCGCACCTGTGGTGACCATGGGTCGTCCCGCCAGATTGCATTGCTCTTCGAGGTACTTGACCATTTTGTTAAAAGTAGCCGTGGGAATACGTCCCGGCATCCAACCGTCGCAGTAGTCCGCCGCGCGGCGGCAGGAGGCTGGCGTGCCGCCGCCGTACCAAATAGGAATCTTTTTGCTCGGCGTCGGTTTGAGCTCAACGTCTTTGAAATCGTAATAGTCGTCTTTGTAGGTGATCTTTTCACCGGCCCAGAATCGGCGGCAGAGCTGGGCGTTTATTTTTGCCATGTTGGCGCGATCTTGCAAAGTCACCTTTTTATAACCCGCCGCTTCGAATTCATGGGGAAAGGTACCGAGTCCGAGACCCATGATCAGGTTGTCGCACATCGTGCTGAGCCCGGCCATCGATTGTGCCAAATGAATCGGGTGTCGATGGGCGATCACCGTGCCGGTGCCGAGCGTTAGTTTTTTGCACACCGACGACACCGCCGCCAGGATCAGCAACCCCTCGATGTGGGTATTGTCCTCGCCCTCCATGCCGTGGGGTTCAAAAACCAGATGGTCTCTGACCCACACGGAGTCAAAACCATAGGCCTCGGCCTTTTTTGATCCTTCGACACAGAGTTCGGTCGAACCATACTCACAAAAGTGGGGTAGCAGTAATCCAAATTTCAACTTTGTTGCCATAGGGGAAAACTCCTTTTCTAAAAATGAACTCCGATTATGGCCCCTCTCCCTCCAGCAATCTATCAAGGTCAGTTAACGCCTTGATCGAGTCGCCCTTCTTCGCCCAGCTGACGGCGATCGCCAAGGCATTGACCAGCGAAAAAGCCGGTGTCAACGAATTGACTGTGGTGTGTAGTCCGCGTTTTGCGTAGAGGCAAACGTCCGCGGCCCGGGCAATGGGCGAAGTGGGAAAGTCTGTAATACCTAAGACCGGCGCTCCGACTTTCTTGGCGTGTTGTAGCGCGGTCTGCACCTCCCTCGGTACTTGCAGGAAGTCGATAGCGATCAACATGTCGCCCGCTTCCATAAAGGCGAGCTGCTCCAGGAGCGACGTCCCGCCGGTAAGAAAGATCCAGTGGGCTTCCTTTTTGACGCGCACGAGGCGGAAATGGAGAAGATAAGCAAGCGCCATAGAAGCATTGAGACCTATGAGGAAGACTTTCCGCGCGCGCAAGATAATCTCCACCGCTTTGTGAAAATCCGGAAACGAAGCCGCTTGAAGTGTTTCCTCGAGAAGTTGGATGTCGCGCTTGATCAGCTTGGCAAATATGTTTTCGTCGTTGTCCAACTCGGCGAAGGTCTCCTCCATTCGGTCGGCGGCGCGCAGCTTGCGGCGCATTTCCTGCTGAATCTCTCGCCTGAACTCCGGGAAACCTTTGTAGCCCAAGCTCTTGGCGAAGCGCACCACGGTCGCCTTACTAACCCCAACGGCTCGGGCGAGATCGCTTACGTTTGAGAGCAGAAGAGCGGAGGTGTCCGTTTGCAAGTAATGGCCAAGCCTTTTTTGCGCTCCGTTGAGCGAATTGACCTTAGTTAAAATCTGTCGAAGTGGGGGCATGAAACTTTTGTTTCACCTATCGCAGCGAAACTTTCTTGTCAAGATAGTTGACAGGTTTTTTCGCCCGCGATAATTTGCCGTCAGTTGTAACTCAAAGGGAGGTCACATGGCAGGGCCAGTAAAGGAATTCGAAGTTCATCCCTATGTCCAGTTCATGATGGACAAGTACAGTCCTTACAAAAAATGGATCGAGTCGGAGGGCGTGCCGATCGTCGGCGGAGAATTCGTGCAGGATGTGCGCACGGAAAAGCTCGGCTACTGGAAGCGAAAAGATTGCAAAGGGGCGATTTGTACTTTTTCCGATCAGATGGTGGCGGACGCCTATATATGTGAGATCGATCCGGGCAAACAGACGATACCCCAGCGCCAACTCTACGAGGAAATTGTCACCGTCGCCTCGGGCCGCGGCGCGACGAGCATTTGGTACGATGGAACGCCGAAGCGCACCTTCGAATGGGAGCGTGGAAGCACCTTCGCCATTCCGCTCAACGCATGGCACCAGCACTTCAATGCCAGCGGCTCCGAGCCTTGCCGGTATTTCGCGCTTACGAGCCAGCCGGTTGCCTTCGAGCTCTATCGGGATCCTGAGTTTATTTACAATACCGACTACAGGTTCAAAGACAGGTTCGACCCCGGCGACCCGGAATTTTTCTCGAAAGAGGGAAAATACTTTACCGAGTACTACGGCGGCATCCTTCACTCGAACTTCATTCCCGACATCCGGAAGATCAATCTGGTGCCGCGCGAGAAGCGCGGCAAGGGAACGCGCAACATGTACATTCACATGTCCGGGAGCGCCATGCTCGCCCACGTCTCGCAGTTTCCCGTAGGTCGGTATAAAAAAGCCCACCGCCACGGTCCCGGCGCCCATGTTTTTTTGCTCGACTCGACCGGCTATACGTTGATGTGGAACGAGGGCGAAAAACCGCAGCGATATGACTGGCATGAAGGGACCGTGATTTCTCCCCCCGCGGGCACCTGGCACCAGCACTACAACACGGGAAAAGAACCCTGTAAATTCGTCGCGCTTCATGCCAATACAGCGGTTCAGCGCGAAGAAAAGGGCATCGAGCAGATCGAATTCGAGGAAGAAGACACGTCGATGAGAAGGATGTACGAGGAGGAGTGCGCGAAAAACGGCGTCAAAGTGGACATGGGCTAGGTTTATATTACAGCGCTGCTCTGGGTGCGGTGGGCCATCAGCGAAGAGGGGCAACGAGCCTGCGCGCAGGCTGGCGAAACTCCTGCGCATCCCAACGTGGAGCCTATGAAAAGACCCGGCCGGCAGCGATCTACATGCTGGGCGCCGACGAAGTAAAGGAATTTCCCAAATACGAAAAGCTCCCGTTGCCTCGTGTCTATTGCCTGTTTTCACATGATTACCCGATCCGCTCGCGCCAGCACATTCGGCGGGATCGTAAGTGCGATCTGCTTGGCGGTTTTAAGATTGATCACAAGCTCGAACTTTGTGGGCCGCTCCAACAGCAGATCAGCGGGCTTTGGGCCTTTCTTTGTCGCACTCCCCGTTTGAACGGGTTTTTCCACACAATCATCTGTTCCAGCCTGAGTTTGTCTCTCCCTTCGCGTTCCCTTCCTGAATTACGCGGAGTTTGCAGTGGGAGCAGTCGAAGGCTCCATCCGGTTTATCCCGCTGCTCGTTGCCGCTGAGCGCCTGTAGTGGTAGAGTCTGGCGCATGGGAATTACAGAAGTAACGGTAGAGGTCAGCAATCCACGCGACCAAACTCATTGGCAGAAGCTTGACCTTATGGCGCCATTTTCAGCGTAATTCCAAAAACCACTCTCGACCAACTCGGGATCACCCCATATGCGGAGGAAACTTTTCACCTTGCCGACGGTAGCGAGATCCGACGCCCGCTGGGCGACGTTTTTATCCGCATCGACGGGAAGGCGCGGACAGTGCCGACGATATTTGGTAAACCCACCGACACGCCTTTGCTAGGAGTCACCGCCCTTGAAATACTCGGTTACGCGATCGATCCGCGCACCCGCAAGCTTGAACCAACCAAAATGATCCTACTTTAACCCCAAAGAAACTGGCTACTTCCCCGGTTTGGAAAACCCCCGTTTAACTCCTCGCTCAGGCCGCTCCTAACCTTTCAAT
>DASTOD010000315.1:0-6735 GCA_035762645.1 Binatia bacterium | reverse complement strand
GGTATTCCCCGTTGTGCAGAGCGATGATTCCTGGAATCCCGGAATAAGGATGCCAGACCATTCGCCGATTATTCATCTGCGGCTGAAACTGGAACGCCGAGTTCTCGTGATGCATCGAATGATAATCGCGACCGGAGAGAAAAGGTCTGACCGATAGGATGGCCTTGGCTCCCGTGGTGAGAAGCCGCCAAGAAAGGGCGACGAGAGGGGACCCTTTCACAGAAAAAATTTCCTGTTGGATTTTCGTGCCGTCTTCCAAGGAATAGATCCACTGCGGCCACGGATCGCATGTGAATTTCGAAATGCGCTTTTCTCCGTCCGGGTGAACAACATCCGGAGAGTAGAGTTGAGAAGATAAAGCATAAATTCCGGCAGTCGTTTCCACCGAAGCGTCAAAACCGTTCACGAGAACGACGCGGCCCGCCGGCGGATTCGTCGCCGCCAGGAGCAACGCGTGATAGCGGCGGGTTCTGATCCCTGAAACGGTCCCGGAGGCGAAACCACCCAGACCATCCGCTTCGAGCCACTCGTCTCGTCTAAACTTTTCCAGATCGCTCATCGTGAAGGATCTCCCGATCCGATTTTGGTATTGCTGTCACTCACCAGTTTTGACGATTCCTCGCCTTTTTTTCCCTTGCCCTTGAAGGGAGAGGGAAGGGTGAGGGTCATCTTACTTTTCGATTATCTGCAATCCATGTCCGTCCGGATCCCGGGCCAAAAAACCTTTGGCAAATCCCAATTTCTTCCCGGGAATTTCCGCGACTCCCGGGGAGACAATCCTGCCACGCGCGGCGCGGATTTTCTCCGCGGCCGTAGCCCCGCTCGCTGTCGAAAGCGTGGTTTGCCAGTGCCAGAGATCGTTAGCACGCGTATCGGCCGGCGCCGGCCGTCCGTTCTTCGGCGTCAGGTAATCGAGAAACTCTACTCCGGGTCCACTCTGCGTCCTGAGCCCGCTGATGTGCAAGCGCGCCCCCGCGACATTGTTCAAATGCTCTTGCTCGGTGCCGTAATTCATAGTTTGGCCTGCGAGCTTAAACCCAAGCAGATCTCGATAGAACTTGAGACTGTTCTGAGTATTCGAAACAACGATCGCGGTGTGATCGATGCCGAGAAAGAGCTTGCCGTTGGTGTTTTGCCAACGCGGATCGCCTTTGCCTTGCGGAAAATAAATAATTTCCAAATTGTGCCCATCAGGATCTTTAAAATAAAAGGCGCGAATGCCGGCAGCCGCCTTGTTAGAAGCGGGAATCGTCTGCGGTCCGGTGGACGCATGTCTGATTTTGTGGGAGCGGAGGTGCCCGTAGGCTTTGTCCATATCGCTCACCACGATGGCGACATGTTGAAACCAGCGGTCGTTGCTGCGGGAGTCCGCCGGAATCGGACGGCCCTGCGGCGCGAGGTATTCCGTCAGTTCGATGAATTCGTCGCCGAGCTTCATGCGCACGACCCGCAAGCGGGCGCCGAAGACACCTTGAAGCCGCTCGTATTCACCGCCCGCCGCCTCCACATCCGAAACTTTTTCGAACGACAGTACCTTGGAGAAAAACTCCACCGATCGGTCCATGTCGGAGACTGTCATACCGACGGCCTCGACCGACTTGACGATTTGGGCCCATCCCTGTGAGGACCAAAAAAATATCGTCACCAAGATTGAGATCAGAACCCTCACCTTTACCCTCTCCCTCTTATTTCATCCTTTGAATCAAGTGATCACCGACGCGCAGCGCGTTCGCCATGATCGTCAGCGCCGGATTCACCGCGCCGCTGGAGCAGAAAAAGCTGCCATCGGCGACATACAGGTTGTCCACGTCGTGGCTCTTGCAGTTGGCATCGAGAGCGCTGCTCCGGGGATCACTGCCGAAGCGCACGGTGCCCACTTGGTGCGCGACGCCCGCCAGAGGGATGCGCTGGCCAACGAAGAGGTTGCGCGAGAACAGCCCCTCGTGGCACTCGTGGCCGTGCACGCGGCACTTGGTTTGCTGCTGCATGAGTTCTTTCAGCTGGGCGATAAGGCGCTTGTGGCCCTCTTCGTTATTGGGCGTATAGCTGAGCACGATGCCGCCGTTGGCATCGACGGTAACGCGGTTATTGGGGTCGGGTAAGTCTTCTGAGGTCAGCCAAAAATCGAGAGAGTGTTTTGCCATCTTGTCGAGCGTCCAGCCCGGCGTAAAGGCAGGGGCGCCCCCCTTTAAGGTTTCCCCGTCCAGTTTGCCGACGAAAGAGATATGGCCCATGGGGTAATTCCAGTCTTTGGTGCCGAAGTAAAAGTCGTTCACTGAAAGCGATTTTTGAAAAATAGTGGGGTTTGGACACTTGGAAATGGCCATCAATACGGAATTGACATGGCCCATGTAGTGGCGTCCGACGACGCCGGAACTGTTGGCAAGCCCGCTCGGATGCTTGTCGTTGGCCGAACGCAGCAGTAAAGCCGCCGAATTGATCGCGCCGCAGGATGATACGAAAACATCCGCCGAGTACTCCTCGCGGTCGCCGTTGCGCTGTACGATTATTTTCGATACCTCGCCTCCGGAGGCGGTTGTCTCCAGCCGTTCGACGTAGGCATCGGTAAGTAGCGTGACATTGGAGTGCTGGAGCGCCGGCTCCACAGCACAAACCTGAGCATCGGACTTTGCCCCGACCAGGCACGGGAAACCGTCACAAGTCTCGCAGCGGATGCAGCGGCTCGCGTGGGGATCTTGCTCGTTGAGCATGACCCCGAGCGGGGTGTGAAAAGGCCGCAGGCCGAGGCGGGCGAAGTCGTCTGATAGTTGCTGAATACGCGGCTCATGGCTGATTGCAGGGTGGGGATAGGGCGAACTGGCACACGCTTCAGTCGGATCTTCGCCGCGGTTGCCGTGGACGTGATACAGGCGCTCGGCTTCGGTGTAGTATGGCTCCATGTCTTCATAGGAGATCGGCCACGCGGGCGACATGCCGCCGTGGTGGCGAATCATGCCAAAGTCTTCCCGGCGCAGCCGAAACAGGGCGGCGCCGTAAAATTTCGTGTTGCCGCCGACGTAATAGTTTGTATGCGGGTGAAGCTGCCGGCCGTCTTTGTCGTGCCAGATTTCTTTTGTTTGGTATTTGCCTTCCAGATTGACTGCGCGAGGATTCCAGTTGTCTTTTTCGCGCTTGACGTAGCTTCCTCGCTCCAGCAGAAGGATCTTTTTTCCCGTCGGCGCGAGCTTGTACGCCAGCGTGCCGCCCCCGGCTCCACTGCCGATAATGATGACATCGTAATGATTTTCAGCGGGCATCGCTCACCTCCGTGAAAATTGTTCCTGTCGTGATTCCCAGGCCGCATGCGAGCGGGATGAACCTTGCAGCATTAGATGCGATTCTTAGTCAGAAAGATGCAGAAGCTAACTGCGCTTGGTGAAGCTCGCAGGTGGAATCTTTGTATTTCCGGGCGAAGACAACAATGGTCATGGTGGCGCCAACCTGATAGCTCTGTAGGGCAACGAAGACCGCGTCATTGAGATTGAACGCATGGGCCAGTAAGAGAAACGATGAAAAGAGCCAGAGCCCATAAGCCTTGAGGCTGATACCGGCAGAGCATTGCGCTTTCACGAGGTGAATGATTTGCGGCATGTAGGCAACGATGACTATGACTGTACCGGCAAATCCTGCCCAGCTTGTGGACATGGCGGGCCCTCCCTGTCGAGGTCTGGTTCGTGGCCAAATTTCCGCGCGATGTAGTTGTCAAGGGCGAATTTTCCCGGCCCGGAGAAAATCAGCCAGGCAAAAATGACAACCAGTAGGACTTCAGGCAGGTAAAGAAAGTCGCCAACCGTTTTCGCCTTCTCGAGTTGGGCCGTCAAAATCGCGACCACCATGATGATGGCGAGGGGCGCCGATACCAGGCGAGTGGCCAATCCAAGAATCAGACAGATTCCGCCGACAAACTCGATGGCAGCGACCATGGGCGCCTGCAGATGAGGAAAGGGGACGCCTAACTGCCCAAAGTACTCTACCAGCTCGTTGAGCTTGTAAAAAAGTTTTCCTCTGCCGGACTCGAAGAAAAGCACACCTACCGAGAGTCGCGCCAGGATCACGGGTAGCCATTCCCATCTATTGAGCCGCCGAAAGATCTCTAAAACCTTCACATTGCCTCCTGTCGTGGCGAGAAAGTGTCAATGCCGCTGGGCTGTGCCGTGACTCGAGGTGGATAGACTTCCTCGGATTGGGGTGCCCGTCGGTCCGGCCGCAGTGGCATGAACTGGACTAGATCCTTGGAAAATACGAGGTCCAAAGTCCAGTCCAGGGTTACCCGTAGCTTTTTCTCGATTCTCGGAAGCTTGCTCAGATAGATCGTGCGCCAGAGCCACCAGGCGATAAGACCGGAAAACTTAAATCCCAAGATTTTCGCTACGCCGGTACGGCGGCCGATGGCGGCCAGTTGTCCGAGGGTTGAAAAGACGAAGGGCTTCTTGGCTCTGCCCTTCATGGCCGCGGCGATGTTTTGTCCGAGAACCTTTCCCTGGCGGAGCGCGTGCTGCGCGGTTGGAGGATAGGGCCGGCCTGTTTTCTTATCGGGTACGGAGGCGCAATCACCCAGTGCCCAGAGTCCGGGCCAGCCCGGAACTTCAAGGAATTCGTTGACGGCGAGCCGGCCGCGGTCCTTCCGGCAGGGGAGAGGATCTAGCAGCGGATTTGACGCTGTGCCGGCAGTCCAGATGAGCGTCTTTGTGGAAATAGTCTCACCATTGCTCAGTTTTACTTCGTGGTCGGAAAGACCCATGACTTTCGTATTG
Organism: Binatia bacterium; assembly: GCA_035762645.1. Classification (GTDB taxonomy): domain Bacteria; phylum Desulfobacterota; class Binatia; order UBA9968; family UBA9968; genus DASTOD01. The sequence goes on along the minus strand of DASTOD010000315.1, from coordinate 1,981 downwards.
AAGAGAAATTCGACTTTGCGGTCTTTCAGTTTTGCCCGCGCGTACTCACCCAGCTCGGCACCCAGCTCGGGCAGAATGGCGGGAGCGAATTCGATCAGGATGATTCGCAACATCTCCTCGTGAAGATGCGGATAAAACTCGAGCGCCTCGCGGAGAAAATCATTGATCGCGGCGACGGTCTCGACTCCGGCAAATCCGCCGCCCGCGACCACGAACGTTAACAGCGGCGCGCGCAGCGCTGGGCAGCATTCAAAATCGGCTTCTTCGAGATGCTCGATCAAGCGGTTGCGCAGGTAAACCGCGTCGGCCAGCGACTTCATGGTCAGGGCGCGCTCTTCAAGGCCGGGGATGTTGTAAAAATTCGTCACCGAGCCTAAGGCAAGAACCAGATGATCATATTCCAGATGGTGCGGGTGGCTTGTATCGATGCCGTGAGACACCGTGACCTTTTTGTTGGCCAAGTCGATAGATTTCACTTCGCCATCAAAAAAATTCGTCCGGCGCAGGAGCTTACGGATCGGGTTGACAATTGTTGTGATATCGAGGTCGCTAGCCGCCACCTCATGCAGCATAGGGGTGAAAAGAAAGAAGTTTTCGCGATTGACCAGCGTGATCTCGATACCAGGCTCATCGCCCAGCGCTTTTTCTAATTCCAGGGCGGTGTACAGACCGCCAAAGCCACCGCCCAGGATAAGGATTTTTGTTGTTCGTGCCATTGGTATTAGTCCATTCCTCAGCGCTTTGCGCTTAGCCCTTAGCAGACGCGAGCGGAGCGGTCGCGAAATTCACGCCGAACCTGCGACACCAAACGGTTACGGAACGATATTTACTAAGGTCGACGTCAGCAGGCAACTCGTAGTTTTGATCGCCCATATTGCCTTTGAGCGCGCCGATATGAATGAAGCCCGCCTTCGTCACGGTCTCGTTGTCCTTCGCGTCCGGCGCGGCGACTAAGTAAACCTGCACGTCCGGACCGTTAGAAGTCGCGAACTCCGTAAAACGCAATACCGTTTTGCCTTCAGGCAATTGGTAAATCGACGCGGTACCCTTCGTCTCGTGAGCGACGCCGTGGAAAGAACCTTCCGCAACCTTCACCGGCATGGATGCGGGCGCCGCCAGGGTAGCCTGCCCGAAATTTACGCCGAAGCGCGCGCACCAGATCGTGACGTTTCGATACCTGTTCAAATCGACATCAGCCGGAATATCGTAGTTCTGATCGCCTTTGTTGCCCTTCATCGATCCGAGATCGATGAAACCGGCTTGTTTGATGGCATCGCTGCCCTTTTCCACTTCCGCGGCGGTCAGATAGACATGCACATCCGGGCCATTGGAAGTCTCGAACTCCGTCAGACGAACCGTCCGCTTGCCATCCGCGAGCTGATAAATCGTGGCCGTCCCCTTGGTCTCATGGGCCAGACCCTTGAAGCCGCCTTTGGTGAGAACCATCGGGCCTTTCTCTATGGAAGCCATCACCGCCCCGCCAGGAAACTCCTCGCTCACGGTTTTATTGATGAAAATCAATTCCGGCCGAAACGCGTACCAAAGCGCGCCCAAAACGATCAAACCGGTGCCAATAACGATATTTCGTCTGTTCATGGATCAACCTCCCATTAGTTTGTTGTGTTTGTGATGTGGTGTACTTCCGGCCACGGCCAGCCAGCATTAACTGATCGGACGTTTTTACCGGTTAGATGCTGCCGGAGCGGGGAAGGATGCAGACTGAGATGGGTTTATTGGGATCAATGAGATTACACAAGCAGCCCCTAGTCTCCTTCAGGCAGCCCGCGGTCAAGGTTAAGTAACGGGCGGGCCGACACATTCTATAGTTGCAAGAATTTTCTTGCTAAGGCTTTGTAAGGACAATAAAAGGGAGAAGATGAGCGAATCCTCAAGTCGGAGCGTATGGGGAAGCGGCGCTGCCTATGAGCCATACGTCGGGCCGTGGAGCCGCCTCGTTGCGCGAGAGTTTCTGAAGTGGCTT
>DASTOD010000314.1:0-5321 GCA_035762645.1 Binatia bacterium | reverse complement strand
AGGCTCGACGGCCGCAAGCTAGGCTGGATCGGCTCTCCGACAAAGGGCACACCGGTTTGCGGCATCATGGCTTATACGGGGTTAAAGAGCCTCGACGATATTGTGGCTGCAAATCGAGAAATCAAAGTGGGGGCCACAGGACCAGGATCGACCTACGAGGACCTGCCGCAGATGCTGAACCTGACTCTGGGGACCAAGTTCAAGGTGATCTCCGGGTATGAGGGAACGGGCACAATCCTGGTGGCGATGCGCAGAAAAGAAGTTGAAGGAGGCTGCTGGACCTGGGAGTCGATGAGAACGACCGCTCGACCGATGCTCGAGGCCAAGGGCGATGACAGATTGATTCCCTATCTCATTCACCGCCGATGGGAAGACCCTGAAGTAAAGGACCTGCCGCTCATATCGGATGTCTTAAAAAAGGATCAAGACAAGCTTGCGGCCTATAAAACCTGGGTCGCAACCTACGAATTCCAGCGGCCCTATAGTGTGCCGCCTGGAACGCCTAAAGAGCGTATTCAGCTCCTGCGCAAAGCCTTCGCCGATACTCTGAACGACCCGGAGTTTGTCGCTGAGGCTAAGAAAGTAAAGTTTGAAGTAACCTATACTTCAGGGGAACAGATCGAAAAGTACGTGGATGAGATGCTGTCGATTACTCCGAAAGCTAAAGAGCTTCTCAGTTTTTTAATGGTCAAACCTCAGGCAAGTCGGGCTGGAAAGTAGCCGCGATTAAACATCAGCAAGGAGGAAATCATGAAGGCTAAACTGTGGTTACCAACGACGGCTGTGGTTGGCCTAGTTTTACTTACCACAGCTAACTCATCGGCCGATGACTTCTATAAGGGCAAGACAATTCGCTTTGTCGTGGGACTTGCGCCCGGCGGTGGCTACGATCTCTCCGCCCGGACCATCGGGCGTCATATGGGAAAGCACATTCCCGGTAATCCCACCATCGTTGTTGAAAACATGACGGGCGCCGGGAGCTTGATTGCGGCGAACTATACTTACAATAGCGCTAAGCCGGACGGCTTATTTGTGGGGATATGGAATAGCGGACACGTGCTGCGTCAGGCCCTCGGAGACAAAGCCGTGCGCTTCGACGGACGCAAGGTCGGCTGGATCGGCGCTCCAACCAAGGGTAATCCTCATTGCAGCATCATGGCCCACGCCGGATTGAAAACACTGAAAGATGTTCTCGCCACTAACCGGGAGCTCAAGATGGGTTCCACCGGACCTGGCTCGACATACGACGACACACCTCGGATATTGAACGAGACCATCGGCACCAAGTTTAAAGTGGTCAGCGGCTATGAGGGAAGCGGTCCGATCTATGTAGCCATGCGAAGAAAGGAAATCGACGGTGGGTGCTGGGGCTGGGAGTCGGCGCGGACCACGGCTCGAGCCCTTCTGGACGGAAAAGGCGATGAGAAGCTGGTCCCGTTCTTGATCCACCGCCGCGAGCCGGATCCTGAGGTCAAGGACCTGCCGCTCATTCCAGAAGTCATCAAGGGCGAGGACAAACTTTCCGCTTACCGCACGTGGGTAGGGAGTTACGAATTTCAGCGCCCCTTTACCGTTCCGCCAGGCACGTCCAAGGAGCGGCTGCAGATCCTGCGTAAAGCCTTTGCTGACACCATGAAAGATTCGGCGTTTATCGCTGAAGCGGAGAAATCCAAGTTGGAAACAACCTATGTTTCAGGGGAAGAAATAGAGAAATACGTGGGCCAGATCTATTCGGTCACTCCCAGAACTAAGGAGCTTCTTAGCTTCTTAACAACGAAGGTGAAGAATTAGCCTCGGGAACAGTCATGGAGTATATCGACGCCTTTTATAATGCCCTGATCAATATCTTACCTTTCACCAACCAGGGCCAGCAGGCCTTTCTCTTCATGCTGGTGGGGATCTTTATTGGCTTTTGGGTCGGCATTCTGCCTGGGCTGGGAGGCGCGGCCACGCTGGCTCTCATGCTCCCGTTTATCTACAAGATGGAACCCACGACGGCCTTCGCGTTTCTCTTGGGGTCAAACGCCGTGACCGCTACGACTGGAGACATTACCTCCATCCTATTCGGCGTCCCTGGAGAAGGAACAACGGCTTCTACCATCGTCGATGGTCATCCGATGGCTAAGAAAGGAGAAGCCGGGCGAGCCTTAGGTGCAGCGCTGATGAGTTCCTTGGTAGGCGCTATTTTTGGCGCCTTTGTCTTGGCTCTGGCGATCCCCATTGCCGCACCGCTGGTCCTCTCCATCGGTTCTCCTGAGTTCTTTATGCTTGCTATTCTGGGTATCACGTTTGTCGGATCGCTGAGCGGCGGAAACATCGTCAAGGGTCTGATGGCCGGGGGTCTCGGGCTAATGATTTCCACGATCGGGCTGGACCCCATACGAGGCATACCGCGATTTACTTTTGAGGGAATTCTCGGGCAGGGGCCTTCGATTTTCTTGTGGGACGGCATCGATCTCGTTGCCGTCACTATCGGACTCTTTGCCATCCCCGAGATTATCGACTTGGCGATTAAAGGAACGAGCATCGCCCGGGAAAAGGTTGGCAAGCTGGGCGGTGTCATGGAAGGCGTGAAAGATACCTTTCGTCACTGGTGGCTGGTTCTCAAGTGCAGCGCTGTCGGCGCGTACGTCGGCATACTCCCAGGAGTCGGGGGCGGCACGGCGCAATGGGTGGCCTATGCCTACGCAGTTCAGAGTTCGCCGAACAAGGAGCGTTTCGGCAAAGGCGCTGTGGAAGGAGTGCTCGGGCCCGGAGCGGCGAATAACTCGACCCGAGGAGGAGATCTCATTACCACAGTTGCCTTCGGCATTCCGAGCAGCGTCTCCACAGCGATTTTGTTCGGTGCGTTCCTGATCCAAGGGATCGTGCCGGGCCCCGACATGTTGAATCCGGCCAAGCACCTGACCCTTACTTTCTCGTTCGTCTGGATCATTATCGTCGCCAACATCATCACGGTCGCAGCTTGTTTTCTTTTTCTCAACCCACTGGCAAAAATCACGAATATAAGAGGAGCGCTGCTTATCCCTTTCCTTCTCATGCTTATTTATCTTGGCGGTTTCACCGTCAAAAACAGTTTCGGCGATATGATCATGGTGTTGATTTTCGGCACGCTCGGTTGGCTCATGGTCCAGTTCGATTGGCAGCGGCCGCCTTTGCTTGTGGGCCTGGTTCTGGGAACCATCACGGAGAGAAATTTCTGGATCTCCACCAGAGCTTATGGAGCCGGCTGGCTCACGCACCCGGGAGTCCTTATTATTGCCGTTATCATTGTCGCAGCGATCATCTATTCCATACGCCAGGTGCTGCGCGAGAGAAGGGAGTCCCCACCGGTCCTTCCGGAAGCGGCACCGGAGCCCCAGATCACGCTGGTCAATAACCCCGTTTATCGACCGCTCTTTGCGCTTTTCTTTGTGGCGCTCTTCGTCTACGTGTTGCGCGAGACTTTTTTCGAGATCCGCCCCATGGAGGAGCGCGCCGCCCTCTTCCCCATGGTTCTCGGCATTCCGTGTTTAATTTTGGCCCTGTTGGCTTTCGGTCAGGAATTGTTCTACACGCTGCGCAGCGCGACCGGCAGCGCCAATCGCCCAGAAATGACATCCTCCCTTGAAATAGCGGTTATACGGCGCCGCGCCGCGTCCATCGTCGCGTGGATTCTCGGGTTCTTCGCGGGCATCTGGCTCTTAGGATTTGTCATCGCGGTGCCGGTCGTTAGTTTCCTATATTTTCGCTTCGCCGGCGGCGAGAAGTGGTCGATCAGCATCCCGTTGAGTCTGGCGGCCTGGGCCGTCTTTTACGGCTTGTTCGACTACCTTCTCCATCTGCCTTTCCCTGAAGGTACGCTATTAGTGTGGTTGAACCTCGTGGGATAGTGCGTTGCTTATGTTGCTCTCACCGATTTCAACTTGAGAGAGTTTCTAACAATTGTGTGAGATCGAGAATCATCGAGACGAGCCCGACCCTATGTGCGCGATCTACTCAGTAGGGGACATCTCTATTTAGAGTGGTCAGTCCCGAGAGAAGATCATACAGGAGGTGCTATGAAAAATATTTTTTCGGCACTCTTGGCTTGCCTGCTATGGACTTCGAACCTCTCAGCTCAGACGCCTTTCTATGAAGGTAAGACCGTAAGAATCGTCGTGGGATTCTCCCCTGGGGCTGCCTACGATGTATGGGCCCGCCTCATGGCTCATCATTGGAGCAAGTACATTCCTGGAACCCCCACCTTCGTGGTCCAAAACATGACCGGCGGAGGCTCGATGGTCGCGGCCAATCATGTCTACAACGTCGCCAAACCTGATGGTCTCACCTTGGGCTTCGTTAGTCCTGGGATTTTCATCGAGCAGCTTACCGGGCGAAAAGAAGTTCAGCATGACTGGCACAAGTTTTCCTATGTCGGCTCGCCGGAGAGCACCGCCCGAATCTTCTATATTCGCGCAGACACCGGGCACAAGACAATCGAAGATATTCGAAAGGCGGTGGAGCCGCCCAAGTGCGGCGCTACGGGGGTTGGCACCGCGAGTTATTATTGGCCCAAGCTTCTCGCCGACGCCTTTGGATTCAAGTTGACCGTTGTGCCGGGTTACCAAGGGGCAGCTGATGTCAACCTGGCGATCGAGAAGGGGGAAATGCACTGCTGGGGCGGCACCGTTCAGAACTATTTCGGCACTGAACCGAGTCGCACCTGGGCGAAGACCGGCTTTGTCCGCGTGCTCGCTCAAGGGGGACAAAAGCGCCATCCCCAACTGTCCGACGTTCCCACGATCTGGGACCTCATGGACAAGCATAAGCCAGCCGAAGCAACAAGGGGGCTGGCTAAAGTGCTTCTCGCACCGGACGATCTAGGTCGCGTTTTGTTTGGTCCCCCAGGAGTTCCGGCAGACCGAATCAAAGCTCTGCGCGAGGGATTTATGAAGATGATGAATGATCCAGACGTCGTCGCCGAGGCCCAGAAGAAAAGGTTCGAGCCAAATCCTATCAGCGGCGATGGGCTTGAAGGATTGTTAAAAGAGCTCGTTCAGCCCCCGGAAGTCATCCAGCGGGTGAAGACATTTTTGCAGAATTAACAGTGTGTTGAAAAATATCCTCCGTTCACCCTGTGGCTCTCGAAGGGTGATCCGATGGTGTCACGAGTCAGCGGAAAGGAGCGTGCTATGAAGAGAATTCTCTTTGGCATTTTCTTTTTGTTGGCATGGAACTCTAGCCTTCACGCCCAGACACCTTTCTATCAAGGAAAGACCATAACGCTTGTGGCAGGGACGACCGCGGGCAGCCAGTATGATGCTCACGCCCGCCTTATAGCGCAACATTGGGGCAAGCAC
>DASTOD010000313.1:0-3331 GCA_035762645.1 Binatia bacterium | reverse complement strand
ATCTCAAAAGACCTGCTGGGCAATCTACCGGAAGGGATTACCCATTTCATTTTGCATCCCTCGCTTGACACGGCTGAGCTGCGAGCCATTGCCCCTGATTGGGAAAGCCGCGTGGAAAACTACAACACGTTCATGAGCGATGAATTGAAGAAGTTTCTCGAGAGCGAGCAGATCAAGTTGATCAGCTATCGCGCGATACGGGATGCACTCAGAAACTGATCATTGAGACTACCTGGCGATTGATGAAGCGAATCTTTTCTCCGTACCGCATCTGCCCCGTCGGCGCACACGTGGACCACCAGGGCGGCGCGGTTCTCGGACGCACGATCCAGCTCGGCACGACGCTTGACTACGAGCCGCTCGACTCGAACGAGATCCATATCCTCAGCGAGCAGCTTGGCGAAGCAAGATTTTCGATCGGCGAACTCGACAAGACTCACTGGGCGCGTTATGCCCAGGCTGCGGCGCGTGTATTGGGTGCAAAGCGCGGCATGCGGGCGCGTGTCAGCGGCAGCCTGATCGGGTCAGGATTAAGCTCGTCCGCGGCGGTGGGACTGGCGTATCTCAAGGCGCTTGCGGATGTGAATGATGTCGAATTGTCGAAACAGGATCTGGTGAATCTGGACTATGAACTCGAACGTGGACAACTCGGCCTGCAAAACGGGCTCCTCGACCCGTTGACCATCGTCAACGGCCGGCGCGATGCGCTTCTCTTCATGGACACGCTCACACCTTCCGTTACCCCGATCTTCGATTCTCCCACAATCGGTGCGGCGTGGCTCGTGGCGTATTCGGGCGTCTCGCGTGAGCTCACCAAGAGCGGGTTCAACGTCCGTGTTGAGGAGTGTCGTCAGGCCGCGTCGCGCTTGAAGCGGGGAGCAGAGATTCTTTCGGATGTGTCGCGAGAGATATATGAAGATAAGAAAATGACTTTGCCACAAAACCTTCGTAAGCGCGCCGCGCATTTCTTCGGCGAAGTGGACCGCGTTCAAAGAGGCGCGCAGGCGTGGAGAGATGCAGACCTTGAATTGTTTGGACGGTTGATGAACCAGTCCTGCGAGTCGTCCATCAGGAATTATGAATCGGGCAGCGAGATCTTGATCGAGCTTCATGAATTGGTAAGCAACACAGAGGGCATCTATGGCAGCCGCTTCAGCGGCGGCGGGTACGGTGGGTGTGTTATCGCGCTGGCACAAAAGGATCTGGCGAAAGAGGCTTGCCTGGAAATTGCAAAGAGATTCTCAGCGCTTCATCCCGAGCTGCCTTCCAAGGTGTTTATCGTCGAAACGGGAGATGGCTTCTCCCCCTCTCGCGCTCCCGTAAGTACACCGGGACGAAGTGAGCGGAGCGATAGCGTAGTCGAAGCGGGGCCGGGGGTGAGGTCATGATCAAATCTGCCGTTTTGCTCGCCGCGGGACGCGGGAAGCGCCAGCGTCCTTATACCGATGAAACGCCGAAGCCCCTGCTCCCCGTCCGCGGGCGCCCAACCCTGGACTACGTATTGACCGCAGTGCAGCGGGCCGGTATCGAGCGGGTCTGCATCGTGACACATCACCTGGAGGAAAAGATTTTCGGATATGTTGACGATGGCTCCCGATGGAACCTAGCTGTGACCTTTGCCCACCAAAGCAAGTTACGCGGCAGCGGCGACGCGTTGATGTCCGTGCCAAAGGATTGGATTCGAAACGAACCGGTGATGGTCCTCGGGACGGATTACGCTCTCGAAGAAAATGCTTTGCTCGAATTGATCAAAGCTCACAAACATCGGGAGGCGGATATCACCATGAGCTTGAAGGCATGCCCCGCAGAAGAACTGATTTCACGCTCCAGTGTGGATGTGGATTCCGAGTGGCGCGTCCAGCGGCTGATCGAAAAACCCGCGCCCGAGCAGATTATGAGTCCCTATGCGGCTTCGATCCTGTTTGTCCTTCCGCCACAAATATGGGAATATCTGCCCCGAATACAGCCTTCGCCGCGCGCAGAAATCGAAGTGCAGAGCGCCGTGCAGATGATGATCGAGGCTGGATTCAAGGCATACGGGTTGTTGCAGTCTGTGCCGGAGGAATGGAAGCCTGAATACAACGCTGGTTGAGTAAGGCGGGCGCTTTTCCCGCCTGTATCCGCTGGGTTGACTGGCGTAGCCGTGTCGAAACCGAAACCAGCAGAGAGAATGGATGACATGGTGGTCGAGTAGAACTTGTCGTTTCTCACTCTCGTTCGGAACTACTCAACGACCGAACAAAACTTGAAACGCGGAGTCTTCATGAACTATTTTCTCGGCATCGATGTCGGTTCGTCAAAAACCCATGCGTTGATCGTGGATGAAACCGGTCAATGTGTGGGGTTTGGCAAATCAGGAGGTGGAAATCATCAGGGGGTGGGGTATGGACGACTGGCGGAGGTCCTGCAGCTGTCATTTGCCGCGGCGAGCCAACTGTCGGGAGTGACAGAAGATCAGATCGTGGGGGCAGGCTTCGGGGTGGCAGGGTTTGATTTTCCGTCTGAGCGCGAGGATCACTTTCAGGCAGTCAGCTTCCTGGGATTGTCCTGCCCGGTGGAAATCGTCAACGACGGCGCCAATGGATTAATCGCTGGCACGTCGCACGGGATCGGAGTCAATGTGACGGCCGGATCAGGGGTGAACTGTCGAGGACGCGGCAGGAATGGACAGGAAGGACGTATCGTAGGCAATGGAGTGGATTTTGGCGAATTTGGCGGTGCGATCGAGATCGTCTACCGCGCCAGGCAATTTGTCAACTATGCGTGGATCAAACGCATCCCGCCGACCAAACTTACGAACATCTTTCTGGAAGCCACCGGGGCGATAGATGAAGTCGACCTAATGGAGGGCCTCTCCAATCATCATTACCATTTATTTCCGGGTCTCGCAATCCAGATTGTAGAGGCAGCCCGCGCAGACGATCAGGCGGCAGTAGAAGTCATACGGTGGTCGGGTGAAGAACTGGGCTGGCTGGCTGTTTCGGTGGCGCGTCAAATCGAAATGGAACATGATGAGGTCGAAATCGTTCAGTCGGGTAGTGTCTTCGAGGCCGGTGACATTATTACAAAGCCAATGCGTGATCTGATTCTCAGCCATTGTCCGAGGGCCAGGTTGATCCGGCTGGACGGTCCGCCCGTTGTGGGTCCGGTGATCCTTGGCATGGAACAAGCCGGGTATGATGGTTATGTCATTCGGGAGAAAATTGTTCGAACAGCAAAGGAGCTTGTCCGGTGAACGTCGTCTCTGCATGAGACGCGGCATGTCGATGAAAGGATCATGAATTTGCCTACGTGCTTTTCATCCTAAAAGGAGAATCGAAAATGTCTGAAT
>DASTOD010000312.1:0-3626 GCA_035762645.1 Binatia bacterium | reverse complement strand
AGGAAAACCCTGCGCTCGCGCATGCGGCGCTCGACAGCATCGTTGGCGCTGATAGGAACCACCACCGCATCGGCGCGGAGATACTCGGCAACTACGATGCCTAGTAAGTCACCGGGCAAGAAGCGCACGCGCCGGCCGCCAGGCTTAACCTCGGCGGCCGGCAGCACCGCCGTTAACAGAGGCCGATCAGAGTCGCCATCGGTTGACACGATTGCGTGAAGCGGCTCGCTCCTCGCTTCCGCAACGACGGCGAACTCCTCTAGACGGTTTAGCTGCTCGTCGGTAATGTTCTCCGTATCGATGGAAACGAACGTCTCACTGCGCCCCGCGGTGACCACCTCGGCGCCAAGCTCGCGCAGGATGCGCGGCAAGATATCGCGCGCCACCGCCGAATGCTGATACATAAGAACCCGCAGGCCAGAGAGGCCGCCGCTATTGAAGCTGCTCAGGTAGCGACGGACGTAAGCTTCTTCGGCGGCGCGATCAAGCGGTGGTAGCTCTGGCGAGCATTTCAGCATTCCGGAGGCGTCGAATGCTGATGCCGTCGCGCTCCGGCTATACTCTTCCACGCGCACACGGCCCACCTCGCGGGCGATGCCGGGTTCATCGGATTTTAGCACCTCGCCGATGCTTTTATTGATTTTTATACCGTTACGATCGAATGGAATGTGGCTGCCGGTTACCATCACGCCGGCGCGTCCAGTGGAGATGGCGTGGGAGACTAACGCGGGTGTAGGAATCTTGCCGGCGTTCTCAACCTCGCAGCCCGAATCGACAATCGCTTGGGCGCACGCCTTCATGATGCGGTCGGTGCTCGGCCGCAGGTCGCCCGCGATAAGCACTCCGCTGCTCGCATGAATATCGCCAATGCTCAACAAATACCGAAGCGCAGCTTTGACATTGATATAAGCCTCGAGATCGGTGATGTCTTTGACCAGGCCGCGCAATCCGCTGGTGCCAAACACCAACGGAACCGGCGCGTAATTGAGAAACGAGGCCGTGGGGCGTATTCGCGGTTCGGGCATTGGAGTCATGGACGTGTAAGTCTCGCCTTTACGATGACTGAGAATATTCTGATGTTCCCGTGAGCCGTCGCTGTGTGGTATTGGACGATTTTGAAAGAGTTATCGCGTGGGCCGGACACTGGCGCAACTGATACCAGCCTGACCTGTGCAATTAAAACGTTAAAATCCAGCCAGAAAAAGGGGAAGGGGGACTGTGCCTAACGGGCTAATGATCATGCCCGCCGGTTCACTCCTACCGAAATTACAGAATCGAAGCGATGATCCCCGCCCTCCAGGCAAGGATCTAGACCCTGTTATTAGATTCCGAGCTCTGTCCATCAATCCATGCCCTACATAGATTGAGCGCGTGCTCTTCGGCTGCTTTCTTAGTCGTGAAAGTTAAGTCGGTGGATTCCAGGCGTTTAATCTCTATCGTCGAGTTTTGGTCTGGAGCAAATACTAGCCCTCGAGGGTGCCATAGCTTTCCCGATTTTGGAACTGCGATCCCGTAAATGGGATGGTTCTTGTATGGACGCATTTTCGTATCCCCTTTTAGTCCAAACATTATATAGGAACAATATGAGTGGCAACCCTCTGGCACCGCCGGATCACCTCCCAAGATGATCCGCAGCCCGAATTCATTGCTTCGCGATATCAGTACGAATGACTCTTTCAAAACAAAATGAACCTATTAAATCTACTATTTCTCACCCAAGCAAAGTTTCTTGCGGAAATCAGCCGAACAACTGCCACAAGCGTCACAGAGCCGAGGATCGCGGTGGCATATCTGCTAAACGAGCTGCCTTCCCCGATGACAGCCCAGAAAAATAGATAACCTCCAAAGGAGGCACCAACCATGCCCAATACGATATCCAAGCTTCTGGCATAACCGCCCAGTAATCTTTTCCCGTATCCCTCTTCCCCTAAAAATGTTCCTGTCAACCAACCGGCCACTCCGCCCACCAAAATCCAAAATATCCCGCTCATAAAAACCTCCCGTTATTGTACCACTACGATCCGGGGAGGAGAGATCCGCCCTCCCCGAACCGAAGCCTCTCTGCTTAGGCCGCTTTAGCGGCGATCTGGTGGGAAGTCGAGTTCGCGACCTCAAAGGACTCCACTCCGGGAGCGCCTTCAACCACCTCGGACAGGATCTTCAGGACCTCGGGATACTTCTCGCGGTTGTAACCCTCCGCGTCCTCTTTTCTATCCCAGAAACTAATGGCTACCGCCTCATTCCGTTCTGGAGCGACCAGGGTGATCTCATCCCTGAATCCCTTTTGTTTGCGGAGCAAGGGAAGGATCTCGTTCTCAATAAGACGGGTAAACTCGGGGGCATTATTGGCCTTGAGCTTCAAACTGACGTTGCGAGTATACATTTCAACCTCCTTGGTTGGACTGGTGAGAGGGTTAAGTATTAAGGGGCTTACTTGAAGAATTTCAGGTAACCGAGGATGGAAACCCTATGCCTAGCTTCTTTAACAGTTAGTCACTAAACTCTAGTTGTCAAGTTTTATCTCTGTTGCGGTTTAAATCACTGGGAGATTTTCCGTTCATGCTTAGCCTAGTCCAAGCATAGATTTGTCTCGCTTCATGAGCGTTATGCCGCGTCATCTCGGGGGCGATTGACAGCGGTTACTTCCGCCTCCGCGAACGCACAGCTAAACGTCAGCCATTCTCAGATCTGCTCCAGCACCGCCCCTGCAGTACCTGGCTCACCCGGTGGTGCCGCCGACTGTCGCAAGACTTTCTTTTTCAGAAAGTCCCCTCTTACATGAAGCCAAGCTGAAGCTTAGCTCCTTCGGACATCTTGGACGGTTCCCAGGGAGGGTCCCAGACGACGTCGACCGTGACGTCCGTTACGCCGCGAACACCCCTCGTCTTAGCTTGCACTTCTGCAGGCAGTGATTGCGCCGCGGGACAACTGGGCGAGGTGAGGGTCATTCGGATTCCGACCGCGCCTGAAGGATCGACCTTCACATCATAAATCAATCCTAGCTCATAGATGTTGACTGGGATTTCCGGATCGAAACAGGACCGCAGCGCTTCGATCACCTCTGCCTCTATAATAAGAGCCTCTATAACCACCTCCATCTGTCCATCGCGCTCCTACAGCATGGTCCTTCCTCTCAGGGTTCTCTGTCGTCGGGTCACCGTACTGAGTCCTCACTGGAACTGCGCCCAGCCAGATAGACTAGCTCTTCTTCGACAGCTGCTTGGCACAGGCATCGGAAACCCCGCTCTCGGCCTTCTCGTCGCCCGGCATGATCGCCCAACTCTGCGTGTCTATATAGCGGCCGATCTCCCAAGTGTCTTTGTTCTTCATTTCGACGAGTTTCTGGCTCTTCGCCGTGTCCCGGTTGAACTGTGCCACGCAAATCGTTCCCAACCGCTCGGCGACGGCAGTTGCAGCGGTCTCCTTCGCCATTGCCTCGGCGCCACCGTTGGTCATCCATCCGGCTGCGTTGAAACCGACATACATGGTTACGAGCGCGCCGCCGATGGCACCCCACGAGCCTAGTTTAATTTTTTCCCAATCCATGAGACACCTCCCTTAAACGAAAGTTTTGAACACGCCGGTTTAGTTACCTTGGCCACGTTTCCACTCCTCTTGAGTCGTGT
>DASTOD010000311.1:0-8792 GCA_035762645.1 Binatia bacterium | reverse complement strand
GGCGGGATCAACCGGCTCGGGGCGAAGTTCTGCAAGAAATGCGGACAGCAACTGCTCGAAGCTGCGCTGTCATCGCTGGTAATCGAAGGAAAGTTCGGTTCCGTCGAAACTTACACTCCCAAGCACCTCGCCGAAAAGATTCTGAGATCCAAGAGCGCCCTTGAAGGTGAGCGCAAGCAAGTGACGGTGCTATTCGCGGACATGAAGGGGTCAATGGAACTGCTCGTGGACCGCGATCCAGAGGAAGCCAGAAAGCTTTTGGATCCGGTGCTCGAGCACATGATGGAAGCCGTTCACCGTTACGAGGGGACCGTTAATCAAGTCATGGGTGACGGGATTATGGCGCTATTTGGTGCGCCGTTAGCGCATGAGGATCATGCGGTCCGCGCGTGCTATGCCGCCCTGCGAATGCAGGACTCTGTGAAGCGCGACGCCGAGGGTGTTTTCCGGCGCTACGGGGTTCCGGTCGAGATCCGCGTGGGTCTCAACTCGGGCGAGGTGGTAGTCCGAGCCATCGGCTCGGATCTCCACATGGACTACACGGCGGTCGGTCAAACCACCCACCTGGCCGCCCGCATGGAGCAGATGGCCAGGCCGGGGACGATCTTGCTGGCTCCGGATACGCTGGCCCTCGCCGAGGGCTTCGTGCAGGTGATGTCGCGTGGCCCCGTGCCCGTGAAGGGCCTAGCGGCACCGATCGAGATTTTCGAGCTCGGCGGCGCGAGCCCCGTACGGAGCCGGCTGCACGCCGCCGTTTCCCGAGGGTTGACGCGCTTCGTGGGCCGGGATGCAGAAATCGAGCTGCTGCAGAAGGCCCTCGGACGAGCAGGCGAGGGGCATGGTCAGGTGGTTGCGGTCGTGGGCGAGCCCGGTGTGGGCAAGTCGCGCCTGGTGTGGGAGTTCACCCACTCGCATCGCAGCCAGGGGTGGCTTGTGCTCGAGACCGCCTCCGTGTCCTATGGCAAGGCCACGACGTACTTTCCCGTGATCGAGCTGCTACGCAGTTACTTTTGCGTCGAGCCTCGTGACGACGACCGAAAGATGCGCGAGAAGGTGACGGGTAAGCTTCTGTCACTGGACCGCGTGCTCGAGCCCACGCTGCCAGTGTTCCTCTCGCTGCTCGACGTGCCGGTCGAGGACGCCGAGTGGATGAAGCTCGATCCCCCGCTTCGTAGGCGGAAGACATTGGAAGCGCTGAAGCTCCTTCTGTTGCGGGAGAGCCAGGTGCAGCCCGTGCTGCTCGTGGTGGAGGACCTGCACTGGATCGACTCCGCGACGCAGGCCTGGCTCGAGCTCCTGGTAGAGAGCCTGCCGACGGCACGGCTGCTCGTCCTCGTGAACTACCGACCCGAGTACGTGCACGGCTGGGGAAGCAAGACGTACTACCAGCAGGTGCTGCTCGACGCCCTGCCTCTGGCCAGCGCGGCGGAGTTGCTGGAGGCCCTGCTCGGGACGGGCCGAGGGCTCGAGGATCTCCGGCGACTCCTGATCGACCGTACGCAGGGCAATCCCTTCTTCCTCGAGGAGAGCGTGCGGACCCTGGTCGAGACGCGGGCTCTCACGGGGGAACGCGGTGCCTACCGGCTCGCGGGCTCGGTCCAGACTCTGCAACTTCCGGCCACGGCGCAGGCGATCCTGGCCGCTCGCATCGACCGCCTCGCTCCGGAAGACAAGCAACTGCTCCAGGTAGCGGCCGTGGTCGGCAAGGATGTGCCGTTCGCATTGCTGGAGGCGATCGCCGAGCAGCCGGAGGACCGCCTTCGCGAGGCACTCGCACGGCTGCAGGCGACGGAGTTACTCTACGAGGCGCGGCTCTTCCCCGAGCTCGAGTACACCTTCAAGCACGCGCTGACTCACGAGGTCGCTTACGCAGGCCTCCTCCAGGATCGTCGCCGCGCGCTCCACGCCTGCATTCTCGAGGCGATGGAGCGGCTCTATACCGACCGCCTTGATGAGCACGTCGAACGGCTTGCTCACCATGCCACCCGTGGCGACGTGCATGAGAAGGCAGCGCACTATCTCCGGCGGGCCGGCAACAAGGCGGCAGCTCGCTCTGCGCTCCGAGACGCCCGGGCCTGCTACGAGCAGGCGCTTGGCGTCCTCGAAGCGCTGCCAACGAACCAGTCGACGCTGGAGCAGGGCTACGAGACCCGTCTCGAGCTGCGGACGGTTCTGACCCAGCTCGCTGAACTTCGCCCGGCGCTGGAGCGCCTGCGCGAGGCGGAGACGCTTTCCGAGCGGTTGAATGATGACCACCGCCGGGCCCGGGTCTGCTCCGTTCTGATGACCCTTCACACGTTGCTCGGCGAGCTGGACGAAGCGGTCGCGACCGGTACCCGCGCACTGGAGATGGCCGGGCGTTTGGGCGACCTTAGACTCCGCATCCTCACGACGAGCTATCTCGAGCAGGCACAGTACTACCGGGGCGAGTACGAGCGCGTTGTCGAGCTAGCCACCGACGCGCTGGCGGTCCTGCCCGCCGACTGGATCTACGAGCATTTCGGAATGGTTGCGCCGGCATCGGTTTACGCGCGCTCCTGGCTGGTCATCAGTCTCGCCGAGCTTGGCAGATTCGCCGAGGCGGCCGAGCACTCAGCCGAGGCGATCAGGCTCGCCGAGCCGACACATCATGCGTACACCATCGGTCTGGCCCACCGGGCCGCTGGCACGTTCCACCTCCTCGCAGGCGACTGGGCGAAAGCACGCTCACTGCTGGAGCATGGGATCACCGTGCTCCGGACCGGGAACGTCAGCCTCTCGCTTCCCCACACGCTCGTCGGCTCCGCCTGGGCACTGGCGCAGCTCGGCGCGACGAGCGACGCGCTGATTCGGCTGCGGGACGGCGAGCAGGCCCTCGCAGATCATGCGACGGCAGGAATGCGGCGCGCCTGGGACGATTACGTCGTGGGTCGCACGTGGCTCCTCCTCGGCCGGCTAGACGAGGCGCGAGCAATAGGCGAGCGCGCGGTCGAACTCCTTCCATCGCAGCCCGCCGGCGCCGCCCATGCCCTGCACCTGCTCGGTGACGTCGCCACGCATCCCGACCGGCTCGACGCCGAGTCCGGTGAGATCCACTACAGAAAGGCGCTGGCGCTCGCCGAGCGGCATAGGATGCGTCCGCTCGTCGCCCACTGCCACCTGGCCCTCGGTTCGCTGTACCGACGCACCGACAAGCGGCAGCAGGCGCGAGAGCATTTCACCATCGCGACTACGATGTACCGCGAGATGGCCATGGGCTTCTGGCTGGTGCAGGCCGACGGAGCAATGGCCGCGCTGGCTTGAGGCGTACGATCTTGTGTAGAGCGGGACGCATAACAACACGATGAACCCGATGGCGACCTCGCTTCGCTCAGCCCCCGCATGTTATCGCGGAAGGTCTCTAGTTATCGCGGAAGGTCTCTAATGGAGCTGTATTCTCCATCGACTAAATCCTACCAGATCAATCTGACGCGTCGTCCAGTTGCGTGCCGTCGCGGAACAGCGGCGCTTTTGTTTGCTAGCATGGTCTCCGCGCGCCGCTGAGCCAAGGCGTTAACGTTAAGATTGGACTGAATTCTACTTCCGCCTCACCTACTGCCCACTTCATCCGAAGAGCCAGACGATCCCGCTCCCTTTTTGCTTCTGAGGACGTCACACTTCGGCTAACTGCTTAGTTCGGATCTGCGGGAACGAGGTCGGGGTTTGAAAATGGCTCGCCGGCACGTATCGCATCGACACTGGGAAGGCGGCACGGTCGGACCCGTCTTGTACGCAACGCCCACAGGTGTCAAGTTACCATCTCGGTAGTAGAGCGACGTCCTATCGCTGCCATCTCTCGATTGACGCAGAGAGAACCAAGCGTAACGTTCCACGAATGGGAGAGTCTCGAGCATCGCGATAGACTTCGATGCGAACTTTGCCTGCTGCTCCCAGGTGGGATACATGGGCGGGTTACTCCACCGGATGAGACTGAATTCTGTGAGCCATATCGGAAGCCGGAACTTACGGTGTACGGTCAGAAGAAAGTTCTTGAGCCGGTTGACAGCCTCGTCTATGTCGAACTTTCGCCCGTACCAATGAACGCACATGAAATCGATGCGATAACCACGTGCCTTCGCGCCATCCATGAACTGTTCGAGCCAGCTTCCCGGGTAGGAAGGATTTGCGGCCGTGGCTGGGCTCCCAAGTCGCATGCCGGTCGCCACAAGGCGCGGCCAGAGATCCAGCGCCTGCTGGACTGTCATATTTGCTTGGTCGCGGCGGTCGGGTTCATTGAATCCGAGCAGGACGGAACCGCCCTTCCTCGCTAGCTCCAAGTGCTTCGATTCGACAAAGGTCTCGTCCCATATCATGGGCACGAACTCCACGTCGCGCGGCTGGGTGATCGGCATGGAGTGTGGTTGCCAGGTGTAGTACCACGACACATTGAGCTCACTGATTGCCCTGTCCACGTGCGGAAAGTACCACGCGCCCACTCCTTTTTTGACGAGGCGACAACGCCGCATCTGGCTACGATAAGGCATCGACCGTTGTGTAGCAAATTCGTAGCAAGAGTGAGCCGGACTGAGATAAAATTAGCTTAAAATCCCCGTACCGGAGAGGGAGCGGAAGTCCTCGTTTTCCGCTCCCTTTTCCTTCTGAGTACGTCCCAGTCCTTGCTAAAGGCTTACTACGGATCTGAAGGTTGTTGAGAGGCTGAGACGGCAGGTCAAGCGGCAAAACACTCCGCAAGAAGTAAGGTTTCCTCTCGTTCAACTCACCCGGTCCGTGCTCGTTAAATTGCGCGCCCCCCTGTTCTCAGTCTGTCGGTGTCGGAATTGGTCCGAGCGGTTGCGGTATGTGCTGGTCGGGCGATTGGGGTATCGGCTGGTGGAAGTGGCAATGTGTTGGGCAGAGATATGGCGACGGTGAGTTCTTTGATTTCGCGACTGCGGGATCGAATGGACTTGGATCCTAAGCTGAAGACGGAAATCGATGGCCTGATGCAAGATTGTCTAGAATAGAAAGTCTGACCCCAATCCCGAGTCCCTTATCGGACCTATTTCGCGCCGACGCACTGGAGCGCATCCAGAGGCTAGAACAGGAAATCGCACGGGACACAGGCCGAGTAAGCAAGTGAGGTCTACAAGGCGAGGCCAATGGTCTGGCTCAAGCGCATCAACTTCGCTCTAATCGTCCTTACAGCGGCCTTTGTCGAGGGATACTATTTTGGGTGGGCGTTCTGCTCGTGCTGCTTCTACGCAGTCAATGCTTACCCCTCACGGTGGCGGCCTTGATGCTTACGGGTGTCACTACAACCGGAAGGCTGGAGGCTATCACTGCCACAAGGGGAGTTCGCGGGCCAATCGTTCACCTCACAGCAGGAGATGCTCTGTTCATCTGCACTAATCTTCTGGACGCAACCTAGGGCGTGTCGTGGTAAAACAAAAACAAGCACACAGGCGGCAAACTTAGACTTTACCTGGCTCGGGCTTAAAAAATGGGTTTGACGTGTGTACTGATTCCTGCATTTTTAGATCATGGAAAATTTGGGCGCTGGTGAGACTTTCGTCATGTGTTTGTAGGTCGAATCCGAGTTCCTCGACTAGGTTCTCAGTGACTTCGTTTTCAGCAACAGAAATCAGCACAAACTCGATACCTGCGTAATTGAGAAAATCCGGTGGGTCGGCCTCGCAGAAGGGCCGGTCACGAAATATTTCTTGCAAATGCCTGGGAAGATCCACCGACTCCTCCAAGCCATTGCCAAAACGAGAGCCCTTTTCTGGATTCTTGATGCTGATGATGTAACTTGCTTGATTCTCAAGACTAAATGGGGCCTCCGCTCCCCCTGTAGCTTTAGGAAGTTTCAAGGCGTAGACAAAATGTGCATGGTCATTATGGCGAACGATACGGTAGACGCCTTCTGCAATGGGCCGCAATGCCGGAACCTGGGTCTCCCCACGTGTTTTCGTTGGATAGGCCTCTGGAGCGAGCCGATTTTCAATGTTCTTCGGCTCGTTAGTGACTGCATCGACAAAGCCCCAATCTTTGTCATCTCTGGTCTGCTTGCGTACAATGACGAGCAGCCGATAGCAGTTCGATTCCTCAGGGCTTAAGACTACGGACATTGTCGGCGCGTCTTCAACTTTCTCGGGAGCTTCTTCTACTACGTTGGAGCGAAAGAAAAAGTAAACATCCCCACGTTCGAGTGTGTCGACTCTATTTGGAAACATGTAAAATCTCATTCTTCGGCCTCCCGATCACGGATAGGGAGGCGCTCCGACGGTTCTTCAGCGCCAGTCAGTGGCTTTTTACTTTCCCGCGCGGCAGCGCAGGCTATGCAAAGAGTCGTACTAGGTAGGGCGTGAAGCCTATCGATTCCTATCTCCTGTCCGCACTTTTCGCACTTCCCGTAAATACCTGCAGTCATACGGTTTAAGGCAGCGTCTATTTCTCTAATTTTTTGTCGATCTCGTTCCTTGAGACGGCTTGTCAGGCGGGTGATTTGATCTTTTTGGGCGCTTTCTTCGAACTCACTTTCCTGTTCGTCGAGAATCGTCTTCATCTCGTCTTGGCTTTCTGCCGCATCCTGGAGCAATGATGATCGTCTATGGCTCAACTCCTGAGCAAGATCCTCGAGTAGTTGACTGTTCATGCCTCTTCTCACGTCTGACTTTTCTCTTGTCGGCTTCTGCGGTGCTGTGCGGCTGGGTTTCTTGATGGACTTTCCCTTGCCGCGGTTGGGCTTTCGTTTTGGTCGTTTAGGATCAACGCGGACGCGTTTTTTGTTTGGCATAAATTCTGTAGGTTTACTGCACGCTCCGGTTTAGCGCCACGGGCTTGCAGCTCGTTCAGAGAAGTAAAGTAAAAGCGATCGATGCGGAAGCAACTGGAAGTATGTTTGGCTAGGCAGCCCACTTGTCCATGAGCTTTACCGGCACTCGCTCGTCTTGTTCTGTCCTGACCTCAGCTGAGGGCTGAATCGTCAGAACTGGACACGGAGCTCGTCGGACGATCCACTCGGTAAAGGTTCCGCGCAACAGGCGCGTCAACCCAGATCGGTGGCTCATCATCACGATTAGATCGGCGTGCTCCTCTTTGGCTGCAGCCATGATCTCTTTAACGGTCTTGCCAACCCTCACGAGAGCATTGATCCTTACCGATTTAATGATCACCGGCCCCATCTTTTGGCGTAGGAAGTCATGGATAAGCCGACGTTTTCTTTCAAAAATACCGTCGAGGTTTGGCTGGAGCCCTGCACCTATCGGAGCACTCGTAATTAGTCCTTCTGTAACGTAGGCCGGCGCAAAGGGCTCTTTCATAGCTTTGCGCGGGAGAATGTGCAGCACGGTGACTTCAGCCGCATGCTTCTTTGCAAGCGAGATTGCGAATCCTATTGCCGGTAGCGAGATGTCCGATAAATCTGTGGGGACGAGAATTTTCTTAATGAGAATCATAATTCACCTCCCAGAGGTATAACTGTCGCAAGCCTGATGCCAAGGAGCGGCAATTGTTCTGCCGCACTTTCGGTTGATAAGCAGGAAACCATCTCCGACCTTCGCCTCCGCTTCAAGCGTTAGGTGGCCCGTTCTCAGATCTTGTTCTCTCTTGTCTGGCCCAACGGAATCGCCAGGTGCTTGCGCGCCAGCGGCCGAGTCGCGTGTTTACCAAGCGCCAACAACTTTGCTTCACGCCACCTTACAAAATCCGCAGATCGCATGGGTAGGATCCACAAACGGGTTATACGTCTGCGCGCCGCCGTGGCTCAAGAGCCGAGCAACTAAATAAACAGAAGTAAGCTCCTTAACTCCGTATCAAAACAGCAAAGCTGTATTGGTCAGTAAATGATTGAACCCCTCTCGATCTGGCGCTTACGCTCCAGGTATTCTTCATGACCGATTCGACCGCTCTTGTAATCATCCTCAAGCTTATCCATCTGCCGCTTGGCATTGTATTCATACCCCGCGCCAGCTCCCAACGCTCCCGTTGCAGCTCCTCCCCAAAACTCCGGGCTGCAGCCCCACTGCATCATCCAGGCGACTACTAATGCAACGTACAATGTGCCCTTCATATTAAACCTCCATCGACTTGGAGTGGTATCTAAATAGGCCGGGTCGCAACTTCTGTGCCCGGGAAGGTCGGCTAAAATCTTCCGTGGGTTCGATTCTTCTTGATGAACAATTCTGGCGGTGTCCTATTTTTGCAGCACATCGATGCCAGGAGTAAGGGGTCGTCGATTAGAAGATCCATTGAAGACGGTCAGGAGGCAACGATACTCTGCCGGGCCGCTTTTCGATGCCGAGTTGAGCCCGCCCCCGCATGAGTTAGATTGTGGTAGGTATGGCCATATCTCGCACGCACCTGCCCAAGCTGTGGTAGTCCCTCGTAACAACTACTGTTCCGGTCCTGAGACAGTCCCTCAGACAAAATGCACCTTTTTATGGGCGTGTTTGGCGTGGCACATCGTATGTGTTACTCCAGTACTTCATGCTGCTCGTCGTCAACCAAAACGTGCTACGACCTGCTGTTAAAACATACACTGGCGAACCGTCCGAAGAGTCGTTGATGGAGATACGCTGCTTCTTGAGAACCGCGAGCGGGTCCGCCGTATCGGCGTGGACACCCCGAGACCGTTCACGCAAACGAATCCGTTGAGCGAGTTGGCAAGGAAGCCAGCGACCTCACTCTCTCGAGCCGATCACCCGAGCCGATCACCAACGTCTAAGAATTCAACCGCCGCTACGAGAGGACAGAAAAGAGAAGAATAGAGGTAACGCATGACGCAAGGTTGGTTTTTGATTGGGGTCGTCGCCGCCTTACTGGTAACCGGGTGT
>DASTOD010000310.1:0-9149 GCA_035762645.1 Binatia bacterium | reverse complement strand
TGAATCCGCTCCCTGAATTCGACCCCTTTGAAAAACCGCCAGCCGCGCCGCAGTTTTTCCCCGATGGGGTAGACAAGCGGGCGCGTGACGTCCTCATCGACGCGTTGACGAATCAGAAGGAATCCCTCGAGCAGCATTTGCAGTTCTTTAAGGCCGAGGACGGGCGCCTTCAAAAACAACAGGGATCGGTTACCGGTTTGACCGAACGTGTTCAGGATCTCGTCCACAACACGATTCAGGATCGCGAACGTTATCTCGCCGCGCAGCGCGAAGCCATGAGACAGACGTCATCACCGGAACGAAAAAAATACCTCGAAGCGATTATCAAGGGCGACGACCTGACTCAGTCCGATCAGCTCATGCGCCAGAGCTCGACGAACTATTGGGGCGGCATGCTGAACCGCCTTCTCGGCTCGGTCGATCTCGTCGGCGTCGCGTCGGGCAATTACGTGGGCGCGGCCGTCGAGACGGCCGTGAGCCAAATGTATCTGTTGACCAGCGGCGATATGCCCCTCGAAGAGCGCAAGTCCCTGGCGCGCGACCTGGACCACTTGAAGCGCTATCCCGACGATCCGCGAAATGCCGAGATCTTGAAAAAGATTGAGGTTCTGGAAAAGAAGAAAAAAGACGCCTTCGTCGACAAACAACTGAAATTTGCCAAAGCGGCGGCCGGCAAAGGCGAGCTGGAGAAAGCGCTCTTTCATTCCCAAGTCGCCGCTTATGTCCGTCCCGATTCGAAACAGGCTCAGCAGGCTCTCGAGCAGGCGAGCGAGCGCCACCGAGAGAGCGAGCAGGCGCGGCTGAAAGGATTGTCCGCGCGCGCCGAACAGCCGCTCGCGAACGACGAGCAACAGGATGCCCGCCGACTGCTCGAGGCGTTGAGTTTGGCTGATCCGCACACGATCGAGCAAACGGCCATCGATGTCGAGAAAAAACATCGCGGCAAGCCGCTCGCCGACGCCGCTCTGGATGCCGAAGCCGTCGCGCTCGAGATGAAGGGCCGTCACGAAGCCGCAAAGAAACTGCTCGCGCAAATTGCGCGCGCGGCGGCAACCCCTGCGGCTCGGGAGCGCGCCGGGGTTTTACTCCAGAGCCCGGAGTATAATCTGCTGGCCAATTTTCACGACGCGCACCAGGAGCGCCGCTTGCAATCGGTCAAATACGTTTTACTGGGCGAGGATTTTCTGAAGAAAAATCTCCTGTACGCCGCGGGCGCCATGGCCGCTGCAGGTCCCGCCGGGGCCGCCACTTTGGGAACGGTCAATGCGGTTATGCTCGGAGCCAATCTCATCCAGGTGCTTTCGAATAATCCGATTTCCGCCGACCCCGTAATCGATGCCGGGGTCGCCTATATTCGCAGCCACCCCAATTCAGAAAACGCCTCCGAAGTCTACAAAGTCTTGGCCGAGGCGTTCGAGGAGCGGGGCATGTTTCAAAAAGCCATCGACTACTATGAGCTTTCGGGCACCGCCGGCAAGGAGAAAATCGCCGCTGTCAAAGAAAAATCGGCCAAGGCCTTTTTGGAGGCCGCGAAGAACAAAGACCGTAGCACTCAGGAGGGTTATCTCACGACGGTCATCGATAATTTTCCCGAAAGCTCCGCTGCCGCCGAGGCGACCAAACAGTTGGCCGAGCTGGCGAAGGCGGAAAGCCGCGGCCTGCGCCTGAGCAAACAATTTCTCCGGGACAACCCCGCGCTTTACGGTCCCGGCGGCTTGTCTCTCAAGACCTCTTTGTTCGACGGCAACACGAAGAACATGGAATTAGCCGACCGCGGCGTGACCCTGGTCGGCGATGACGAGATGGTTGTCCACTATCAGACGCCGTGGGGGGTTCGCAGCCAAAGCTACCCGCTGCCGAAGCGAACGTCGGAGCGTTTCTACGCCGCCCTGCGCCAAAAAAATCACGAAGTCGCGATGGCGGATGCGAATCAGCGGGCCAAGGGATCGGTAGGCGGAATCACCAATATGCCGGCGCCGATCGTCCGAGCCGAGCCGTCCGGGAGAGACAAGAAGAGCGAAGAGACTGACGATACAACGTTTACGCTTATCCGCGAGGCCAGCGGCCCGGCGCCGGATTTTCCCAAGGTGCTCGATCATGAAATGTTGAGTGAGAACGAGCGCGACCCGGGCAGCAAGTACAAGCTGCCGCCGATCCAGGGCAGCGTTTCGGCGAGCCGCTTCAGCCTAAGCGGCGGTCTCCCCGCCGGCCTGTGGGGAAATCAGATCGCCATCGGCACCGACCATAAGAGCGCCTTCGCCGGCGTTCAACTGCCGGTTCCTCTGCTCGAGGGTTTTATCCCGATCGACTTCATGCTGCAGGGCCGTCCTGGCGGCGTCTCGGTCTATCCGAGGATTCACATGCGCGAGTCCAGGAGCGAAGATCAGGACTTGTACAAATGACGGCAATGGAAATTTCGCCAAACAGGTTTAAAATTTTGACAGGAAAAGAGATCGGAAAAACTTTTTCTCGCGCAAAGGCGCAAAGGGCGCCAAGAGGAAAATTTTCTTTGCGTGCTTGGCGTCTTCGCGCGATAAATTTGCTTGAAGTTCTTCTGTTTAACTGATGGAAACCCTCCGCTCGACGCTGCCGCGGTCTCGCCGCCGATGGGAATTTGTCCTGCCAACCTTCAAGAAGGATCTCGCGCGCGGTTGGCTCTCGATCACCGGTGGTTTGGTTCTTTGGGAGATTCTCGCGCGCCTATTGCTGGAGAACGAATTATTGATTCCGCCTCCGAGCAGCGTGATCCGTTCCTTTTGGGAGCTGGCGATAACCGGCGAGCTCAACCGACATTTCTCCGCCACGCTCCATGAGTTTGCCTACGGTTTTACGACCGCCTGCGTGATCGGGATCATCCTCGGCTATCTCATGGGAATGTACAAATGGTTCGATGAGGTCATGGATCCATGGATCGCCACGCTCTATTCCATTCCCATTATTGCGATCGTCCCGTTGATCATCATCTGGTGTGGAATCGGCATGATGTCGAAGGTGATCGTGGTCTTCAAGATCACCGTCGTCGCGATCATCCTCAACACCGCCGCCGGCGTCAAAGCGCTCGATCCGATTTGGTTGGAGCTGGGAAGATCCCTCCGGCTTAGCTCCTGGCAGACCACCTACAAAATCCGCTTGCCGGGAGCGCTTCCATACATCATCACCGGCATGCGCCTCGGAGTCGGGCGCGCCTTGCTGGGTGTCGTGGTGGCCGAATTGATGGCCGCGAATGCCGGGCTGGGTTATCTCTTGCGCGACTCTTCGGAGACCTGGGACAGCCCGAAGCTGTTCGTCACCGTGGCGCTTCTCGCGGTGATCGGCCTGGTGAGTTTCAATCTGATCAAGCGGCTGGAACGGCGGTTGGCTCCCTGGCGCCAGTCCGCAGAATGGGCTTCTGACGCGTAAACACAGTTTCGGGTCTCCTGTTTCGCGTTACGGAGGAGGAAACTCGAGACTCCAAACGCGAGACCCGGTTAGTTAAAGATACGCGGTATCATGAATGAACGGGAGAAAAATCGGTCGGCAATCATGCTGCGCACGGTCTCGGTTATCGCCGGGCTTCTCGTATGGCATCTCCTGGCAACCGTCGTGGTCAAGGACGCCGGTCTCCTGATCTCGCCTTTCGCGATTGTTTCCACCGCTTACGAGATGCTCTTCGTGACGCGGGATCTCTATCCCCACCTATTCGCCAGCGCTTGGATCTTTTTCTACGGCTTCGCTTTGGCGATTCTAATCGGCGTCCCGTTGGGTTTCATCATGGCCCTCAACCCGGCTGTGCGAGACTACGTCAATCCGTGGGTCATGACTCTTTACACCACGCCTCGGATCGCCTTTGCGCCGGTGCTCTTGCTGTGGCTCGGCGTCGGTGGAGGCTCCAAAGTCGCGATCGTGTTCCTGGGTTGCATTTTTCCGATCCTGATCAATTCGTACTACGGGATGCGCGTGGTGAACCGGGAATTCGTCGAGCTGGCGCGCTCATTTCGGCTCGGTCGCTGGGGATTGTTCTTAAAGATTCTGCTGCCGGCTTCCGTGCCTTTTATCCTATCGGGAATAAGACTCGCCATCGGCCGTGGACTTACCGGCGTCGCCATTGCTGAATGGTTCGGCGCCACCGAGGGTTTAGGTTACCTGATCTTCTTCGCCGGTCAGACGCTTAATATTCCGATCTTGTTCGTGGGGGTGGCCGTGTTTGCCGCACTGGGGGTTTTGGGATTTGAGCTCGTTCGGCAAATCGAGAACTACGCGACACCCTGGAGAAAGGGGCTGCAGCAAGGATAGTATGGCAGCTCCTGTACTGGAACTCAGAAACCTTCATAAAGAAATACTCCGGCCCCAACAAGAGCCGTTCGTTATTTTTCGCGACCTCAACCTGACGGTACGCGAAGGCGAGTTTGTCAGCATCGTCGGCCCGAGCGGCTGCGGCAAAACCACTCTGTTGCGGGTCATCAACGGCCTCGTTCCTCAGACTCGCGGCGAGATTTTTATCGACGGAAGATCCGCCCGCGAAGTGGAAAACGAGCTGTTGATGGGATTTGTCTTCCAAGGAGCTTCGCTTTTACCGTGGCGCACCAGCTTGAAAAACGTGTTGCTTGGACTGGAAGGCCATACTCACAACTCCAAAGACTCGCTCGAGCTGGCCGGCAAATACCTGGAGCTGGTGGGGCTCTCCGGTTTTGAGAACCATTATCCCCATGAGCTATCGGGCGGGATGCAGCAGCGGGTCAACCTCGCCCGCGCTCTGGTCGTCAATCCGCGGATCCTGCTCATGGACGAGCCCTTTGCCGCGCTGGACGCCCAAACCCGAAGCTTCATGCAGCTCGAGCTTCTCAGGATCTGGGCGCAGACCAAGAAAACCGTTATTTTCGTCACTCACATGATCTCGGAGGCCATTTTACTTTCCGATCGAGTTGTCGTATTTAGTTACCGGCCCGGAACAATCCGATCCGAATTCAACGTGCCGCTGCCGCGGCCAAGGGACATGGATATCAAGTCCGATCCCCGCTTCGTCGAACTGGAAAACGTGGTTTGGAAGCAAATCGAACAAGAGGTCAGATCCACGGGCGGCTTTACCCAAATATGATCAAGGAGGCCCTCATGCAGCTCAGCCAGCGATCTGTTTTCTTCCTGCTCCTGCCGCTAATCCTGATAACCGGCAACCCCGGTACGTCGCGCGGTGCCGAGACCAAGCTTTCCAAAGTGCGGTTTGTTCAAAGCGGCCATACCGCTTCGAGCTGGCCGGTTTACATCGCGCAGCAGAGAAAGATGTTGGAGAAAAACGGCATCGAGCTCGAAGTCATCATCATTCGCGGCGCGACGAATACGACGCGGGCGGTTTTGAGCGAAACCATCCCCATCGGTCGCATCAATCCCGACTACGTGATCACGGCCATCGAAAAGGGGGCGCGCGTCCGCATCGTAAGCGGCAACATGGAAAAGATTCCCTATGACGTCGTTGCCCGTCCCGAGATCAAAAGCGGCGCAGATCTCAAAGGAAAGACGATAGGCGTGAGCACCCTGACCGGGGGGACAACGAACATGATCGAAGAGGTCTTCGAAAAGGCCTATAAGCTAAAACCTGCGGATTACAAATATCTGGTGGTCGGAACCTCGCCCGATCGTTACGCCGCGCTGAAGGGCGGGTCGGTTCACGCCACTTTCATGGGCCCGCCGTTTAATTTCGTGGCGCTGCAGGAGGGCTTCACTAAACTCACTACGTTTCACGAGCATCTCGGGCCGATCCAGTTCACCACCGACTTCGCGCACAACAACTATCTGAAAACCAATCGGAACGAAGTCGTGCAGTACCTGAGATCGATGATCGAGGCCACCCATTGGCTCTACGATCGCAAGAACAAGGAAGAGGCCATCGCCATCCACATGAAAGTCCTGAAAAGCAAGCGCGATATCGCCGAGCAGGACTACAAGTATCTGGTCGAGGAGTTTCAGCCGTTTCCAAGAAGCGGCGCGGTGAGCAAAGTCGCCATGGAAAAAACCATGGAGCTGCGCGCCAAAGAAGGAACCTACAAGGGAAAAAAGGTTCCGCCATATACCGATTATGTCGACAACGCGCTGATTGAAGAGGCGCAAAAGCTGGCGGGCTTGAAATGACTCGACTTCCCCTCCGACTATAGGTGGCGGACATGAAGCGAATTCTTACGATCGGCATCCTCAGCGCAGTCATTCAGCTATGCTCCTTCGGGGCGCTGCCCGCCCAGGAGCTCAAGAGAATCCGCATCGGTTATCCCTCGTTGAGCTTTCGACAGAGCAACGTTTGGGTCGCCAGAGAGGCAGGGCTGTTCAAAAAATACGGTCTCGAGGTCGAGCCGATTTTCCTCCGTGGAGGACAACTGGCGACCCAGGCGTTGGCCGGCGGCGATCCGCCCATCGTCAATATCGGCACCGTGGTTCAGGCGAACCTGACGGGCTATAATCTCGTTCTCGTCGCCGCGGTTGAAACCAAGTACGACCAAATCGTTTTTGCCCGTCCCGAGATCGCCAAACTCGAGCAGCTCAAGGGAAAAAGATTTGGCATCAGCGGGTTTGGCGCCGCGACCCACTACGCCGCGGTTATTCTGGCAAGGCATCTGAATCTCGATCCCAATAAAGATTGGGCGCTGCTTCCGGGTGGACCCGACGCGGAACGGCTGGCCGCCCTGAATGCGGGAAAAATCGACGCTACGTTTTTCAGCACGTCCGGAGCGCCGTCGGCACG
Organism: Binatia bacterium; assembly: GCA_035762645.1. Classification (GTDB taxonomy): domain Bacteria; phylum Desulfobacterota; class Binatia; order UBA9968; family UBA9968; genus DASTOD01. Next base: position 2,443 of record DASTOD010000310.1, on the reverse strand, counting down.
GAAAATGGGCTTTAACGAGCTGCTCCAAATCGCCGATCTCGGAGTCGAAGTTCAAGGAAACGGTTTCGCGACCTCGCGCGATTACATCAAAGGTAATCGAGAGACGGTAAAATCCGCTCTCAAAGGATTTGTCGAAGCGATCTATTTTATCTATGCGAACAAAAAAGAGGCGCAGCGTGTGTTTGCGAAGTACATGCGCACGAACGACCCCGCGGTGCTCGAAGAATCGTACCAGGGCTATGTCACGAGCATACCGAAAAAACCCTACCCGACGCTAAAAGGGATTCAGTTCATGCTCGAGATGCTGGCGGAGAAGATGCCTCAAGCAAAAAACGCCAAGCCGGAGCAATTTGTCGATCTGAGCTTTTTACAGGAGCTGGAAAAAGAGGGTTTCTTCAACGAGATGGCGAAACTCTACCCGAGCAAATAACAACCTGGAGTGCTGGAGTACAGGAGTATTGGAGTGCTGCGAAGCCATCACTCCACCACTCCATTTAATGAAAAAGGAGGAGCCATGGCAAAACAAATTATCCAGCCGAAGTCTTTGAACGACCCGAGGCCGAGGTATTCTCAGGGAATTGTCGTCGAGGGCGGCAAACTGCTCTTCGTCGCGGGACAAACCGCGTCCGATAAAGACGGCAATGTCGTGGGCAAGGGAGATATCGAAGCCCAGACCCACCAGGTTTTCAAGAATATCAGCGCGGTCCTTCAGGAAGCGGGCGGATCGCTCGACCACATGGTCATGACCACGACCTACATCACCGACAGAAAATACCGCGAAGGATACAACCGCGTGCGGCAGCAGTACTACAAAACCAGCCAGCCGACCAGCACGCTCGTCATCGTGACCGGACTCGCGAACCCCGACTACCTGATCGAAATCGCCGGGATCGCGGCGCTCTGAATGATGGCGCACCGCCGAAGCTCCAGGTAGCCGGGGGGGACGCGCGGCGAGACTGTGTTAATGTCATTCCGAGCCGCAGGCGAAGAATCTAGCTTCGTACAGCCTGAAAATTCGAGATGCTTCGCTCTCGCTCGGCATGACATCAGGGCGCTTTGGTGAATTGCGACACAGTCTCGCGGGGGCTGTGTCGCAATAGCAAATTCAAGTACTTGCCCCGTTCGCCCTGAGCTTGTCGAAGGGCTCCGAGCGGAAGGTTTCGTGCCATCCGCCATAGCTGCCATACACCCATAAGCCACGTGCAAGCCAGATTGATGGCCAAGAAGAAATCCCACGACGAAGAGATCCAGCGAGGGCTTGAAGAGCTGGGGCGAGCCGGCATGCGCCTCGATGACGTGTCTCCCGGTCTGGTGGCCCGTCTGAAGGAGCAATGGGGCAGAACCAGAGACATCGATTTGGCGGTTATTTTCGCGCTGGGCAAAATCCCGGATGAGGCTTCGGTTCAGGCGCTCGGCGAAATTCAGAACGCCGCAAAAGACAAGGAGATCAAAAAGGCAGTAAGGCGCTCGCTTTTCAAGCTGGCTCAAAGAGGACTTGTCTTACCGGAAGAGAGCAGCCCGGGCGCAAAAACGCCGAGCCCGTTCATGGCTCCGGCGGCCAATATTGAAGCTCAGATATCGGCGGTGGACGGGGCCGGAGGGAGGCTCATCTGGATCGTGAAGCCGCAGCCTGGAGCGGGATTACAGGTGATTCAAGCTATGGTGAGCGATCGCGAGGGTCTCCAGCGCATCGGTGGCGCGCCCATGCCGCGCAAGGAGCTGCGCCGCATGGGCCAACAGATCAAAGAGCAACACGGCGTCACGATGATTGCCGTCCCATGGGAATTTGCCGATCAAACGTTGTATGAAGGATTCGAAAGGGCCAAAGCCGGCGGCCGGAGCGGCCTGGAACATTTTCACCAGCTGCGCTCGACGATCGTTACAGGCAAACCGAGCCCGCAAGCGCACCCGATTTACCAGCGGCTCTCCGCCGACGACACGCGCGCGGGACCGTGGCGTGAGCAGTCGCGCCACTTGCTCGAGGAGCCTGAGCTGCGCTTTTGGCTCGTCGATACCGATTGGCTCCAGCCGTTTCTGCCCCAGCTGGAAGAGGCGCAGACAAGCCGGCTCGTGCTCAATCCGGTGCAGAAAGAGGAACGCCTGGCGGGCATCGTCCGGGACGCGGTCAAGGCGCTGTGCGCCGGCGAGCCGGGAAACGTGATGCGGCGGCGCATGGAAGATATGGCGCTTTATTTCACCGAAACGGGCCGCCAAGAGCAGGCAAAACTCGCCCTCGCCGTCGCGCTTCAAATCGGTGAAGGCGATCCGGGGCCTTTGGACATTTCATTTCTTACCGGGCTCGTTCAAAAGAGCTTGGCGTTTCATCTGTCGGAACAAAAGAAAAAATCGGAAGCAGAACCGTCGCTTATCGTCAAACCGTGAGGGCTTTCGGAGCGACCGTTCGAGCTATTCAACTGAAACGGAGCGCAGCGGTTAAACCGAG
>DASTOD010000309.1:0-5195 GCA_035762645.1 Binatia bacterium | reverse complement strand
GATCGTCGCCGCGCCGCTGGAACAAAATGAATCTCGACGCGGCGGTTCAGGGCCGTGGCAATGCGATTGAGCATGGCTAAGGAGTGGCCCTCATAATCCGCGTCTTCAAGCCGGCAAATGACCGACGCAGTAGTCCCTATTAGTTTGGCCAGCTGCCGTTGGCTGAGCCCCGCCTCCATCCGTAGAGCGACGATTTTACGCGCCAGGTGATCGTCGGCCCGAGCCCTCTCCAAGGCAGCCAATCGCTCCGGTTTACCTCGGTAATACCGCCCATGGAGAATCTCGACTGCATCGGTGGTCGCTTTTTTTTCTTACTTCTCATCGTCAACCCTCCTTGTAAGTGTGCCGGTCAGGGGCCATGAGCGTGCTCGTGCTCGGGGCATGAGCAAAGGACGAAGGATGAATTATGAAGGATGAAACCTGAGAACACTTTGGAACTACAACGATGAGAGCGCTCAAGCGTGCGGTCGGAGCCGGGAGCGTATTTGGATGTAAGGTCGACTTATTGTTCTCTCTTTTCTATCTCGATTAGCATACTGCTGATTGCCGTAGTTAGAGGAGGAAGATCCCGGCGGACGGTCTCGAATACGCGCTTAAGATCGACCCTGAAGTATTCATGGACCACGATGTCCCTCATTCCGGCCATTAGCTTCCACGGCACATTGGGGAAGCGATTTTGAACCAACTTGGGAATCTTTTTAGCGGCCTCTCCAATGACCGTCAGGGCTCGGACCACGGCGTATTGGGTTTTATCATCGTTGGCGAAAGTTTCATAGCTCATCCCTTCAATGAATTGCACCGCTTTCTGACAGGCTTCCAAAATATCTTTGAGGTAATCCGAGTATACGCGTCTCGCCTTCACACAAATACGACCTCTTCAAGTATGTGCTTGCCGATAGCTGGTTTGAGAGCCCGCTTTTCTACCAGATCGACCTTCACTCCGAGGAGATCGCTTAAAAAATCTCTGAGTTCGACGAACTGAAAAAGAGTTAAGGCGCCGTTATTGAACTCAACCAATACATCCAGATCGCTCCGGTTGTGTTGCTGCCCCCTCAAGTAGGAGCCGAAGATTCCCAATGAACGGACACCGTAACGCTCACGGATCTCGGGCAGATTCTGCCTCAATTTCGAAATAAATTGATCTACATACTTTGATGGCTGCTTTGGCTCAATTCTCCTCGCCATAGGTAGCTTCCGCTGTTTAGATTATCTGTTTCATAACGAGGCCTGTGCGTCAGTCATCGTTGAAAGGATGCTGTTTGGTGTCCCTCTCAAATGCCTGCGGCTCTCTTGGCATAGCGTTCGATGTTGCCGATCCCTTCAAGGATATCCCGGAGTCGCTCCTTCGGGTCTCTCACAAGGGCATTGCCTCTTTGAGAACACGGTCTCGAATACGGGTCTTTAGCCCGCGTTCGGTCACGACATCAACCTCTTGACCTAATGCATTTCGGAGGTCCATCAACAATCCGCCCATGTCCAGTAGAGTACGCCCTGGATCCATATCCACGAGGAAGTCCAAGTCGCTATCCGGCCGTGCTTCACCACGGACGACCGAGCCAAAAACACGCACGTTGCGGGCGCCATGCTCGGCCGCGATGCGGAGAATTTCCTCTCGTTTTTCTTTTAACAATGCTTCGAGGTTCATTTTGTTTTGATTTTACGCCATCCTCCCGCGGTAGAACAAGAGTTACAAAAACAGGAGGGAAAGTGCGGACCAAGCGCGTGTTCGTGATTCCGGTTTCGGATGATCTCCACCTCGATATCTAAAGGATAACGGCAAAAGGATGAACCGGGAGAAACCGTGATCGTGCTTGGAGAACCACCGTGTTCGTGATTGGATTGCGGATAATTCCACCTCTAGGAACCCGGACGGCAGCAAAACAGAGAAGAAGTTCCGGAGACCGGGAGACAAGGAGATAGGCGCGACACACAGAGGCGGAAACATTCAGGATCAGCAACCGGGTATCACAGTTCAGTTTCAAAAAATGCCCGCAGTGTAACGATTTGCACGCCTTATGACAAGCAGTTTTCCAGACCAGGAGACGCGAAGACAAGGAGACAGGGAGCGAATCGGAGAAAAGCCGTGCTCGTGTCCGGAGAAGGACCGTGCTCGTGTTCGTGATCGTGATTCGTGGTCCCTCGCTACGGCCCCTCGTTACCGAGACTCGGGGTCTACTCGGGACTACGGCCGTGATCGTGCTTCACGGTGACTTGCCCGTTTTGATAATTCTCAAAAACGTCAAAGCGATGGTTTTCTTGTACCGGCAACTCTTGCTTGCAGGACATTTCCACGTTTCGAGTATTCCCGAAATGTCGATATCAAGCGAGACTATTTTCTTAGTCCAAGGCGGCGGCGGAGTTCTTTGGAGGAAATCCCGCCTTCCTTTTTCGTGCGCGACCGAGAACGCTCGATGATCGCCAGGAATCTGCGGTTCATACTTAGAGACACAGTCTCCTTATACGCGTTTCGGATCGGCACGACAGCCGCAAAAGGTTTTCCTTTCTTCACGACAATCACGGGGTCTTTCCTGGCCTGTTGTGCGTACTTTGATAACCGAGGCTTTCTTTAATTCGACCTTGGTCATAGGTTGATTAATTCTCCACCGATTCGGACTCGATTTCTTTCTATTTCTTACGTTTCTTCAGTCGGGTCCGTAGCTCCTTGATCGACATCGTCGACTCCTTTCTCCGCTCCTCGATAAACTTCCAAAAAGTCGAAGAGGTCTGAATCACTACGTCTTCCCAGTCTTTCCCCTCTACTCCAACCATCACGGCGGCTGGCTTGCCACGACGCGTGATGACAACCTGGTCCTGTTGGGACATGTCCACACACTCTTTGATCTTTTTCTGCAGGTCCCGAGCGTTTACTGTCTTCATAAAATATCCTCCGTCTTGGTCCCTCGTGGCTTTCTTCGAACGGCTCGGACATAAACGACCGACTCGGCAGATGAAATGTCATAAAAGACCCGGTACTCACCGACACGCAGCTCCCAGATCGGCGCCACCGTTTGCCAAGGCGGAATCAGATTCTCCAGAAGCTTTCGGCTCCTGGTTTTAGTGCCGGGTTCATGAGCAAGTTGTTCCTCAATCGCATCCAGGATCTGATTTCTATAATAAACTCGAATACTCCTAAGATCTGCCTCAACACCCTCAGCAAATCGGATCTCGAACACGCACATATCTTCGCATATGCACTGCTGCGAGGCAACGGCGCCAAGAAGCACTACCGTGATCGTGTCTCATCCCTTATCCTTTTCAACCCGAAAGCCGTGGTCGGGGATACCGTGGAGAGGAGAAGGACCGCGCTCGCGCTCCCCGCTGATACGTTCGCGTTTTGATATTCGCAAAACGTCAAAATGACCCCCTTGCAGGACACTCACGGTGACTTGCACGTTTTGAGAAATTCTCAAAACGTTAAAAGGACCGGTTTATGCCTTTCCCCTGCCTATGGGGTATCGACTGCGCAGGTTTTTATCCCTGCTGGCCTTAAATGACCCCGGATAACCAAAAAGGATAAAGGCAAAAGAATAAAGGATGATCCCTCGCTACGGCCCCTCGCTACCGAGACTCGGGGCCTACTCGGGAATACGGCCCCGGAAAGGACGTGATCGTGGGCGTGGACGTGTTCGTGGCCCGGAGAGGATTTGATGGCTGCTAATTCCAAAGTTTCTTCGAGGCGATGGCGGCGCCCTCTGCCAGCGACTTGAGCTTGGCCCACGCGATGCGCGGATCGATGGTCGGCTCCGCGCGCACGAAGGTGCCGAAGCCGCAGTCTGTGCCCGCGATGACGTTCTCGCGGCCCACGACCTCTGCGTAGCGGACAATGCGCTGCGCTACCAGCTCCGGGTGCTCTACGAAATTGGTCGTGGAGTCAATGACACCTGGAATGATGGCCAAGCCATCGGGAAGATGAAACTCCTTGAAGACCACCCACTCATGCTCGTGTCTGGGGTTGGCGCCCTCAAAAGAGAGAGCGCCGACTTTGGCCTTTAGCGCTACGTCGATGATTTCCGCGAGCGGGATATCCAGGTGGTGCGGGCCTTCGTAGTTGCCCCAGCACATGTGCAGGCGCACCCGATCAGCCGGAATGGCCCGCAAGGCGTGATTCAGGGCTGCCACGTGAAGCTCAGCGATCTTCTTGAACTCCGTTGTGCTCAGATCGGAAAACCGGTTGTGGCGGCTCATGCACAAGTCGGGGCAGTCCACCTGAAGCACAAAACCGGCGCGGTGGATGGCGTCGTATTCCTCTTTCAAGGCGTCCGCCAGGGCGTATAAATACTTCTCCTCGCTGCCGTAGTATTGGTCTTTCATGAAGTGCGGCACCACCCCCGGCGAGGCGGCGGTCATGAATACCTCTTCGGCTTTGACTGCTTTGACAGCGGCCTTGAGGTTTTCAATGTCCTTGCGCACGGCGTTGCGATCCTTCCAGGCGATGGGGCCGGTGCACGAGGGGCGCTTGGGGGCGGCTCTTCCCGCGCGGCGGGCGGTGTATTCCGGGAAGTCCTTGGCTTCGCCGGAGACGGCGGCGGCAGCCGTAGTTTCACCCTCAAAGCCGGTTAGGCGGTCTTTCATGTAAGTGGAGTAACCGGGCTTGCCCTGCTCGCCGTCATTGAGGACGGTGACCCCGACCTCGGCCTGCCGGCGCACTACTTCGGCGACCGCAGAGCGGACGCGCGTGGCGAGCACGTCTTCATCCACTGGCTGCTTCGCCTCCTTGCGCAGCACCATGTCTACCAGGTCCGGGGGACGGGGCAGGCTTCCGGTGTGCGTGGTGAGAATGTGATCAGTGCTGCGCTTCATAGCTTTCCTCCATAGATCATCGCGCGTGACTCAGCCCATCAGCCTGCCAGCCAGTTCGAGAAGGAGCGTATCGTTGCCGCATGCGGCGATGAGCGACAACCCGAGCGGGCAACCGTCGAGCTCCGCCAGAGGCAGTGACACTTGCGGCAGGCGCGCCAAGCCGGCGATCGACAGGATAGGCAGCGCTCGGGCGCGCAGGTCATCGAGCACTTTTGGCGGTGAGTTGCGAAGCAACGCGATGCCGGGCGCAGAGGGGAGCGCGAGCACGGTTCCTCCCCCAAGCATTTCCGCCAGGCGGCGAGCGATCTCCTCGCGCCGTGTCCTGGCGCGCGTAATATCTTCGGGACCCACCGTCGGCGCCCAGGCAAAGCGTTCCTTCACCCCCGGGCCGAGCG
>DASTOD010000308.1:0-13490 GCA_035762645.1 Binatia bacterium | reverse complement strand
ATGGCCGGCCGCAACCAGTTTCAAACCTTCGGCAAAAATGGCGCGCGACAACACGGTGGCCGTGGTTGTACCGTCACCGGCAACGTCCGAAGTCTTGCTTGCCACCTCCTTGACCATTTGGGCGCCCATATTTTCGAATTTGTCTTCAAGTTGGATCTCTTTGGCGACGGTAACTCCATCCTTCGTCACCGTCGGAGCGCCCCAGGATTTTTCCAGGCACACATTGCGTCCCCTGGGACCCAAAGTCACCGTAACCGCGTCCGCCAATAGATTCACGCCACGGAGTACTTTACCCCGCGCGTCCTCACTGAAACGAACCTCTTTCGCAGCCATCTTTCATCCCTCCTTATTCGATAACTCCGAGAATATCGTCTTCCCGCATAATGAGATGCTCCTCACCGTCAAGTTTGATTTCCGTGCCCGAATACTTGCCGAAAAGGATTTTGTCGCCGGCTTTAACCCCTAGAGGAATGACTTTGCCATCCTCGTGTTTCCCCGGGCCAACGGCTACCACACGACCTTCCTGCGGTTTTTCTTTCGCTGTATCGGGAATAATGATGCCGCCCTTGGTCTTGTCCTCCTCCTCAATGCGTTTAACGATCACCCTGTCATGCAGGGGACGAATCTTTGTCGCCATAGATTACCTCCTAGAATAAAACGTAAATTTAGATATCCAGAGCGGTTGGATGCCCCCAATTTAATTGCGTTTACATAATCGTCAAGGGGGGAACACGGGATTTCACGAATTTTTTACTTGGCCGAGGCCTTATACGGAGGCTGAGCGATGCTCCTTATGTAAGCGACTAAATCGCTCACCTGCCTATCGGTTAGATTGCTGCCCCAACCCGGCATCATCGAAGATTTTCCAACCGCCGGACCGCCCTTTGAAATAATCTCCCGCAGGAATTTATCGGTGAGCCGGTTCATTTCCGCCCCGTTTGTATGGTCAGCCGGCTTGACCGGGAGAGCGTTGGCCGCCGCACCGTTACCCTTTCCTGTGTCTCCATGGCAGCTCGCACAATAGGTTACGTAGAGTTTTTGTCCTTCCGCCGGGTTTTGGGCGTACGTTGGCTTTGCGCTGAGCAGTCCAACGATCATGAGGGCAAAAACGTATTTTGCTGGCTCCATCGTGAACTTCCTTGCAGGGGGTGCTCGTTTTCTATCAAACATAATTTAAAAAAGGTAGAGCCGCGGCTGATCCGGCGCTGTTCTTTCGAAGTTATCGATGATAAGAACTTCGAATCAGAACCTAATGGAGGCCGGCTATGATCAAGATCTGGGGCAGAACAGATTCATCCAATGTGCAAAAAGTCCTGTGGTGTTGCGGCGAACTCGGCATAGACTTCGAGCGCCTGGATGTCGGAGGGAAATTCGGCGGCAACAAGGAAAAACCCTATCTCGATATGAACCCCAACGGGCTCGTCCCCACGATTCGAGACGGTAACTTCACCTTGTGGGAATCCAACAGCATCATGCGCTATCTGGTGGACAAGTATGGAGAAGGAAGATTGCTGCCGTCCACACCAGAAGGTAGAGCCGACACTAACCGGTGGATGGACTGGCAACTTACCACCCTCGGACCCGCCATGGTCCCGCTTTTCTGGAATTTAGTCCGCACGCCTGAAGACAAGCGGGACCCCAACGTCGTTAAGAACGCGTTACAGAAATCCGCCAGTGCGTGGCAGATCGTGGACAGCTATCTGGCAAGCAAGAAATTTGTCAGTGGAGACGCGTTGACGCTCGGGGATATCCCCTTGGGGGTTTGGGCGTACCGGTGGTTCAACTTACCCATCGAACGGCCGGAACTTTCGAAGCTCGATGCGTGGTACAAGCGCCTATGTGAACGGCCGCCGTATCAAAAACACATCATGATACCTCTGACCTAACCGCGAGGTAGTAGCTCTTGGTTTCGGGTTTAGGGTCTCGAGTTTGCCCCACCTAACCCGAGACACGAGACCCGAAAACGGAGCACCTTGTCTCAGCTTCCGGCGTCGGATTTCTTTTCTCTCAACCGCTTCAACAGTTCATCGAAAGAACCGGTCGTGAGAATCCTGCTGAACTGGGAGCGGTAATTGGCCACTATGCTGATGTCCTCAACCACGACATCGTAGATTTTCCATTCTCCTTGCATCTGCCGGAGCCGGTAGTTGACGGCGGTCGGCGTTCCGGCGCTGGGAACGATCTTCGTCTCTACTTGAGCTAAATTGTTGTCTATGCGCTCGCGCATGAAAAGAATCTTCTCGTCTTTGTAGGAGCCGATTTGGCCGACGTAGGAGTTGCCAAGAAATTCAGCGAATGCGGCGACGAATTCATATTGGCGGTCAGGGACATTATGCCAATATCTCCCCAGGGCTTGCTTGGCCATATCGACCCAATCGAAGCGCGGCATCAAGGCCTGCTTGAGAAGTTCCCGCCGCTCCGCTTCGCTCGTCGACACGGCACCGTTGACGATCGTTTTCACCTGCCGGAGCGTTTCCTGAATCTGTTCGGTCGGCGTATCCGCGAAAATCGGCTCCGGCCCGATAAAGCAAACCACCATAAGGGACAGAAAAAACCGCTTCATTGCCATATGCATAGATCCCTCCTGCAAACGAGGAGGCAATCGCAAGCGTAAGGCCAGCAGCCAAACCGCGCGCCAAATCAACAAATCCTTTGGATTTATAGCGGCTTAAGCCCCTGGAGGGCGGACGAGCACCCATACTCTGTTGCGGTTCGACCGGACGGAAAACGATGAAATCGGAGAAAATTGCACAACTCCGCCAAGCCGGGCTTGCCAAACGGGAGTTATTTCACAAAAAAGCGCAGCGACTGCGTCGTATACTGAACCAGGGGGGAAAAGTAGATTCCAAGAATAATGGTCAGGGCCGTGAGCGGTATGAGCAAGGCAAAATTGTTCGCGCCGAGCGCGATCGCTTTGTCACTCGGACTGGGGTCATCCAGGAACATGGTCTTTACGACTTTGGCGTAATAATAAAGCGAAATGACCGTATTGACGATCGCCACGAGGGCGAGGATGACGAATATCCCACCCTCCTTGAGAACGGCCGCAAAGAGAAAAAACTTGCCAATAAAACCCGCGAACGGCGGCAGGCCGGTCAGCGAGAAGAGAAAAACCGCAAAACATGCCGCAGGAATGACCGCGCCGCGCCAGGCAAGGCCGCGGTAGCTATCGATGTCTTCGTCACCCGTCGCATTCGCAATCATTAACACCACCAGAAACGCCCCGACATTCATGATGAGATAGACCACGGTATAGAAGAGGATGGCGCTTAGCCCGTCGTTGGTGAGCACCGCGAGGCCCATGAGCATATAGCCCGCGTGAGCTATGCCGGAATAGGCTAGCATGCGCTTGAGGTTCTTCTGATTCAAGGCGGAGAGGTTACCCAACGTCATGGTGATCATGCTTAAAAACAAAATCACGTGCGGCCACTCCACTCCGGAGACAAACGCCCAGTCGCCGCCGGCCACGGCGCGGGAAATGCCGGGGAAGAAAAAACGCATCATGATGGCTAATCCGGCGGCATTGGAAGCCACCGACAGGAACGCTGTGAAAGGAGTCGGGGCTCCCTCGTAAACATCCGGAGACCACATGTGAAACGGCACAAAAACGATCTTGTAGCCAAAACCGGCCATGATGAAAATGAGCGCCATGAACAGCGCCACCTTGCCCATTTGTTCTTGAGCCAGGGCCTGGTGAATAGCGGCATAGTCTAAACTCCCGGTCATGCCGAAGATCCAGCTCATGCCGTAAATCATCGTTCCCGAAGCCACTCCGCCGTAAATAAGATATTTCAGCGCCGCTTCACTCGAACGCCGGTTGTGGGGCAAAAAGCCCGTGAGGGCATACGAGGTCAAGCTCACCAACTCCAGCGATAAATACGCCGTCAGCAAATTGCTCGAGGACGCCATGAAAAACATTCCGAGCGTGCTGGTCAAAAGAAGCGTGTAGTACTCGCCTTGATGGACTTGCCCTATTTCGTTACTCCCTAGCGACATCCAGATGGTCAGAATGGCGGCCACCAGCGCCAAAACTTTGAAAAAGAGACTGAAGTTATCCAGGACAATCATGCGGTGAAAAAGCCAGCCTGGCTGCGCGCTATATAGATCGAAGGTGGTTACCAAAGCTCCCAGGCACCCGATGAGAGCCACGGTTGCCAGCGCGCGATGGCCCCGCACCAGAAGGTCGACAACGATGAGCACAAGGATCGTGGCGGTAAGAACGATCTCGGGATAAAAGAAATTCAGGCTTGCGAGATTATTCAAATCCATGGCTGGCGATTAGAGAGACAAATGGGGAATGATTGTCTGATTGAGCTGATCCAAAGAGGCGCGCAACAGATCGAGCACCAGCGCCGGATAGACACCGAGGACGATCACGATGACGCCCAAGGGAACCAGCGTAAACATTTCCCGCGCGTTGATTTCGGGAAGCGTCTTGTACTTTTCGTTCGTCGGCCCGAGGTACATACGTTGAATGGTCCACAATAAATAGCCGGCCGTCAGCACCACGCCACTGGCTCCCAGAATGGCCAGCACCGGAAATTTCTGCCAGGACCCGAGCAAGACCAGGACTTCAGAAATAAATCCGGAGAGGCCCGGCAATCCCATGGACGCGAAAAAAGCGAGGGCCGTCACGCCGGTATAGAGGGGCATGATCGCAGCGAGACCGCCAAACCCATCGATGTCGCGGTGGTGGGCCCGGTCATACACCACGCCGACCAGGAGGAAGAGCATTCCCGTGATAGTGCCGTGGTTGAACATTTGAAGCACCGCGCCGTTTATCCCCTGCGTGGTAAAGCTCGCCATGCCCAGCATGACATAGCCCATATGGCTGACGCTCGAATAAGCGACCAGCTTTTTGAGGTCCTTTTGCGCCATCGCGCACAGCGCGCCGTAAATGATATTCCAGGCGCCGAGCGCGCCTAAAAACCAATACGCCAGATCGGCGGTTGCCACCGGCAGCATGGGGTAGTTGATGCGAAGGATGCCGTACGTGCCCATCTTGAGGAGCACACCGGCGAGGATGACCGAGATCGCCGTAGGCGCTTCAACGTGGGCGTCGGGCAGCCAGGTATGAAACGGAAAAGCGGGGATCTTGATAGCAAAACCGATAAAAAGCGCCATCCACACCGCGTGCTGGAATCCCCAGCCCAACTCGTTAAGGGGCCAGAACGGCAAAGGTTGCGTGCCGTACCTGTCGGCCTGCGCCATCAGCACGGTCATATCGAAAGTATTCGGCTCGCTGGTGAAGTAAAGGGCCAGGATGGCGAGCAACATGAGCACGCTGCCGAACAGCGTATAGAGAAAGAACTTGATGGCCGCGTACTCCCGTCTGGGACCGCCCCAGATGCCGATCAGGAAGTACATCGGGAGCAGCATGACTTCCCAAAAAATATAAAACAGGAAAAAATCCAGCGCGACAAAAACTCCCATCATGCCGGTATCAAGCAAGAGAAACAGCGCAAAGTACCCTTTGACCGCCTTTTCGATGCCCCATGAGGCAAAAATGCACAGAAAGCACAACAACGCAGTCAAGAGCACCATCGAGATGCTGACCCCGTCCACGCCCACGAAATACTGTATGTTGTAGGCCGGGATCCACGGCTCTTTTTCGATGAACTGAAAGCCAGCCTGCGTCGAATCGAAATTGGCGTAGAGCCAAACCGCCATGAGCAGCGGGGGCACCGTAAACGCTGCGGAGACCCAGCGGATAAGCTCATGGCTCTTGCTCGGCAACAGCAGAACCGCAACCATACCCGCGAGCGGTATAAAGGTCATGTAGGTGAGAACGTTTTCCATTTTTTTACATTCTCCTGAGAGAATCAGCTCCAGTAGCGGAGTTTCACGATAATCGCGATCACCACGGCGGCTAATATCCCGTAGAGATAACTGTTGATGTTGCCGGTTTGGATCCGGCGGAATTTGTTTCCGGCCCAAAAAGTCACGTTGGCGACCGCATTGACGATGCCGTCGATGATGTAATTATCGAACAAGCCGTTGAACCACGAGACGACTTTGGTCACGCTCGCCGAGCCATCGACGATCCCGTCGATGATATACTGATCGAACCACGAGCCAATGCGCGCCAGCAGTAAAGCCCCGTTGACGAAGACCACCTGGTAGATTTCATCGACATAATACTTGCGATCGAACAAACGATAGAAAAGTCCGCCGGCGAAATTGGCAAAGGGCCGCGGCGAAAGGGCGCCGCGATAATACATCAAATAGGCGATGAAGAAACCGAAAGCCGCTACAGAGATCGACACGCCCATTAGCCGAAGCTCGAGCGCGTGATCCGGATGCTCTTCGACATGGGCGCCGACCACCGGCTCAAGCCAGTGAGCAAACTGGCTCCCGCCGAACACGGCTGGCAACCCGATCCAACCCGCCAGCAAGGCGCCGGCCGCCAGGATGACCAGAGGCCAGGTCATCACCCTCGGCGATTCATGGAGATGCTCGCGGGTATGGTGATCCGCGCGGCACTCGCCGAAAAAGACCATAAAGAATTGACGAAACATGTAAAAGGCGGTCATCCCGGCGCCCAGGACCGCCAGGAGCCATAGAAGCGGGGATCCATGATGGCTTGAGAATGCCAGCCAGAGAATTTCATCCTTGGAGAAAAAGCCCGCGGTCCCTGGTGTTCCGGCGATGGCCAACACCGAGATGAAAAACGTAACGAACGTCACCGGCATGTACTGTTTGAGACCGCCCATCTTGCGCATGTCCTGCTCATGGTGCATCGCATGGATCACGCTGCCAGCGCCCAGGAACAGACAGGCCTTGAAGAAGGCGTGCGTCATCAGATGAAAAATCGCCGCCGCATAGCCGCCGACACCGACGCCGATGAACATATAGCCGAGTTGGCTGACCGTGGAGTACGCCAGGACTTTCTTGATGTCGTTTTGCGTCAGCGCGATGGTGGCCGCCATAAGCGCCGTAGACACGCCGATCCAGGCAATGAGGTGCAAAATTTCAGGCGCCATAGAAAAGAAAAAGTTGAGGCGCGCGGTCATATAGACACCGGCGGTCACCATGGTTGCCGCATGGATCAGCGCGCTGACCGGGGTCGGGCCGGCCATGGCATCGGGCAGCCACACGTGGAGCGGGATCTGCGCCGATTTGCCCGTGGCGCCGACAAACAAAAAAAGCGTGGCCAGCGTCACCACGCCTATTCCCCAGATCTCCTGACCCTGCAGGGTCGATGCCCATTTCGCCATCTCGCGGAAAGTGAGCGTAGCATGACCCTGAGCATCGAGAGACCAAAACAGCAAAAACATGCCCAGAACAAAACCGAAATCGCCCACCCTATTGACGATGAAAGCCTTGTTACCGGCCCGCGCGTTGTTGTGATCCTGGTACCAGAAACCGATTAAAGCGTAGGAGCACAACCCCACGCCCTCCCAACCGACGAACATGAGGAGCAGGTTGTCGCCCGTAACCAGGGTCAGCATCGCGGCGGTAAAGAGATTGAGAAACGCGAAGAAACGCCAGAAGGCCTTGTCGTCATGCATGTAGCCGGTGGCATAGATGTGAATCAGGCCGCCGATGCCGGTCACGACCAGGATCATCACCGCCGAGAGCGGATCGACCCAGAAAGCCATATCGGCCTTCAACGACCCGAGTTCGATCCACGTGTAGAGCCGGTCGATCAGAAAGCGTCGGTCGGGGTTCAGCGCCTGGAGCGCAAAAAAAGCTTGAAGCGAAAGCCCGAACGCGACGATCACCGGCAGGCAGGCAATCAGAGCGATCGCGCCTTTTCCGAACCGTTTTTGAATGCCTGCCCCTAGCAGTCCGTTGATAATGGCGCCGAGCAAGGGGAGAAAAACGATCCAGCGAAGATAATCTGTCTGTATCGGGTTTTCCATTTTAGGTTTATGCCACTTGGCTTATGGCCTATGGCTTCATAGCTTATAGCATATGGCTTATGGCGTATGGTTTTGATCTAGAATGCCATAAGCTATCAGCCATAGGCTATTCCTTAAGCGTTTCCACCGCTTCAACATCGATGGAATGGAAAAGCTGAAAGATCGCCAGGACAATCGCCAATCCGACCGCGGCTTCCGCCGCCGCCAGCATGATGACGAAAATCGCATAGATCTGCCCGTCAACACCGCCGGTGCTGAAATGAGAAAACGCCACGTAATTGATATTGGCGCTGTTGAGAATCAATTCGACGCCCATGAGCACGCTGATGGCGTTGCGGCGGGTGAGCACGGTGAAGAGTCCCAGTGAAAACAAGATGGCGCCGACGACCAGATAGGCGGAAAGCTCGTTGGGATTGAACCACCCCGGCATGGCTACTCTTTCATTTCCTTCCGCGACAGGACCACGGCTGCGATCAACGCCGCGAGCAGGACGAGCGAGGCCAGCTCGAACGGCAACAGGTAGTTCTCTAAAAACTGATCGCCGATCTTGGCCGTGGTTGGAGCATAAACCGCCTCTTTGACCCTGGCCCAGGGAGTACTGCGAATAGTTTCGACCAGCGCGTAGATCAAGATGCCGATCACGAGGAGAGCGGGGATGCGTCCGGCCGCCCGGTTCGTGATTTCAACGTCCGTGATGCGGTGCGTGAGCATCACGGCGAAGAGGATCAGGACGAGGATACCGCCGACGTAGATTAGAACCTGAACCGCAGCCACAAAGTCGGCGCCGAGAAACACGTAAATTCCCGCGACACCCGCGAAGGTGCCGAGAAGGGAAAAGGCGGAGTATATGATGTTGCGCGAGAACGCGACGATCACGGCCGAGCCGACCGTAATGATCACGACCAGATAAAAAACCGCCGTCGAAAGCTCCATGGATCTGTTTTGTTGGAATCGTAAAAAACGAAAGCTTCCTGGCTCACTTACAGGAAGTTTCGTTTTGGATCAAGAGGCAAGAACAGCGATTTGCTTCGCCCCAACTAAAGCGCTTATTTCTCTTCCGCAGCCGCCCCTCCATCGGGCGTGGCAAATTCGTCCAGATATTTCAGTCCAGTGTCGACTTTCTCAGCCAATTTAGCATCCGTCTCGCCGCCCTTCTTTGGTTTATACAGGGCGGCCGGCTTCGTAACGAAATGGCGCACCAGGCCGGCGGGGTCGTAACTGGCTCCCTCAAACTCCTGCGAGTGGCGAATCGATCCCGTCGGACAGGCCTCGGCGCAGAGACCGCAATACATGCATTTGCAAACGTCGATATCGAAATGAGTAAACTGTCGCTGCTTGGTCTCCTTATTCATGTCGATGCCGATCGTAATGCAGGTGATCGGGCAGACTCGTTCGCAAGCGAGGCAACCGGTGCAGATATCCATATCCACTTCGAGAATACCCCGATAGCGCCGGGGCAAGGTTTCCTGTATCGGCACCGGAATCTTGTCGGGATACTGGATCGTCATCGGGCGGCGGACCAGATGAGAAAACGTGATCGCCATCCCCTCAAAGACGGATTTGACCGTATCTTTTATGTCGCTGACGTAACTCCCAAAACTCATAAAACCTCAGAGTCCAATTAAATGTGCGGCTTGAAATACAGCTCCGGCCGGGCGTTGCGGATCTGGTACAGCACGCGGTTGGCGAAATAGCCCAGGATGCCGACCGCCAAGACGAACAGCACGACGCTGAAAATTTGGCTGCCCTGCGGCCCGAATACCAGCATCCAGACGATCGTGCCCAGCATGCAGATAAACGACAAGGGAACCATATACTTCCAGCACATCGCCATCAACTGATCGACTCGAACTCGCGGCAGGGTCGCCCTGACCCACATGGCGACAAACACCCAAAAATAAGCCTTGAGAAAGAAAACCATGAACTGGAGAGCGCCGAGCAACACGGGATCGTCGGTCACCGGCGGAATTTGCCACCCGCCCATAAAAAGCGTGGTCGCCACCGCGCCGATGACGTAGAGGTTCCCCCACTCGGCGAAAAAGAAAAACAAGAACCGCATGCCGCTGTATTCCGTGACATAACCGGCGACCAGCTCGGACTCGGCTTCAGGAATATCGAAGGGGGTGCGGTTACCTTCGGCCAACGCCGCAGTGAAGAACAGAAAGAACGCCGCGAAGGTAAACGGGTTGTGAAAAAGGAACCAATCCCAGGGCGCCCACCCTTGGGCTTTGATGATTCCTTGCATGCTGAGAGTGCCCGCAATGAACACGATCGTTAGAGCCGACAGGCCGGCAGGAATTTCGTAGCTCACGATCTGCGCCGCAGAGCGCATGCCGCCGAGCAAGGACCATTTGTTATTGGAAGACCAGCCCGCCATGAGGATGCCGACGACAACGAGAGAAGTCACGGCGAGGATGTAAAGGATGCCGATATTAAGGTCGGCGACAATGAGCTGGCTTCCGAATGGGATCACTACGAACGTGCACAGAAAACCGACAAAGACGACGTAGGGAGCAAGCGAGAAAAGCTTTTTGTCCGCGGCGCTGGGAATCAGATCTTCTTTGAGGAGATTCTTGATGCCGTCGGCCAACCACTGGAGAATACCCTGCGGGCCGACGCGGTTGGGCCCCACGCGGGACTGCATTCGGGCCCACACGCGACGCTCCAACCAGCTTGTGACTCCGGCAAGCGGCGCGACAAAAAACGACAGGACCGCGAAGGCGACAAGCACCATCGCCGTCGCATAAACGGCTTCTTTAGAAACGGCCTGAAAGTAACCTTCTTGGATGAGTTGATCGATAAACGCTTGCATGAGGCGCTTCGTTTGCTTTAACGGTCAATTTCCGGGGCGTCCACGTCCAGACTGCCGATGAGCGCGATCAAATCGGCCACCATAATCCCCTTGCTGAGTTTGTCGATAATCGCCATCGCGGCAAACGAGCCGGTCCGGATTCGCACCCGGTAAGGATATTCGCTGCCGTCGCTGACCACATAAAAGCCCATATCGCCGCGCGGCGCCTCCACCCTCACATAGCACTCGCCCGCAGGTGGTTTGAATTTGCGCGGCACCTTGGCGATCGCCGGGCCCGTGGGCAACATTTTCAAGCACTGGCGAAGAATTTTGCAGCTCTGCTGCAATTCGCGGATCCGCACCCAGTAGCGATCATAGCTGTCGCCCAGCGTGCCGACGTGCCCGGTTCCCACGGGCACATCAAATTCAAGCTCAGGGTAGACGGAATACGGAATGTCCCGGCGGATATCCCACTTGATCCCCGCGCCGCGCAGGTTGGGGCCAACCAGGTTGTAAGAAAGAGCGTCTTCGCGGCTGACCACCGCTACGCCGGCGAGCCGTTTGATAAAGATCTTATTGTACGAGAGCAGCCGATTGTATTCATCGACGATGGGCTCAAAGTGGTCAAGAAACTCGGTGATTCGCCCGCAGGTTTCCGGCAGGATGTCATAGCCCACGCCGCCGATCCGGATGTAGTTGTAGGTCAGCCGCGCGCCGCAAATCTCTTCCATCAAATTATTGATGCTCTCGCGTTCTCGGAGCGCGTGGACGAACGGGGTGATGGCGCCGATATCCTGGCCGAACGTGCCGACGGAAATGAGATGGCTCGCGATCCGATTCAGTTCGCAGGCAATGACCCGGCAAAACTCGCCGCGCCGGGTGACTTCAACTCCGCCGAGCCTCTCCGCCGCCATGCAGAATCCCTGGTTGGCGAACATCGCCGCCAGGTAGTCGGCGCGATCGGTATAGGGCACATACCCATGCCAGGTGACCTTCTCGCCGATCTTTTCAATCGAACGGTGCAGGTAGCCGACATCCGGAATCGCCTCGCCGATCACTTCGCCGTCGGTCTTGACCACGAAACGCAACACCCCGTGCGTGCTGGGGTGTTGGGGCCCGACGCTGATCGTCATGTCTTCAGTGTGAAATCCCGGGCTTAAACTCTGTGCGGGTACGTTCATTGTTTTTACCGGAGCAGTTTCTCCACCAGAGGAGCGCGCTGCGTGCTGATGCCGTCGTACTCCTCCTGCTCAACATAATCCTTACGTAGCGGATGTCCCACCCAATCTTCGGGAAGCATGATTCTTCTGAGATCGCTGTGCCCTTCGAAAACCACGCCGAACAGATCGAAGACCTCTCGCTCGAACCAATTTGCCACCTTCCAAACCCCTTCGAGGGTCGTGACCTTCGGATTATCCCGCGGCAGGTCGACTTTGACGACGATCGCGTGTCTCTGAGAGTAAGAATACAGATGATAAACCACCTGAATCTTTTCGTCTTTGGGCCAGTCCAGCGCGGTGAGATCGGATAGCACTTCAAAATTCAGCTGAGGGTCATCGCGCAGAAAGCGGCAAACGTCAACGACCGCCTGAGCCTCTGCGATGCAATAGGGCTCAGGCACGTCTCCCTTAAAGCCGCCGACCTTGCCGGGGAACTGCTTTTCGAGCCGCTCGTATATCTCCTTGGCTTCCATCCGCTAGGCTTCGGCGACACCCTCGGCCGGCCGGGACGGTTTCACCAGCCACCGCTCTCGCATCATCTTGTCTTGAATCCGCAATAAACCTTCCGTGAGCGCCTCAGGACGGGGGGGACAGCCCGGAACGTAAACATCTACCGGAACGATCTTGTCCACTCCCTTGCAGACCGAGTAAGCAAGCTGAAAGAGACCCCCGCAATTGGAACAACTCCCCATGGAGATGACATATTTCGGATCGGGCATCTGATCGTATAAGAGCTTGGTCCGTTTCGCCATTTTGTAGGTCAGCGTTCCCGCCACGATCATCAAATCCGATTGCCGCGGCGTGGCGCGCGGGACCGCGCCAAATCGATCCAAATCCGCTCGCGGCCCACCGGTTTGCATCAGCTCGATGGCACAACAAGCCAAGCCGAACAGCATGTACCACTGGGACGAAGCGCGCCCCCAATTGAGCAGGTCGTCTATTTTGGTTGTAAATACCGTTTCTGGTAAAGAATTCAGCAACGGTTTCATGCAATGCCTCCCGACTAACGATAATCAGGCTCTAACCTTTTTCACCCATTCCAAGTCGCCCTTGGCCCAGGCGTAGATCAAGCCGAGAAAGAGAATCGCGATAAATAAAAGAATTTCGATAAACGCAAAGATGCCTTGGCCGCTTTCGATCCAGCCGCGGAACACTGCCGCAACCGGGAAGATAAAAGCGATCTCAACTTCGAATATAATAAAAATCAGAGCTACCAGATAAAAACGAATATTAAAGTTAACCCATGCGCTGCCCATCGCCGGCTCGCCGCACTCATAGGTCGACAGCTTACGCGCCTGCGGATTGGCCGGCCGCAACAGCCGCCCAATCAGGAGGTTAATCCCGACAAACCCAAGGCCCAATACGGTAAACACTAACACGTTAGCAAAATCAAATAACATCCGTAATTTCCTAAATTTAACCGGAAGATAGTTCGAAAGACTATACACACAAAAAGTATCGAGATTCAACCTTTGGTGCTCGTGTTGCGATCGGCGCGCGTGATTTGCCATCGGCCCTGTTTTTGACTAGAGTCATCGCCGACGCACGAATTCCACTTCTCGAAAAACGTTGCGACGAAACTCGATGGAAACGAGCCCAGTAACCCATGAAACT
>DASTOD010000307.1:0-5763 GCA_035762645.1 Binatia bacterium | reverse complement strand
CTCAACAAAAAAATCCAGGCAATCGATTCCAAAACTCCCGGTAGGATCAGCGGCACCACGGCTATGGGAACGAAAATACCGCGCAACGGCGTGTTCGTCCGCTCGGTCAACCACGCGAGTATGGCCCCTAACAGGAAGGTGAGCGTCGCCGAACCGGAAGCGAAAATCACAGAGTTCACGAAAGTAGAATAGGTGTACTCGCTCGCGTACGCCGCCTGGTAGTTTTTTAACGTGAACACAAACTCCCGGGGCGCAACCTCGGCTTGGAAGCTACCCAGAAGGAGCATAAACAGGGGTAGGATAGCGAGGTACATTAGCACTCCGGCGCCTACAAGAGGCACCAAGAGCGCCGGATCGCGAAGCTGCGGAAGGGTCGCCTTGAAAATCCGTGGTATAGCAATGGTGCTCATGCACTCATCCCTCAAACGCGGTCGAGCTACCTCAGTCTGAAGATTTCCTTCCAGATTTTTTCATACTTGGGAAACTCCTTTAGATCGGCCGCGGTGATAAAGTAGATCTTTTCTGTCCGCGTTTTCTCGACGGGTTCAACTTTCGGATGAGCAGGAGTTCGCCCGCCCTGCGCCATTACCTTCTGACCTTCTTGGCTCCCCATCCAGCGGGCAAACAATAATGCCGTGTTAGGATGCGGGGCATCTTTGAAAATGGCGGTAGCGTTTATAGAAGCGACTCCCTCCGACAGCATGTAGTTCACCGGCGCGCCTCTTTTAATCCGGCTCGGATAGTGATGCGAATAACACGTGAGACAAGCCGCGGCCTGGCCCGCTACCAGCAACTCGGCCAACTGCGAATGGCCTTTGTGAAACTCGACGTTATTGGCGGCAACCTTTTTCCAAAAATCGACGGCTTTCTCATCGCTCTTGAACCGGTATTTGGCGAAGGCCAGAAGCATTTCAAGATCTCTCGGTTCGGCGATCAGCCGGTTCTTCCACCGCGGGTGAGTAAAGTCGTCGAATGTTTTCGGCTCCTCTTCCTTTTTCACGAGGTTGGTATTCCATGCGGCGACGAAAAACTGGAGGTCCGATGCAACCCAAAACGGCCCCTTCAAGCCTTCGGGATACTCGCCGGCTTCGGGAAGCTTCGTTGCCAGCAAAAGTTTTTGATCATTGGCTTGAATGACATTTTCCAACGGGATCTGAAGAACGTCGCCCAGCGTCCTCCCGCCTCGCGCCTCGGTCACGGCGCGTGCAACCAACTTATCCGAAGTGGCATCCACATGATTGATTTTGATCCCGGGGAACCGTTTTTCAAAGACCGGCAATATCTTTTCGGCATTGACCTGCGCCAAGGTGCCATAGAAATTCAGGGTTCCGCCTTCTTTTAAAGCGCGCTTGTGAACCTCATCCAGACTCTGGGCTCCTAAGCCCCCTGGTAGTACACCCGCAATTATAACTGCGACAAATACGCTTACCGCAAACGAAAGCCTTCGGACCGATATCATCTAAAAACCTCCTTGAAACGAACGTCTGTCGACGGCTTCTAAGATCACCCTAAAATCTAAAAAATTCAACAAGGCAGGCCAAAGGCGCCTTTCTCTCACCTGAGCTTGAACACGCTTTTCCAAACCTTCTCATATCTGCGCCAGTCTTTTATTTCGTCGGTGCCGATTGGATAGATCTTTTCCGGCCGGATCTTCTCAACCGGTTCTACTTTGGGATGAGGCGGCGTACGCCCGCCCATCGCATAGACCTTCTGCCCTTCCTCGCTCGCAGACCAGCGGGCAAAGAGCCACGCAGTGTTAGGATGAGGACTGTCCTTGGCAAGCGCGGTTGCGTTGATGGTCGCGACCCCTTCGGTGAGCATGTAGCCGAGCGGCGCGCCTTTCTTGATTCGCGGCGGATAGTGATGCGCGTAGCACGTGAGACAGGCTGCAGCCTGTCCGGCGACGAGAAATTCCGCCAGTTCCGAGTGGCCTTTATGAAATTCGACATTGTTGGCCGCGATCTTCTTCAAAAGCTCCGTCGCCTTCTCCTCATTCTTGTATTTGTGCTTTGCCAGGCCGATAAAAACCTCTACGTCTCTGGGCTCGGCGATGAGCTTTCCCTTCCATTTGGCATCGGCGAAGTCTTCGAATTGCCGCGGTTCATCCTCTTTTTTCACCACATTCGTATTCCATGCCCCGATGATGAAGATCAAATCGGCGGCCAACCAATAGGAGCCTTTCAAGTTGGCGGGATACGCCGCAGCCTCAGGTACCAGTTTTTCGAGCACCAGCTTCTGCTCGGCGAGCTGCAATATGTTTTCCAGCGACATTTGAAAAACATCGGCCAATACTCTCCCGCCGCGGGCTTCAGTAATCGCGCGCGCGGCAAGCTTATCGGCCGTGGCGTCGACGTGATTGACTTTGATGCCCGGGAAGCGCTTCTCGAACACAGGCAGAATCTTTGCCGCATTGATCTGCGCTAGCGTGCCGTAAAAGTTGAGGGTGCCGCCTTCTTTCAGCGCCTGCTTATGGATCTCGTCCAATGTCTGGCTACTGGCGGGCGAGGCGAAGATCAGGAGCAAGCAGCTGAGGACAACCGCCGCAGTGCCGGTATTAATGATTCTTTTTACTTTAAACATAAAGTCTCCTCCGTAAGGTTCGGTCTCAGAAACTGAGAACCCCCACTCAGTCTCCCCCTTTGCTAAGGGGGAGATGAAGAGGGGGTCTCGTCGCGTTATCGCAGTTTGAATGTCTGCTTCCAAATCTTCTCGTATTTGGAGAATTGCTTCAGGTCTTCGACACCCACTGGATAGATTTTGGCGGGGCGAATTTTCTCGGCCGGCTCTACTTTCGGGTGGGCCGGCGTGCGGCCGCCTTTCGAGTAGACCGTCTGTCCTTCTTCAGATGCCGCCCATCGGGCAAAAAGCCATGCCGTATTCGGATGGGGCGCATTTTTCATGATAGCTACCGCGATGATTCCGGCGGCCCCTTCGGAGAGCATATAGTCTACCGGCGCGCCCTTTCTCTTGCGCGCCGGATAATGATGCGAGTAGCAAGTAAAACACGCCGCTGCCTGGCCGGCGACCAATAACTCCGCGAGCTGAGAGTGTCCCTTGTGAAACTCGACGTTATTGGCGGCGATTTTGGCGAGGACCGCCCGCGCTTTTTCCAAGCTGTTATACTTATGTGTCAGGCCGATCAAAATCTCATAGTCCCTGGGTTCGGCGATGAGGCGTCCTTTCCAGCGTGGATCGCCGAAATCGTCCAAGCTTTTCGGTTCTTCCTCTTTCTTGACCAGATTCGTATTCCAGGCTCCGATGAAAAAAATCAGGTTGTTAGCGATCCAGTAGGGGCCTTTCAAATTGGCGGGGTACTGGCTAGCTTCGGGTGGAACTTTTTCCAGAATCAGCTTCTGCTCGTGAATCTTGTTGATGTCTTCCAGGCCGAATTCAACGACGTCCGCGATGGTTCTACCGCCGCGAGCCTCGGTGATGGCCCGCGCCGCGAGCTTGTCCGAAGTCGCATCGACATGATTGATCTTGATGCCCGGAAAACGTTTTTCAAAAACCGGATAAATTTTCTCCGCGTTGATCTGAGCCAAGGAACAGTAACAATTGAGGACGCCTTCTTCCTTGAGCGCCTGCTTGTAGATTTGATCGATGGTTTCCGTCTGCGCCGCCACAAAAGCCGGCAGCGTGAGACCGACCAAAGCAGTCAAAAAACCGGATATCTTGAGTCGAATTGTCATGGCGTTGCCTCCTCAATAATTGTTTTCACTGGCGGAATCTACTTTTTTCCGCCCTTCAGTGCGCTCTGCAATTTTCCTTTGACCTCCGGGCTCATTCCCAAAAACTCGACCACAAGCTTGTGGATCTCTTCACCGATTATGGGATCGATCTCGAGCTTGCCTTTTTCCGCGTCGGCCTGCAGTTCCTTGTCGGCAAATACCTTGACGAAGGCATTTTCCAATGCCGCCGCGCGATCGGCCGGCGCGCCCGGCGGAAGAACATAAACCTTGCCAAATTCGTTTGGCGTACTCGTCCCAAATTTCATAAGGAGGCGCTGTTCGTTGGTTTTAGAAATCATCGGGATGGTCGGAACGTTAGGAATAATCAGATCCTTGATCGGCTTTTCAGACAACTGCGCCAGGACCACCCATTCACCGTTCTTGACCTTTTCGAAAGAAGTGATTTTCACCGAAGTCCAGGTGTTGAAGAACCCTTCGACCTCTCCGCTGTCTATCGCCATCCGTACGTCCGCCGTCCCTTTGTAGCCCAAGACGAGCTTGAGATTGGCTCCGAGGATGTCACGGACCAAGACCGGCGCATGCTCCACCGTGGAGCCTGGAATACCGCCAAAAACCACCTGCTTTGCCTTGGGTCCGATCACCTCGTCGAACTTCGTGATGCCCGGCTTGCGCGTGACGATCATCAAATAGGATTCACTCACCGGCACGGCCAGGTAGCGGTATTTGGCCATATCGAATTGTACGGCAGGATTGGCGAAGAGTTGTTCGAGAATGATCGGACCGGAAACGTTTCCGATGACGGTGCCGTCTTTGGGCGCCGCGTTGAAGGTGTGATTGGCCGCGATAATGCTCCCTGCGCCGGCCATGTTGTCCACGATGACGCCGGGATTTCCGGGAATGTGTTTGGGCAAATGGCGCGCGATCAGCCTGGAGTACTGGTCATATCCGCCACCGGCAGAAAACCCAACGACCATGCGAATGGTCTTCCCTTTGTAGAAGTCACCGACGGCCTTTGCGTCATAGCCCGCCTTTGCGCCCGATGCGGCCTGCGCACCCCAGAGAGGACCGGGGTCATTGAGGAGCAAAAAGGCCAGCCACAAACTCAACCCTCTCAACGTTGTCGCTACCATGGCTGCCTCCTATACGAAATTGGTTCCACGCGCAAGACACTCATGCAGTGCAGGACCGCCCATTCAGCCATTAGACGTAGCAGCGTATGGTGAACTTCAGTGGGCCAATCTGCGTGAAGGCGGTGCTTGATTTTCGACTATCCGAATCAGAGGTTCTCCAGCCGTTTAAGAGTCGCGGCATAATCCAACACCGCTTTTTCGATCGGGTAGTCCGGCTCATAGCCCAGCTGCTCTTTTGACCGCGAGAAATCGCTCGCCAGCCGTGTTTCGGGATAAGGCATTGGTTTCCCGCCACGCGACAGCTCGATTCGCGCCTCCGGAAAATGTCTCTTGATCGCGGCGAGAATTTCCTCGCCGCCCACTAATTGCCCGTTGCCGATGTGAAACAGCTGATCTTTGAATTTGTCTTTGAGCACGGCCAGTACTGTGCCTTTCGCGGCGTCCTTTCCGTAGAGGATCTCAGTAGGCGTATAGGGCCAGTTGATTTTGGCCGATTCTCCCTTGATGGCCGCCCTGATCATCTCCTGGATCGCCTGCTCGCGGGTCGCTTTGAGACCGGTCGGCGACGGGCCGTAGAGTCCGCCGACATAACGCAGGCAGATAAATTCAAAGTCATAGCGTTTCGCGTAGGCTCGGCCCATGAACTCGCAGCTCGCTTTGGTCGCCGCATAGACCGAAGGCGGATTCATCGGAATGCTCTCATCGATCTTCGTCAAGCCTTCGCCGAGCGAGCCGAGATAAACGGTCCCCGAGCTGTGAAAGACAATGCGCGACACCCTTTCCAATCGGCAGGCTTCAAAAACGTTTACCGTACCCATGAAATTCAGGCGAACGCCGCTGTACGGGCGGCGCTGCTCTTCTTCGCCTAAGAATGCCGCCAGGTGGATGACGCGATCGACGTCATTGTCCCGGATGGCCGAAATCAATGCCGGAAGATCCAGCAT
>DASTOD010000306.1:0-6873 GCA_035762645.1 Binatia bacterium | reverse complement strand
AGTCTAAGCCGAACGGCTTCCGCTCTCGCGGCGAGCCCGCTGACGAATAGAAAGCAAAACAAGGCTTGTCCCCACTTACGTAGTCGCATGGCTGTCAATCTCCTGTGGTTTTAGTTCGTACACTTCGCAGCCCGCGAATTTCTCTTTGCGGCATGAACGGCTTTCCGCGGCCTTTCCCGACAGTAAGTCACGAAGGATTTCGATGCAACCGCTTGCGCAAGGCGAAAGAAAAGATGAAGTTTGCCTTCGCGGCAGGTGTTGTTTTCGTAGCCAGCCGATCGTTGACATTGGGATAGCGGGAGGATAACAGTTTTTCCGTGCAGCAATCTTTGCGAGATCCGGGGCGGATCAGTTATAGTAAATCTCGACACAGGAGAGGAGCCTCTCCTTTGCCAGGCGTGGCTGTCTGTTTGAAGTGTAGCTCTTTAGCAGGTTGATGAAAAACTCTGATTGCAGGCTGCTCAAAAAGACTTAGAGGCGAGACGCGCGAAAAATCGACGAGCGGAGGCGTACATCCGCAGTACGTTGACGCGAGGCGATTGAGCGCAACGAAGCCTATGAGTCTTTTTCAGCAGCCTGTTAGGGAAAAGAACTTATGCAATCTAGGATTGGATTTATAGGCCTCGGCGCGATGGGAAAGCCCATGGCCGTGAACATCGCCAGAGCCGGCTTCGAGCTGACGGTTTGCGATCTGCGCGAAGAGCCGTGCAAAGAGCTCGCTTCGCTCGGCGCCAGGGTCGTCGCATCGGCCCGGGAAGTTGCGGAAAAGAGCGATATCATAGAAATCGCAGTAGTCGACGATGCTCAAGTGGAGCGGGTTGTTACCGGGGAGCATGGGGTGATTCATGGCGCGCGAACGGGGTCGATCGTGGCGGTTCACAGCACGATCCTTCCTGCAACAGCGCGAAAAATTGCTGCGCGTTGTCGTGTCAATGGAGTCGAAGTGATCGACGTGCCCATGAGCGGCGGCCAAAAAGGCGCGGAGGACCGGCGGCTTTGCTATATGGCCGGAGGTGAAGCCGCGGTTCTGGAAAAATGCCGCCCGGTTTTTGTCACCTCCGCCAGCCATATATTTCATCTGGGCGAGCTTGGCATGGGCGCCACGGCGAAGATGCTCATTCAAATCGTGGTTTGCTTGAACATGATTGCGGCCCATGAGAGCGAGCTGCTTTGTGAAAAGAGCGGGCTGGACTTCAAGATGTTCCAGGAAGTCTTGCATCTCAGCTCCGGGCAGAGCAACGTGCTGGACAACTGGCAGCGGTTCAAACGGCCGGAAGAACCTGAAGCCGTTCGCAGGCAGCGTGCCGAGGTCTTCGCCAAGAGCTTGTCGCCCGCGCTGGAATTAGCGCGTGAGGTCGGGACCTCCCTCCCCGGCACTGCGCTCGCCCAGGGGCTCCTCAAACGCGTATTGGAGACTGATTAAGAGCCGCAGACGGCTCGACTATGGCACGTCCCGTAATCAGCAGACCCGTATCGCGTTTTTTGCAAAATCGAGAACGTAGCCCGCTGTCTTTCCCAAAACTAGAGATCAAATTCGATCCGATCAGCCGGTTGAGACCTAATTTACTCGGAAGAAGGGTCGCCGGGGCTCTCCCAATTCGTCTGGCTTATTCCTTGCTCAATCCCGTTAATGAGCGCAGTTAAACGGTCTTTGCCGGTGACTTGGGTCCAGGTCGCGGCACGACAGTTCTAAATGCCGGATGTGTGATGCCAAACAACCAGAAAAAAGGAGATCCCACTTGAGCACTGGACAGGCCACTACGATACCCGTAGCAACGTCAACGCCCTACCCTGTTAATAAGGATGCTGCGCCGGCAAAAAGGGTGTATAAGTCGGTGCCGGATAACTACAAGGTCTTATCGGAAGCTAAATACCACAAGCTGATTTCAGACCTTGAGACTGTCCTACTGGAGATAAGTACGGACGGGATCGGTTTCAATACTCCGGACGGAAGAATTAGCGCGTCGACACTCAAAAATTGGGCCGAGCACCTAAGGGATGCCCTTGAGACCCTTTCCAAAGCCCAATAAAAAAGCCCCCAGCCTTAGCGGCTCACGTCCACTGCCTAAATCGCGCGCGTTAAGCTTCACTTCGTTCCCGAATCACATGTCGCAGCAAAGTACCGGAACGTTTTGAACGCCTGGAACTAAGTTGCGCTATCCCTAGGGCCGATTTCGATCTTCCGTGTCGGACGGCCAGGACTTTTCGGGAGGCAGCGGCGTATTTTTCGGTTGAGGCAGGTTCGACTTGGGGTTTCTTAGTTGACGTAAAAATTGCTCTCTGGATTGGAAAGATTTCCCGGCGTATGGGCCTTGATGGCAGTGATAGTCTTCTTTCTTCGGGCCGCGGTGACAACCGTAACCGTCCACAATGCCGCTGTGAGAGCCAGGGGAACCGGTCATCGAGAACAGAAACCCGAACAACCATAAGAGCCCAACAAGAGATCGCATAGAAAAAATCTCGGCACCCTAAAAATGTATATCCCGGCGAAGAGTGATGGGTCAAGGAACAACTCAATTGACCCCGGTACGTGAAAATAGGCTCAAGACCTACCTCGGCACGAGGCGCGCGAGAAATCGACCCTTCGGCTTCGCTCGGGGCCGTAAGCCATGTCTTCTGACCAACTACAAGACGCTTGGACCGATGTCTTGCAATTTAGAATTCACCTTGTAAATAGCATCGGTATTGGGTACTCTTCAGGCATGCGTACAAAAATGTCTAAGCGCGGGCAAATCTCCGTGCCATCAAAGATCCGAAAGCAGCTCCACATCGGCCCTGACACAACGCTGGAGTGGATCGTCGAAGGCGCCACGGCGAGGGTCATACCGGTCCCGGCAGACCCAGTGCGGGCTTTTCGCGGCTCCGGAAAAAAGGGAATGGTAAAGCAGCTATTGAAAGACAGGCGGAGAGAGCGGCAAAAAGAAAATGCCTCCCAAAAATAGCTTCGTCCTCGACACGTCGGCTCTTCTTGCATTGCGCAGTGACGAATCCGGCGCGGACAGGGTTGAGGTGCTTCTTTCACGGGCGAAAAGGAACCAATGCCGGCTGTTCGCTTCTTTCATGAGCAGGATGGAGGTCCTGTATATCGTATGGCGAGGCGAAGGAGAAGATGCGGCTCGTCACGCGCTACGATTGATGGACTCTTTCGCCGTTGCGTGGGTATCCTGTGAGCCGAATATTTTGGAGATTGCTTCCCGAATAAAGGCCCACGGCGGGCTTTCGGTGGCCGACAGCTGGATTGGCGCAACCGCGATCGCTCACGGCGCAACCTTGGTCCACAAAGATCCAGAATTTGAACCTGTCAAAGAGATCCCGCAGGAAGTCCTAAAATAATCAGCCCGCGTTCATTTCCCATCTCCGCTTGGAGTGACTTGCCTTGGTCCGACCTGGAGCAGTTCCGGTGTAAACGGGTCCGGCGCGCCCGAGCTGATTGACCAGGCTGAACGATTTGAGCCATTCTTCACGATCCTAGTTCTTTCCGCGCTTGCCTTATGTAGCTTTGGTCGGCGTATCGGTCCGGCGCCGGCAGCGGTTCTTTCAGCACTCCGTCTCTGAACTGAACCTGGATGTTTACTTTCAATCCGTCCAGAGTCACCGAGCCATCGACCGGAAAAACTTTGTTCTTGGTGAAATAATCGATCCCGCGCCGCGCATAGGGCTGTTTTACACCCATCTCGCTCATGAACAACTCGGTGGCCTGCTCCGGCTGCTCATGAATCCACCGCAGCGAGCGAATATGAGCCTTCAGGAATTTGACAACCGTCCCGCGATTCTTCTCCGCCCAGGCCGGATTCACTGTCACGCCGTTGAACTGGTAGGTTGAGATAACCTCCATTGTGTCGCCGAGCCTGTTGAAACCCTGATCGATAGCGATATCGGAATAGGGCACTCCCAGAACCGCGCCTGCGATTGCGCCGCTTTCAAGCGCCGTTAAGCGGGCCGTTGTGCCGCCGGAAATGACCGTCATGGCGTAGTCTTTCGGAAAGTGAAGTCCTTTGGTCTTAAGATATTCCAAGAGGATGGATGTGGCGCCGCCGCGCAGGCTGGACACGCCAAGCCGCGCGCCTCGTAGATCGTCGATTTTCTTGAACGCCTTTCCTCCTACCAGAACATAGGGCGCGGCGTTATCCACGCCGGCAATGACTTTCAAGTTGGCGCCTTTTTCATTGATGGCAATCACGCCGTCCGCATTCAAGGCTCCAAAATTGATCTCGGCGGTGAGCAAAGCCTGAAGCTGTACGTCGCTTCTACCGATCAAAATCAGCTCGACCTTTAAGTTTTCAGCGTTATAAAAGCCCTTTTTCTGGCCCACATAGAACGGCAAGTAAAATAGCGTCTTTGAGGTCATGCCGACCTTCAACGATTGAGCAGTCGAAATGCGCTGATCAATAGTAATGCCGGCCAATAGTACGATAAGGACAGTGAAGATCCGTTTCATGGTTGCGCCATTCCTCCGCACGACCGTTGTGCTTTCCTCCGGCGAACGATGAGCAAACGGCACATTAGTACATCGGCTTGCAACTTGACAAGAACTCCCCCTTTCCTGCCTTCCGGGGGCTTGACCCTACTTTTTCAACGCTGTATAGTTTTTTCAAAGTAAACGTTGGAATATGAGGAATACAATGAGTGCAGTGCCAAATCAGGATATAAAGGTCGCCGACGAGGTGTGGATCGCGGCTGCATTGCTCCACAAAGAAAACTCAAATCGAACCGAATTTACCGTGGCAGAAATCGTTGAAAGGGCTCGCCGCGAGAATATCTCAGGTCGGATGCGTAGCGGCGTTCAGGTGCACGCCTATCTTCATTGCGTCGCGAACCGCCCGCCGAACCCCGGCCGATATCGCATCCTTTACGCGACAGGAAAGAACACGCGTCGTTTATTCCGCGAAGGGGACGATTTTCATCCCGAACGGCGTAGTGGCAAGGTCGCCCCTGACAGAGACAATATCCCCGCCAAATATCGGCCACTATTGGACTGGTATAATGAGAAATATGTCGGCCGCAAGAAACCCGGAATGGAAAGCGATCCAATTCTAGGCCTTCGCGGGCTCGGTAAGCAGCTCTGGGCTGGAGAAGAACCCGACGAGTATGTAAGCCGCGTGCGTGGGAGTTGGGAGTGAGCCGAATATTTTGGGACACGAACCTCTTCGTCTACTTGATCGAAGACTACGGTGAATTGTCCGAGCGTGTCGTACAATTGCGCAAGCGTATGAACGAGCGCCGCGACGAGCTCTACACGTCGACTTTGACAGTTGGTGAGATTCTGATTAAACCACTCGAGGCCGGGGACGAGGTCTTGGCTCGACGCTACGAAGCTGCCCTGCTCCAGGGCGCCGATATTATTCCATTCGATGTCGAGGCGGCCCGCCTTTATGCGAGCATTCGCAAGGACCGGACGGTCCGACCGCCGGACGCGATTCAGCTCGCGTGCGCTGCAGAAGCACGAGTGGATCTTTTTATCACAAACGACGATAGATTGAGCACGAAATCAATTCCGCAGATTCAGTTCGTAACCTCACTCCAACGTGCGTTCTTATGAGTCGATCATACCCGTTGCACGCACAGGAAATGTCTCATGAACCGGCGTCGTCGATTCAGAACGCCAGCCTGACCCTGGATGCTTCTCTACATCAAGCTTGCTTTGCTATCCGCCAGAGATCTTCCATTCGAGTGATAAGATCTTTGGCGGTTTCCCCGGCCAAGCACTCTATTCACGCACCGCCTCGACGTTTCGAGAATTCTCGAAACGTGGAAGCGTGGTCTGGAATGGAGCGTTGAACTTTGAACCTGGAACCGAAGCGATTGAACCCTTCGATACAGACTCGGGCCCAAGCTCCTGAACTTTTGAACGATCGTTTATCTGAAACGTCTTGAACGGAGCGCAGCGATTGAACCCTTCGATAGGACTCAGGGCAGGCTATTGGAACGATTGGAACTGTTGAAGTCTGACCTGTTGCCTATTGCCTCACGCCTAGTGCCTGACTCTTGCCTATTGCCCAATGCCCCGTGCCTTCCATGGTCAAATCAAGAACTTGCCTTGGTGCGACCGCGGAATATCAAGTCTCATAAACTTTGCGTCGCGCATGATCTTTATGGTCTCTTGCCAACCTTCGTACTCATCCTTACTGACGATAATAGCAACCAGCTTACCGTTCCGGGTAATTGAGCTTGCTGCGTTGTACCCGACATCCTACACAATTTCATTCTTCGACGGCGATGAAACGGCAAGGCGATGCGCCGCCTTGTTTGATCAAGAGCGGAAGGATAATCATCTTCACCCGCGGCCTCGAGATTTTGTCGCAATCGATCAGGCACTTGCATCCTGCGATGGATTTTCTGATCAATGCGCCATAGCTGCTCGGATGCGGGCTGCCATGGCGGTGAGCGCCCAGATCGAGCACGCGTTCCCGCGCTTCGGCGGAAGGCCAGGGCCTGGGGTGGGGAATCATCGGACTTTCACCGCGAAACCAGTTGTTGCCCTGGACTCGGGGCGGATTGACCAAGCCGCAATCGGTCATAAAAATTCCACTCCCCATCTCGTCCATTTTCTTCGCCAAGAGCGCGGCGGCGTCAAAATGGATGCTTGGAGTTCTCTTGTAATAGTCGAGCCCGAGCTCGTAGGCTCGCTCGCGCGTGCCCCAGCCGGTGCGAATGAGCACCTCGTCTCCTTTTCGGAAATCGGCGTCCTTGATCGCCTTGTCCATCTCGTCGACCGTAATCTCATGCTGCTGCAGTGCTCTGATATCCAGGATCACCGTGTCTCTGAGAATCAGTCGATCGAGCGGGATCTGGTCGAGCATCCATGAAAACTTGGGGTATGGTTGCAAAGGCGTGGGGTCAAAGGGCATGCGCTGATGCGGCACCATGAA
Organism: Binatia bacterium; assembly: GCA_035762645.1. GTDB lineage: Bacteria > Desulfobacterota > Binatia > UBA9968 > UBA9968 > DASTOD01. The sequence continues at coordinate 4 of DASTOD010000306.1, read as the reverse complement.
GGGA
>DASTOD010000305.1:0-13282 GCA_035762645.1 Binatia bacterium | reverse complement strand
TGGTCTTGTGCCTGCGCTCGTCTGGCAGGACTTCTATCTGTGGCAGCTTTTTACGTATCAGTTTCTCCACGGCGGGTTGTTTCACATCTTGTTCAACATGCTAGCCCTGTGGATGTTTGGTTGTGATCTGGAGCGGCGTTGGGGAAGTGAGTTTTTCCTCAAATATTACTTCGTCTCGGTTATCGGCGGCGGAATCCTGAACACGCTGTTCGTTCCCGGCCAGACGGCGCCGAGCATCGGCGCCTCCGCCGGCATTTACGGCATCCTGCTCGCCTATGGCCTGATCTACCCGAATCGGATCGTCTACTTTTATTTTCTCTTTCCGATCAAGATGAAACATTTCGTGTGGATCATCGGCGCTATCGCTTTCTATTCCTCCATAACCGCGAGCCAGGGCGGGATCGCTCACCTGGCCCATCTCGGGGGCATGCTCTTCGGCTACGTCTATTTGCGCTGGGGAAATCCGTGGGATCATTTCAAGTTGTACCGCGATCGGCGTCGTCTTGCCCGTTTGAAGCGGCGCTTTCAGGTCATTCATGGCGGGAAGGATGATGATGATTCCAACCCGACTTTCCATTAAAGCGATTGCGAGCCGGATTTCAAATCTGACCCCGCCATACACGAGGCGACAGGCTGTTCAGAGCACGAATGCATCCGCTGACCTCTCGTGTCATTTCGAGCGCGCAGCGAGAAATCTTAGATCCCTCGCTTTTGCTCGGGATGACAAACGGGTGATTTCTGATAAAGGGCGTGCGCTATAAAACACCTCATCGAGCGTCTAAGATAGTGGACAAGAGGGCGATGAAGCTGTTAATTCACGGGTTCGTTACATTGTTGGTTTTGTCTGTGGCGCTTGGAGGAGAAGTAGGGGCGGGAAGGGAGAAGTCTTCTGTGCGCTCGGGCCGTAGCACGCCTGCTGCCGTATCGAGCTCCGCGGCTTTTCGCAGCGCGCGAGCGCAGGTTTACGTCTTCCCTTCCTACCCGCATGCCTATTTTTATTATCCCTATGGCTATTTCTACCCACCGGGAATCAATCTGTTGCCGCCCTACCATCCTTACTACGTCCCCCCTCCGGTTGTCGTCAACGCTCCGTTCTTTTGCCTGCTGCACCAGGTCGGTTTTATCAGCCGCATCGCGATGCTCGATCATCTTGCGGGCACGCACAAATTCGCGCTGCACACCGCAGCCGCCATCTGTCCGGATGGCGCCGATGGTTGCCTCTTTCCTTCCTACTGAGCGCTAAAGTTCAAAACGTTCCAGCCGTTCAACCGCTGCGCTTCGTTCAATCGGCTTAAACGATTGGAACCATCTTGAACGGTGATAATTTGTCGGGCGAAGACGACAAGACTCGAGGGTTTCTTGCTTTCAGCGCCCTGGCTGCGCGCTGATTGCGTCGCCACGCGGGTGTGTTAGGAATACCGGTTGATCAATTCGCGCAAAATCACCCGGAGGAACAAATGGAGAAAGGATTCACGTCTGCTGAACTCTACGAGGCTTGGCCCGTCCTCTCGGCTGAGGAACGGGTGGAGGGCTTTGAGTTTTTACATCGGGACGACGCCGACGCTTTCTTCTTGCAGCTAAGCGCTCGCGACCGGGCTCAGTTGATTTTAGCCTTGCCGGCGGGTGAAAGACGGTTGTGGATGAGATTGTTGGCCCCCGACGATGCCGCCGACTTGATTCAAGAGGCTCCGGCCGCAGAACGTGAAGGCTTACTTGCGCTTCTCGACGACCGTACCCGAGGGGAAGTCAAGGGCCTCCTCGACTATGCCGAAGATGAAGCCGGCGGGCTGATGAACACCCGCTATTCCAGGCTTCGGCTCGATATGACGGTGGATGAGGCGATCAGCTACCTGCGCAGGGACGCGCGCCACCGGGAGCAGACGGTCTATTATGTCTATGTGGTCGACTCGGAGGAGCATCTACTGGGCGTCGTCTCCTTTCGCGACCTGATCGTGGCGCCGGGCGACAAGCTGGTGCGTGAGGTCATGCGGACCGCCGTGATCTCAGCGCCCGAGGACTTGGACCAGGAGGCGTTAAGCAAGCTCTTCATGCGCCATCATCTTGTGATGATGCCCATTGTGGACTCAGAAGGGCGCATCAAGGGCGTCGTGAATGTCAATGACATTGTCGATGTCGTTCAAGAAGAAGCGACAGAAGACATTCAAAAAATCGGCGGCGTGCAGACACTGGAAGGCCCGTACTTGGAAGTGCCGTTGCCACGGATGATTAAAAAAAGAGCGGGTTGGCTCGCCGCTTTGTTTCTCGGCGAGATGCTCACCGCCACCGCCATGGGCCAATTCGAAGCGGAGATTGCTCGGGCCGTGGTGCTAGCGTTGTTTGTGCCTTTGATTATCAGCAGCGGGGGCAACTCGGGCTCGCAGGCTACCACGCTCGTGATCCGCGCCATGGCGCTCGGGGAAGTGAGAGTCAGAGACTGGTGGCGTGTGATCCGGCGCGAGCTGGTTACCGGTCTCGGCCTGGGGCTGATCCTGGCTTTCATCGGTCTTGTTCGAATCGTTTTATGGCAATTCTTATTCAACGCCTATGGCGAACATTACGTCCTGATCGCGCTGACCGTTTCTCTCAGCCTCATCGGGGTTGTCTTGTGGGGTGCGATTGCCGGCTCGCTGTTGCCATTCGTTCTGCGCGCGCTGGGTTTCGACCCTGCCAGCGCCTCGGCGCCCTTTGTCGCCACCCTGGTGGATGTCACAGGGTTGGTGATCTACTTCAGCGTTGCCGTGATCGTGCTACGCGGTACCTTGCTGTAGGCTCGGCTTTTCGGTCTGTTTGTCGCGCGCGAGCATCGCTTCCGCGTTCGTGCAGATTGGGATATATTCGTTGCGGCTAAAATTCAGACTAGCCAATCTCGACTATGGGCAATCCTCTGGATAAGCTTCGGAAGATCATAGACCCGGCGCGAATTTCCACCGCCGGCGACCATTTGGACGAACTCTCTTGGGACGCGCTTAGCGAGGGGCGCATTCATCCCCTCAACCGTCCGCCGCTTACATTACCGCTTTGCATCGTCAAACCCTGTTCCACGGACGAAGTTCGGCAAATCGTTCGGCTGGCCAATGACGAAAGAACGCCTCTTGTTCCCTACGGTGGCGGCTCCGGCCTGATGGGCGGCGCGTTGTCCATACGCCCCGGAATCGTGGTTGACTTGCGGCTCATGGGCGCCGTGCTCGGGGTCGATCGGGAATCTCGATCGGTTTGCGTTCAGGCGGGAGCCGTTTTGGAAGCGGTGGAACAGCGAGTTAACGAGGAAAATTTTATCCTCGGCCATGATCCCTGGACTTTGCCGGTGGCGACGATCGGCGGCGCCATTTCGACCAACAGCGTCGGCTATCGCGGCGGCCTTTACGGTTCGATGGGCGATCAGGTTCTCGGTCTGGAAGCGGTTTTGCCGAGTGGGGAAATCCTGCGCACGCGTGCCGTACCCAAAACCTCGGCCGGCATCGATCTCAAGGCTCTCCTGATCGGCGGGGAAGGATGCTTCGGTATTATCACCGAAGCGACGCTTAGAATTTTTCCTCGACCCGCCAAACGCGTCCTTCGGGCGGTTCGTTTTACCTCTTTCGAACAGGGATACGGCGCCATCCAACAACTATTTTGGCGCGGCCTGAAGCCGGCGGTTCTCGACTTCGGCGATGATGATGAAAAATATACGGCCGGCGCGATCCTGTACCTGGGCTTCGAAGGCAACGAGGAAATCGTCGATGCGGAGGAGAAGCTTGCGTGGCGCGTATGCAAGGGCCAGGGCGGCGAGAAATTGCCGCGGCAAGAAGCGGAGATCTTCTGGCGCGGCCGCCACGATATCGCGAGACGCTTTATTCGCAATCGGCGGCAACGACGGGAGCGCGGCCGAGACGGCGTCTATCGGGATTGGATTCATGTGGCGCTTCCGGGATCTAAGGTGCTGAGCTTCAGAGCCGCGGCGATGAAAATCATCGAGGCGCGCGGGGTTGATCTTCAAGAGAGCGGGCTGTGGATCCAGCCGGAATTCTTCTCGATGCGTTTGGCGATTGAAGATGACGGCACCAACAACGCTCAGCTGACGCTCGAGGAATGCCTGGTCGAGTTGCTGCGGCTGGTTCAGCAAATGGGCGGCTCGATGGAGTACACTCACGGCGTCGGCGTGAAGCTTGCTCCTCTCATGGCCGAAGAGCACGGCTTCGGCCTGGAGATCATGCGGCAGATCAAGGCTGCGTTGGATCCCAACTACATCATGAACCCGGGTAAAATGGCGCTTTAGTCGCCACCCGACCGACCCCATCGGGTGAGCTTTCCAACGGCCGGTGCCTGCCATCAAGCGCCTCATGCTGTGACTCAAAACTCAGCTATTTCGCGCTCCAGTGTAGCTTACTTTTGACAAGATCGAAAAATCGCGGTAATAAAGCTCTAGGAGTTGTGACCGGGAGCGGTGAGGAAACGAATTAAACCATCAAGATTCGGAGCACCTTTAAGCGACCAAATGCACCCCCAGGGGTGCATTTGTTTTTTTGGGCAAAGGGAGAGACGAAATTGCGCGCACAGATAGAAACATTGGCGGCCTTGCAAAGCGTTGATCGCCAGATCAAGGAGCAAAACGGCATCAAACTAGAACTGCTCGGTGAGCTCGGAGCAGGGGAAAAAGAGATCCAAATCAAAAAAAAGCAAATAGAGTCTCTGATGGCGGCATTTGCGGAAAAGGAAAAATTGCGGCTCGAGAAAGATCGCGTCCTGCAGGATGAAGGAAAGAAGGCTATGGACAAACGGATGCGGATGAACCGCATCAAAAACGTCAAAGAACTTCAGGCGCTGCAACGGGAGATCGATCAAATCAAACAAAACAACGGCCAATTGGAGGATGATCTGATCCAGGTGTTGGAAGAAATTGACGCCCTCAAAGCCGAAATAGCATCAAAACAAGAAGAGGTGACGAAGCTGCAGGAAGAGTGGAAGCAAAAGCAGGAGGCGATGCAGTCACAGATCTACGGCATTGAGGAAACCGTCACCGAAGCTTTCACGCGGCGCCAGAGCATCGCGGCACAGATTGCGAAAGATCTCATTTCTCGCTACGAACTTATTTTTGCGCGGCGCGGCGGCATGGCCGTGGTGGAAGTCGCCGGCGGGATCTGCCAAGGCTGCTATATGAACATTCCGCCGCAGCTTTTGAACGAAATCATCAAGAGCGACAAAGTCAATCTTTGCCCCAGTTGTCAGCGCATCCTTTACTGTAAGCCGTCCGTGGCCGAGGCGAAATCCGCCTGAGTTGCCCCCGGACCGCGACTCTCCAGGAAATTCCGTTCGTTCACTCGATTCCCCAACGCTCGTCGCGAATATCGTCGAGATTGATCGAGTGCAGAGATAGTTGAGAGTTGGAATGCCAGACCCGGAAAGTGAATGGCTCCTCATGGTGGACGGCGCAGCCCGCGGAAATCCGGGAGAGGCCGGATGTGGCGCCGCCATTTTCGATGAAAACGGAGCGTTGGTAAACGAACTGAGTTGCTATTTGGGGCGCGCAACCAATAACGTCGCGGAATATGAAGCCCTGTTGATGGGGTTGAAAGCGGTGCTCGAATCAGGCAAAAAAAAGATATGTATCCAGAGCGATTCGGAACTCCTGGTTCGTCAATTGAATGGCGAGTACCGGGTCAAGGACGAAAAGCTCAAACTGCTGTTTCAGAAAGTCACCGACCTCCTACGCCAATTTGATGCCTATCGGATTCTCCACGTGCCTAGAGAGTCCAATCGGGTGGCCGATCGTTTGGCTAATCGGGGCATCGACGAAGCGTTGAAACAAGCTCGACGGGCTAAAGTGGATTAAGCGATCGCTCTCCGTACCCGCGGAGGGAGGAAAGTCCGGACTCCATAGGACAGGGTGGCCGCTAACGGCGGCCCCGAGTGATCGGGGGAAAGTACCACAGAAAACACACCGCCCTCCGCCTCAGGCGGAGAGCAAGGTTGAAAAGGCGAGGTAAGAGCTCACCGGTCCGCCAGTAATGGCGGGCGCTTGGCAAACCCCACTCGGAGCAAGACCAAATAGGAGGGTTGGGTGGTCCGCCCGTAACCCTCGGGTAAGGTCGCTCGACCCCTGGAGTAATCCAGGGGCAAGACGAATGATCGCTGCGGCACGGTTACGTGTCGCTACAGAATCCGGCTTACCGATCCACTTTAGCCCATTAGTGTTTTATCTATAAAAATTTTCCCTTCCTGGTAGATCTCAAGCGCGCATCCACCCTAACAGCAGCCGCTACGCTGCTTCATTTTCAGGCATGAAATTTTGTCTGAAAACAGGAAAGTAGATCGTTTTTCTTTCCCTCGGTTGCCGGAGACTTCAGCCATTAAAAAATATCTTCGAAGAATATTACTTTTTTATTGACAGTTAATATTCGTAAGGCTATAAGTGGCGCCTAGGTGGGAAAAAGTGGGAAAAATTCCCATTAAGATACCTACAAAATGATAGCGGCGCATGTTTCGTGGCAGCTTTGAACATACTCTCGACGGCAAGGGCAGGCTCAGCATCCCCGCTAAATTTCGGGATGTGCTGCTGGGCAAGGGTGATGAGCGCATGGTGATCACCAACTTTGTTGTCGACGGTATGCGCTGTCTCGACATTTACCCGCTAGAGGAATGGATCCGCTTCGAGGAAGAAATTCGTAAGAAACCCAAATTCGACCGGCGCATGGTGATGTTTCAGAATTACTATCTCGGCGGCGCCAGTGAGTGCACCGTTGACAAACAGGGCCGCATTCTCATCCCGCCGTTACTCAGAAAATACGCCGACCTCAAACGCGATGTCGTGTTGGTTGCGGCGCTCGAGAAATTCCGCGTGTGGGATCAGGCGGCATGGAAAAAGATTTTCACCGACGCCGAAGACAAGTTGATGCAGGATCCCGATTTCCTCGGCGACCTGGGACTATAGTTTATGACGCTACAGAGCAGAGCCGTTTCAGAGGAAAAAAAACTGAACGTGGAGGAGCGGCGCTTCGATTACGTACTGATCTGAACCAGCGCAGAGCAAAAAAATTTTTCCCAACAATGTCCTATGGTTAAGACACTTATCAACAATATGTACCAATAGTGAAACAAAAACAGCCAATTCCACCTGTCCTCTCCCTGATCGAAAGGAGATTTAAGAAATGCTTATGCGAAAGCCCATTCAGGATATTTCGGTGCTCGATCTCACCGGCGATATCGATTTTCGTGAGATGATACGTATCAAAGATGCAATTGGATCTTTGATCGAAAAAGAACGCACGAAAGTTGTTCTCAATCTGAAATCGGTCGATCATATCAATTATCTGAGCATCGGCGTACTGCTGGAAAGACTCAAGCTGCTGAGAAATTTAAACGGTGATCTTAAGCTGGCCGGGATGAGTCCGTTCTTGAGGGACATTTTTAAGGTTGTCGGTATGGATCGTTTTTTTGAGGAATACACGTCGCTCGAAGATGCCATCGAGAGTTTCGACGACGATTGGGAAGGAGATGGAACCAGCCACTAGATGGCGTTCGCTCATGTTCCCGTGTTGGTTCAGGAAGCGATGCGATTTCTGCAACCCGAACCGCGCGGAAAATACCTGGACGGAACCTTAGGAGGCGGAGGTCATACAGAGAAGCTTCTGGTTGAGAGCAGCCCTGACGGGCAAGTCTTGGGCCTCGATTTGGATGATGAAGCGATTGCGGCGGCCCGCTTGCGATTGGGCGGTTTTGGTGAACGTCTAGAGATTCGTCACGCCAGCTTTGCATCGGCCCGGGAGATCCTGGCGGAAATCGGCTGGCACGCAGTGGATGGAATCATTCTCGACCTCGGCGTGTCCTCGCACCAGCTGGAGTCTCCCGAGAGGGGGTTTAGCTTTCGCGGCGATGCCCGGCTCGACATGCGAATGGATCGGCGGCAGCGATTGGATGCCTACCAGATCGTTAATACGTTTTCGGTTGCAGAATTGGAGCGGATTTTCAGGGACTATGGGGAGGAGCGGCAAGCGCGCAGGATAGCGCTGGCGATCGCGGCCGAGCGCAAGCTCGCGCCCGTGGCGACTGTAGGCGAGCTTGCGCAGCTGATCGCGCGGGTCAAAAGAGCGCGAGATCGGGATCATCATCCCGCGACACAAACCTTTCAGGCTTTACGGATTGCCGTGAACCAGGAGCTGGAACAGCTGGATCGCTTCCTGGAAGACGGCCACGAGATTTTGAGACCAAAGGGGCGGATGGCCATCATATCGTTTCATTCATTGGAAGACGCGCGGGTGAAGAGAGCGTTTCGAAAATGGAGCCGTGACTGCCTCTGTCCGCCAAAGACTCCGATTTGCCGGTGCGGTTGGAGCCGAAAAGTAAAGCTGCTCACGAAGCGACCCGTGACTCCGTCATCGAGTGAAATCCAACATAATCCACGCGCTCGCTCCGCGAAACTGCGGGCAGTGGAAAGGCTTTAAACGTCATGCGCGCGGCCACCGCATTGGACAACCGGGCGCGACGCCCCCGCCCGCTGCATCAAGACCGGCCGACGAGGCGGATCCGCCATCAGCGACGCCGCATCCCGCTGGCGACTTCGCTCGTGTTCCTCGCCTTGGTGGCGATCGTGTTGGTGCATGTTTGGCTGAGGCTGCAGGTGGTTCACATGGGTTACGTGCTCTCGACCACAAGCAAACTGCAAAATCGACTGGAGCAAGAAAATCGCGAGTTGAAGGTCGAGCTGGCGACGTTGACCTCCCCGGATCGGTTGGAAGCGATGGCGCGCAAGCGATTAGGGCTCGCGCCGCCGGAGAAAGGCCAAGTCATCATTTTGCCATGAGGCGTTCATCTGAAAAAAGCCGGATACGTCTGGGAATCGCCAGGATCTTCTTTTCGCTCGTTTTAGTGGTTATCGCGGGGCGCGCCTTCCAACTTCAAGTCCTGCAAGGGGACAGGCTCAAGCGGCTGGGTGAGCGCCAGCACCTGAAGGAGTGGATCGTGCAGCCCAAGCGCGGAGCGGTGCTCGATCGCGCCGGCGAGCCGCTCGCGCTGAGTTTGGAAGCCCAGTCGGTCTACGCCCGGCCACATCGCATCGAAGCTCCAGACATAGCGAGCCGGAAGCTCGCCGCGATCCTCGGTCTCAAATCGGCCGACGTGAAACAAAGAGTGACCGCACAGAAACCGTTCGTTTGGATCAAACGACAAATTACCCCGCTTGAGGCCGAAAAAATCCAGGCATTGAACATCGAGGGCATCGGCATGTTTTACGAGCCCAACCGGTACTATCCTCAGGGCCAGCTCGCGGGCCAGGTGATTGGATTCGTCGGCCGCGATGCGGAGGGGCTCGAAGGCGTGGAGCTCCAATACAACGACCATATTCGAGGAGAAACGGGTTCTTCCGTTACCGAGCGCGACGCCTTGGGCCGGCGAGTTCTAGTGCAAGGCGTAGAAGGGCTGCAACTTCCGCCTGGCGGCGATATCCATTTGGCTTTGGATACCTCCATACAACACCTGGCGGAAAAGGAATTGGAGTCGACTGTCGCCAAATATCGGGCCAAGGCGGGGGTGGTGATCGTCGTGGAGCCTTTCACCGGCGCGGTGCTGGCCTTGGCCAACTATCCGTCCTTCAATCCCAATAATTTTTCTAAGGAATCCGCGCAGCAAAGGCGCAATCGGGCGGTGGCGGACAGCTTTGAGCCGGGTTCCACTTTCAAAACGATCCTCGCCGCCGCCGCTTTAGAAGAGGGTGTGGTGGGCAAAGAAGATCTCTTCTATTGTGAGATGGGGAAGTACAGTTATGCCGGCAGGGTTATTCATGACACTCATCCGTATGGTTGGCTGCCGTTTTCCAAGATCCTCCAGGTGTCGAGCAATATCGGATTCACCAAAGTGGCGGACAAACTCAAGAAGGAACGTTTTTTCCGATACATCGAAAAGTTTGGTTTTGGCCAACTGACCGGCGTCGATTTGCCGGGCGAAGTGCCGGGTCTGTTGCGCAAGCCGGAGCGTTGGGCGGCGATCGATCTCGCCACACACGCCTTCGGCCAAGGCATCTCGACGACGCCCATGCAAATGGTCACGGCCTATGCGGCCATTGCCAACGGCGGGTTTTTGATGCGCCCGCATGTCGTTCGTCGCGTCGTCAGCCCGCGCGGCGAGGTGCTCCTCGAAAACCAACCCCACGTCGTGCGACGCGTGATCTCGGAGAAAACATCGCGACTGCTGGCCGCGATGCTAAAAGACGTGACCAATGAGGGAGGCACGGGAGTGATGGCGAGCATCGAGGGATTTGAGGTAGCGGGCAAAACCGGCACAGCGCAAAAGGCGGATCTGGCTCGCGGTGGATATGCGGCGAAAAAGCGCGTGGCCTCTTTCATCGGTTTTGTGCCCGCCGACGATCCCCGGCTGGTGGTCCTGGTTCTTATCGATGAGCCGGAAGTCAATGTCTACGGTGGCGTCGTTGCGGCTCCGACCTTTCGGAATATCGCCCGCGGCGGGCTCAGACAGCTGGCGGTCGCGCCGCGGAATCCGGATCTCACGCCGGCGCCGGTGGGGCGGGGTGAAGGTTTTAGTACCCGGCGCCCGTCCCGAGCCGTGAACGACAAGACCGCGGCCGATGGTTCGGGTGTGCCGGACTTTGTCGGTCTCAGTCTTCGCCAGGCGGTGGAAAAGTCGCGCGACCTGAAGCTCAAGGTCAAAATGCACGGCTTTGGCTATGTCGTCGAGCAAATACCGGCGCCCGGCGCTCGGTGGAACGAGAACGAAATCTTGGTCTTAAATCTCAAAGGCTGACGGGAATGCTTCTTGGGCAGTTTTTATCGTTGGGGGAGGTGGCACAAGCCGAGGGAAATTTGCAACAACAGGTGACGGGGCTGAGTTATGACTCCCGCAAGGCGCGGCCCGGAGACATTTTCTTCGCCGTTTCGGGGGAAAAGCTCGACGGGCATGACTTCGTTGCCCAGGCCTTCGAGCGCGGGGCTGCGGTCGCCGTGGTCGAGCGAATGGCCGCATGTCCAGTAGAGATGACGGCGATCCGGGTAAAGAATGTTCGCCGCACGATGGGCTTGTGGAGTAACCACTTTTATGGCCGGCCCACCAGTCGAATGCGCGTCGTCGGCGTCACTGGAACCAACGGCAAAACAACCGTTACTTATCTAGTGGAATCGATCCTCGGAGCGGCCGGCATGCAGCCGGGGGTGATCGGAACCGTCAATTATCGCCACAGCGGGCATGAGACTCCCTCCCACCAGACCACGCCCGAGTCGCCCGACCTGCAAGCTCTTTTGGCCGAGATGCGCGAGGCCGGTGTAAGCTCTGTGGCAATGGAGGTTTCCTCTCATGCCTTGGTGCAGGAGCGGGTTCGGGGCGTAGACTTCGATGTCGCCGTATTCACGAACCTGTCTCGGGATCATCTCGATTATCATCGCGACATGGACGACTACTTTTCAGCCAAGCGCCGGCTGTTCGCCGATTATCTGCAAAGCAGCGCCAAAACGAAGAAGGCGGCGGTGATCTACGGCGAAGATGAGCGCGGTCGAGAGTTGCTCGGCCAACTTCAGGGCCACGGGACCGAGCTTTGGAGCTACGGCCAAGGTGCTCATTGCGATGTCCACCCTCTGGATGTCGAGAGCGATGTCGGCGGCTTGAGAGGGAAAATACAGGTCAAGGACCAGTCGCTGCAATTTTCTTCCCGGTTGATCGGCGCCGCCAACTTGCAGAACATCATGGCGGCCTTGAGTGTCGGTTTCGCGCTGGGGCTGCCCGCCCGATCGGTGGTGGCGGGTATTGAGCGCGTCACCGCCGTCCCCGGCAGATTAGAGAAAGTCGAGAATGATCTCGGGATTTCCATCTTGGTGGATTACGCACACACGCCGGACGCGCTGGAAAAAGTACTGACGGCGCTGCGCGGGCTCGTCGCCAAAGCCGATCCGCGAAACCCAAAGCTCATCTGTGTATTCGGCTGCGGTGGCGATCGCGACAGAGGCAAGAGACCGTTAATGGGCGAGATTGCCGCGCGCTTGAGCGACGTTGCGGTACTAACCTCGGATAATCCGCGTACGGAAGATCCATTGCGGATCCTGGCAGAGATCGAGGCCGGCGTTCAGAAGACGGCGTTCAACAAGTTTCGGGCCCCAGCTCTCGGGTCTGGTGTTTCGGAACTCGTGTCCGGAGAGGTAAGATTGAGAGCTGAACGGGGCTACTGCGTGGAAGCGGACCGGCGAAAGGCCATTGGAATCGCCCTCGCGGTGGCGCGCCCGGGCGATCTCGTTTTGATTGCCGGTAAGGGACACGAGGATTATCAAATCCTCGGATCGAAAAGAATGCGCTTCGATGACCGGGAGGTGGCGCGCCAAGAGTTGCAGCGGGTCAAGGGGGCGTTTTGTGAGACTCGAAACGACTGATGGCATGGACCAGAGACGAACTTTTGTCAGCGACCGGCGGCACGATCGTCCGCGACCGTCAAAATAGCAGCTTCGGCGAAATCGTTACCGATTCGGCCAAAGTGAAAAAGGGTTCGGTTTTCATCGCTCTCAAAGGCGAAAGATTCGACGGCCATCGATTCGCCGGCGAAGCGGTGCGGCGCGGCGCAGCGTGCGTCATCGTTCATCAAGACCTGGGCCGGTCGGTGCCGCGAGACGCGGTGGTCGTCCGTGTGCCGGACACCCTGCGAGCGTTGGGAGATTTGGCCCATTTTCGCCGTCGCAAGTTGGCGCCCAAAGTCTTGGCTATCACAGGGTCCAACGGCAAGACCACGACCAAAGAAATGACCGCTGCAATTCTTGAACGGGCTACGATTGACGGCCAAACCCTGCGGCGTAAGGTCTTGAAAACTGATGGCAACTTCAACAACCTCGTCGGATTGCCTCTCACGCTGCTGCGGCTACGCAAGCATCACAAGGTCGCCGTGGTGGAGCTCGGGACGAACCATCCAGGGGAGATCCGGCGTCTTTGCGAGATCGCCGATCCGGATATGGGAATCATCACCTCTGTTGCCGCCGCCCACTTGGAAGGACTCAACAGTCTGACGGGCGTGGCGCGCGAAAAGGGCGAGCTCTTTCGCGCTATCCGCGCCGGCGGGACGATTGCAGTCAACCTGGAAGATCCCTGGGTGCGGCGACTCGGCGCCCGGTTCAAAGGCCGTAAAATTACCTACGGTCGAGGGGGAGAGGTGCGGATCGAATGCGCGCGGGTCGCGGCAGCCCGCGGGATGCGTTTCACGCTACGGATCGGTCGAATGCAATCCCAAGTGCGCGTCCATTTTCTCGGCCGCCATAATCTCACTAATGCGGCGGGGGCGGCCGCCCTGGCGTGCGGGATCGCGAGCCGCTCGACCGAAACGCGGAGG
>DASTOD010000304.1:0-2859 GCA_035762645.1 Binatia bacterium | reverse complement strand
CCGCGTCCATAGCCCTGCTGGCGACGCCAAAGGTCATGATTGATCCCGGCAGCGTCAATGGGAAATCCCGCCGGCACCCCGTCGATAATCATCGTCAAACAGGGGCCATGAGATTCCCCCGCGGTGAAGTAGCGAAGCATGCCAAAATTCCTAATCCCGCCCTAGGTTATAGGCTGAGACGGAAGCTTTCAAGTCTGCACACACAAAGCAGTTTCGAGTTCCGGGTTTCGAGTCTCGAGTTGAACCCGAAACCCGAGTCCCTCGTTACAGCCATACGGCCTACTCGGGACAAGTCGGAAAACAACCCGACTACCCCGAGTAGCGACCTTCCAAGGTCGCGTATCGAGGGGTCCGCACGAAACACTCGACCACCGGACTATGTGGTCCGTCGTCGCAGTTCCGGCCTATGCCTACCTCGGTCCTGGAGTTGTTGTAATGCTTACCAGATTGTCTTGGACGAATTTCAACGGAGTCGTTTCTGGATCATGGCCGGAGCGCACGTAATACCAATCCGAAATTCTAAGGAGCCGCCCGCCTGGCCCTTGATAGTAGGACTCTTCGTGATCCGGTTTGCCGGCAATCGCGAGCACTTCGCCTTTATTCATCCCGACAGAAACAAGCTGATTGGGATTGCTATAAGGGCGCCACGCGCTAAAGCCGGTGATTTCCGCGACTGGAAGAAACCCGGGCCGGTTTGCCAGAACCGCTCGCGAAATTATCGAAACCGCGGCAATGAGAACAAGAGTTGAAATTGTAACCTGACGTGATTTCGACCGTAGGACCAAAAAAAACCCGAACACAAGACGCACGAGACTTTTCTGCCGGCCGTGACGCGACATAGGGCAAGTCTACCTCGACGCATCATCATAAAGCTACGGGGTGGCGGGGGTCGTGGCCGGGGCGGACTGCTTTCCTTCGGTTTTCCTCATCTGCTCCCGCCAGAGCTGATCGGCGGTCGGGAGATTTTCAGACCCTGCAGAAGCAATCCGGGGCGTAATGAAGACCACCAGTTCCTCGAAGTTTTTCTGCCAGCGCATATTTTTGAACAGCCATCCGAGAACCGGGATATTCTTAAGATAGGGAACTCCGCTTTCTGAGGTCGCATCCGTATCTTTCAGGATTCCTCCGATGACTATGGTTTCCCCATCGCGAACAAGAACATTGGCTATGGCTTCCCTATTGAGTTCATCGAAAGGAATGACACCAGACGTACCGGTAGAAACCGTGGGGTTATCGGCAATTGAACTTGACTTGACGTTAATGTTCATGAGTACAAAGCCATCGCTGGAGACCTGAGGGATGACGTTCAACGTAATGCCAACGGGGATCTTCTCGGTGGCCACGGCCGTTCCAGCGGCGGCTCCGCTGCCGCTGGCTATATTGGTCGAACTAGGCAACGCGATTCTGAGAATGCGCTCATTTTTGATGGTCGAAGCGACATTGTTCAGCGTGACCACCGATGGCCGGGAAATAATCTTGACGTTTCCTTCATTCTCGGCTGCCGTCAACACGTAGTTTAGATCCTTGAACGGCCCGAAACGATTTTGGAAAATGCCGAGTCGGAAACCAGGACCGGGAAGGGGAATCACGGTCGGAGGAATGGTGGGCGTCAAGCTCCCCACAAACGGCGCGCCGGCCAGAAATCGCGAATCAAAATCGGCTGGGGTGCTTAACGTAAAATTCAACTCCGCGCCAAGGGACCGCGCAAAACTCGGCGTCGTTTCGATTAGATTCGATTCGATCAGCACCTGCGGCGTGCGCAGGTCCAGTTTTGTTACCAGAGTTGCCACATCATCGACCGACTTTTTGATATCTCGAACCATGATCGTGTTGCTGCGCTCGTCGGTCACCAACGCAGCATCGGGCCGCTTGCTCAACAGGGTTTTGACCTTGGGTTCCAGGTCTTTGACCTTTGCGTAATTCACGTTGAAGTAAACCGTCTGGAGCGGTTCCAAATCCTGCTTTGATTTCTGGGCGGCTATCAACGCGTCTTTCTCCGATTTGAGCGTGCCGGCGGTGGATATCCGGACGACGTTGTTGAGCTGTTCCTTACCCAATCCATTCGTCTCGATGAGCAAATCCAGGGCTTGATCCCAAGGCACTTCGACGAGGCGAATCGTCACCTTTTGATTGACATCATTGGTCACCACGATATTGAGCCCGCTGACTTCGGCCAAGAGACGGAAAACGTTCTTGATATCGGCATCCTTAAAATCGAGAGAGATCTTTTGCCCTGTGTATTTCTTTTCCGTCGGAACCGGTTCGGAAATGCTTCTTTTCATGTCGCCGTTTGCGACTGACGCGGTGTCGACGGCGGTCGCGTCCGTCCGTTTTCCGCGTTTAACCAACGTGAGGTCCTTCCTGGCCGTTGCATTGGGTTCGACCGAGCCAACCACGATCTTGAGCCCGCCGTCCTCTGGGCTGATGGTGTACGGCGGAACGGTCGCCGCCGCTATATCGAACGTGAGCCGTAAGCTCCCGGTAAGGGAACTGAATCTAAGCATCGACAGCCAATTCGTATCGATGCGAAAGGTTTCTGTCTGAGATGACTGCTTGGTGTCGCCAAAAATGTCCAAGACAATGCGCGTCGGTTGCGGCAGCGGAAAATGGCGAAACTCCACCACCGGCTGTGAAAACTTGATCCATACAGTGGTCTGGCCCCGCTCTTCGCGCACAGACAGATCTTGCAGATTGAAAGCCTGCGGCTCGAGCAGCGGTGATTTGGGCGCGACTTGGGATGGTGCTGCCTTCGGTGGAGCTTCGCTCGATGGAGTGCTGACGACCGCTGGTTTACCGGGAGTCGCAGAACATCCGAATAGGCCGAGGCAAACTGCAGCTAGCAACAGGACGCCCGCAGCC
>DASTOD010000303.1:0-3221 GCA_035762645.1 Binatia bacterium | reverse complement strand
CAAGGACGCCAATCTGCCGTGGCTGGCCGAGCAGCTCAACGCCATCGGCATCCAGGTGCTCGAAGCGCGGGTGATTCCCGACATCGAGGAGACAATCGTCGCGACGGTCAACGACGTACGCGCCAAGTTCGATTACGTCCTCACCACCGGGGGCATCGGGCCGACCCACGACGATATTACGGCGGAGTGCGTCGCCAAGGCGTTCGGCGTGCCGCTCGAGCGCAACCCCGAGGCGGTGGCTCGGTTGATGAGCCATTACGCCAACCCCGCCGACCTCAACGAGGCGCGCCTGCGCATGGCGAACATTCCGCGGGGCGCCACGCTCATCGACAACCCGGTGAGCAAGGCGCCGGGATTCGCCATCGGCAACGTCTTCGTAATGGCGGGGGTGCCGCGCATCATGCAGGCGATGTTCGACGGCTTGAAGCATCGCCTTGCCGGCGGGCGGCCGATGCTTTCGCGTACGGTCACCAGCACCGTACCTGAGGGCAAACTTGCGCGGGGCCTGAGCGAGATTCAGGGCCGCTACGCCGGCGTCGAAATCGGCAGTTACCCCTATTTTCGCCTCGGACAGTTCGGCACCTCGATCGTGCTGCGCGGCTTCGAGGCGGGACCGCTTGCCGCCGCCGCCGAGGAGGTCAAGGCGCTGATGCGCTCGTTCGGCGGCGAGCCGGTCGAGGAGGCGAGCGCATCGACGGCGCTTGCCGCCGGCGGCTGATCGCGATGCTTGCGGCGATGGCGCCCGGCGCGTCAACTTTACAGTGAAGGATACCACTCGGCCGATCGTGCCCGCTTGGCGGAACTGGTAGACGCAACGGACTTAAAATCCGTTGGAGCCACAAGCTCCGTCCCGGTTCGACTCCGGGAGCGGGCACCATAAAAACAAGGAGTTACTGCTATTTGTTCGTACGCTAACAAATCGTGATGTTAGCCGTTTGGGCATCATCCAGGGCATCAAAAAATGAAACCTAAACCAAGTGCGGTCGAACCAGAAATTTTTCTCAAGTACGTACGCAAGGATTATCTCGAGGCAATCGGCCTTGTGATCACTCAGTGGAGCTTGATGGAATCAATGCTCGATAGCTGTATCTGGCGCGCCGCTGACCTGCGCAACGATTTGGGGCGGGTCATATCAACGCAGCTACAGATCCAATCAAAATTAGACACGTTGACCACGCTCCTACGTCAAACGCGCCCGGAATTGGCCGGCCCAATGGCTAAGGTCAGCGATTTCGTTAGGACGTGCCTTCAAGGGCAACGCAATCTAGCTGCGCACGGTATGTGGTCGGCGCTTGATTCACCGCTGTTCGGCTTTGGGAAAGATACGCCTGCGTTCGTAGTGAAATTCACCGCTCGGGGCAAGCTTGTGAGCCAAGGGGGCGAGATACCAATCGACCAATTGCATGACCTTGCGCGCGATATCGCAGAAGTCTCGTCATGGCTGAGTGGCCTTGGACTCATGCTTCCCGAGTTGAAGAAAAGACAGGACGGGCCCGGTCACTCTGAGGCACAGGCCCGAAATCGTGTTGAATGCGCGAAGCGAAAGAAAAATGCACTTCAGCCACTCCCGTAGTGGCGCCCACCAGTGAGCTACAGCCATCGATTCTGCCGGCCGAATAGGTACGCGGCGCATAGCGCAGCCACGACGGCCGCCCAAGCGGCGTAAGCGTTCAACCTGGCGATTCGCTGTAGCTCGCCGATGAATGTGTCTAGGTTATCGGGCGGCGCTATCAGCGAGGCATAGAGCCATAACGCCGCGGCGACGATCGCCGCCGCCATCCCGATTCCACCTACGACGATATCTAGGGTCATTGCTTGGAACCGAAATAAGCTCTCTATCAAAACAGATTCCAGCACTTCCCGAGTAAGTCTGTCAGTTTCTCGATACTCCATGCGGCGGCTTTACCAACTGCCGTGTCAGCGAATTTTCCAGCTAAATATGAAAGTAACCTTCCGAGAACACCGGCCATAGCCAAGCACGACACCTTAACCGCCCTCAACAATCGCCGCCCGGCGGATACGTGGGCCGTATGCTGGTCCTTTTCGTCAGGATCGTAATCGTTCGCCTTCGCGATTTCTTCCTCTAGCTGAGCAAGTGCTTTGTCGCTTTCGATATAGGCCGCGCTGTTGTGATCGATTGGTACGATTCAATCGGCGGCCGGCGCTGTTGCGATGCTCGCCATTCTCAACTTTCGGTCAATTTCGTACTGTAGGTCACGACTAAACGGCTGAAAAATTTGCTCAGCAATATCATTGGCCATAACGTTGAAATCGTTTCGGGTCCACAAGAAATGATGGCAAAAATCTTGGAATGGAATCTTTTGGGAAGCGAAAGCACGGATTAGCGCCAAATGCATCCCCAATCGCTTGTCGGCATCCATAGGCCAAGTTAACGCGCCGCTGCCAACCATACCGCTAGTAGTCTTCAAACATTCTTGGTACCACGTACCAAAGTCTATATCGCGTTCAAGTCTAGCTAGAATCGGCACAATGCGGTGATCCTGTTCCAGCAGGTTCAACCATCGCTGAAGGTTGCTCATAAAGAATTGATGTTTGGAGATTACGACATCGCCGACTAATTCCCAATATCGCTTCCAAAGAGCATCAAAATCCTCAGCCATTTTTGCGCCCCAGTCCCGAATCCCGCGGAAAGCGTACCGAGACTATAAAATCGCAAGGTGTACGCGGTCACAAAATATTCTCACGACTCAAAAATCTCTTCGTACGTCAGCGCCCGCGGCGCTGCCTTCGGTCGTAGCGCCACGTCCTCATACGTCACGGCAGGCTCGATAGCCTTCGCCGAATCCCGGCCATACATCGCCCTGTAGATCGCAGCCTTTGGCACTCGAGGAAAGCGCTCGAGGATCTTCCCTGTCGCTACCCAATGGCTGAATTGTCGGCAGGCGAAGCCCCAGGCGCACCGCGCGGCGTGTTCGCAGTCGGTGCAAGGCGGCGAGCCTACGTCCTGGATAGTGACGCCTGACGGCCCGTAGCCTTCGCGAGAAGCTTCGCGCTCACCTTCGGCCATCGCTAGATCAGTCGGCGAAGATATCGTCAATGACGGGTGCCGGGCTAGCTTCGCGAGCAATTTCGCGATTGCTTCGCTCCAACATTTGCCGCATTTGGGCTTTTAGCTTCGCCTGAGTGCCTGTCGTAAATCGCGACAAGGCGGCAACTCTCACTTTCGGCGGCTGCGCAAGCTGGTGGCCGACCTGACCTTG
>DASTOD010000302.1:0-2805 GCA_035762645.1 Binatia bacterium | reverse complement strand
TTACCGCGTCTCAAAGTTGGGACACCACAGCGTAAATCTTCCAATATATCAATAGCTTTCCCGTGGCACTTTCTTTGCTCCCTCCCGAACACTCAAACGGCGCGCAAACCAAACATTTAAAACCTTGGGGAGGTTTCTATGACCATTATCGGATGGATACTCTTTGGTTTGGTAGTAGGTATCGTTGGCAAGCTGCTGATGCCGGGGCGTGATCCAGGTGGATTTATCGTGACGATTCTGTTGGGAATCGCCGGCGCCCTTATCGGCGGGTTTCTCGGCCGATCGCTCGGCATGTATGGCGAGGGAGAACCCGCAGGATTTGTCATGGCCGTACTCGGCTCTATTATCCTCCTGGTGATTTATCGCTTTCTAGCCGGCAGACGTGCTTGACGTCTGTCCACCGCCTCGTACCGTCCTTTTAGGACCTGACGCGCCTAATCAATCATGTGGAAAATATTCGTCGAAAGCCCAGGAGGCTAATAGAAACCCGAAAAGGTAGCCCAGGGCTTGAAAGAGCCCGGGTACCGCTTGCAGCATATACCAAAAAGTCCCTAGCAGGACTACGCCCGAAATAATCATTCGTGATTCGCGCGCTCGGCGCCTGAACGATAAAGTAAAGCCGGTGTCGTGTCAAATTTTCATTGACAAGCCGAACCTCAGCCAGCAGTTACTCCTTAAAAAAACTTACTATTCTCGTGTCTACTTCCTCTTGCTGATCTTCTGTTCGATGGGATGCCTTCAGCACAAGGGTCATCCTTGTTAATCGACGAGAGAGCGAGAAGCCTTCGGGGTCAATTCAGGGTGAACGGAATACCAGCCCCGAAACCGCCATTAGAAGTCGAGCACCCAGGCCAGCAGCCTAGCGGTCGGCTTTCTTCGGGGACTTCCGCCGCCGGGCTGGGGTGGCGGTTGGTGACGCGTCCCCCGGCTTTTCTTCGGGCCTTTGCTGAGCCTGCTGTTCCCGCGCCTTGACGGCGTTCAGGCGTTCCTGAAACCAAGTTTTCTGAGGCCAGTTCCAGGTCCCATCGGCGGATTCATTTAGGTCCGTCTGTTTCATGATAATGGGGACGACGAGCAAGCAATATGCCAGCCTCGACGGCGAGTATTTGCAATCAAAAAGTCAGCGCTGACAGTCGAAATTTTGACAAAATCGTGCGCTGCGGGAATAAATCGAACAGTGTGGGATGGAAGGATTTAGGTCGCGGCCGTAGCCCGCAACGCGTTTTCAACGGTCGAGATTTCTTGGTTTGTCGAAAGATCTTTCATGAAGCTCCGTAAACTCCCTCTGCTTCCAAACCAGGAGCGTCGGGTTTCCGCCTCCGCAACCCGAAACAGCGACAGGAAACTCGAAAGCGAGAATCCTTTGCTTCGATCCACAAGGCTCATCGTGGAGTGACGAAAAACGACAAGTCAAAAAATGGGGCACCGATAAAAGCGGAATTATGCAAGCGAGCGGATTGCTCATTGCCTACCGCCGTGCTCGTGAAAGCGCCGGGCTGCGTCTGCAGCTACTCGTTCCACGGCCGGCAGCGGGCAGAACCCTTGAGACTCGACGGCGAAAACCGGATTGAACTTGCTCCGGAAATTCTCCAAGGCGATGATTGCCGCGAGTTCCACCAGTTCTTCCTCCGAAAAGTGCCGTTTGAGACGGTTAAAAAAACGATCCGTGACCCGTTTGTTGGTGTACGTCATCCGCTCGCATAGTTCCAACGCGAGTTTCTCGCGCGGCGAGAAGAGCGGATTTTTGCGGTAATCTCCCAAGGCGGCTTCCACCTTTTCTTCCGAGGCGCCATGTTGCATCCCACTGGATGCGTTGATGTCGATTCAATAAGGGCAGCCATTGATGCTCGCAGCTTTCATGCAGAGGAGGTGCCGTAAGTCGGGCGAGATGAGTCCTGATGCCACGATTCCTTCCTGGAGCGCCTGAACTCCTTTCTGAATGGTCGGCCTGAGACCGTAAACTTTCGCGGTGTTCAAAATCGATCCGTAACGCTTCTCCTGTTCCTCGAAAATCCTCCGGACTTCTTCAGGAGCTTTCTCTTTGGCTACCCCTCTGATCCTAAGCATGTGATCTCTCTTTCTCCTAAACTCGCCGGGAGCGTATCGTATGCGACCTTGGCCTGTCAATTATCGGCCTTTTTCGGTCACTCGCCAAAGCTTCGGAGTAAATGCATGTGGCGACGGACCGAACCGATCGTCGCGGGCACTATCGGTCTCGAGCTTACCTAACGGGAGTAACCTAACGGGAGTAAGTTGACAGCTCCACTGCCGCCGAGTATACGTCGGGCGAAATATCAAAGCCGCTCGCGAGAGGCTTGCCCCGGCGCCACCACCGAGAATGTATCGCGAGGCAGCCGCATGCGTTTCGACGACTCACAATATATAGCCGGCGTGGACATCGGTGGAACCTTTACCGATTGCGTGGTCGTAAGCCGGAGCGGAAAGATTACGGTCGGCAAAGCGCTTTCCACGCCGGACGATTTCGCCCAGGGCGCGCTCGATGCGGTAGCTGACGCCGCCAGAAACCTCGGCCTATCCGGTGAAGAAGAGCTCCTTCAAGGCGCCAGGCTCTTCTTCCACGCCTGCACCGTCGGCGAGAACACGCTGATCACGAAAGCCGGCGCCAGAACCGGCCTGATCACGACCAAAGGATTTGCCGACACGCTGCTGATGATGCGCGGACGAATCACCGACGGCCTTACCGAAACCGAAGCCGCTCACCTTGCTGCGCTCAGCAAGCCCGATCCGATTGTGCCACGGCGTTTTATAGAAGAAGTCTGCGAGCGAGTGGATTACAAGGGCGCC
>DASTOD010000301.1:0-2467 GCA_035762645.1 Binatia bacterium | reverse complement strand
CCAGTGGGAGAGGGTTCTTTATTGATCTCTGACCTCCGGTCTTCGACCTCCATAACCTACTTGACGTGAGATCGCGAAATGGTATGAGACATTGCATGTGTTGAGGCTGCAGCGCGAAGACTCCCCTGGGCTCCACTTTGGCGCCAACCGACGTTAACGTTCGAGGAAAAAAGAATTTCTTCGGTCATCCACAGGGCGCATGTGACATAACAAGCATCTATGGCGATCCCAACCGAGCCAATTGGCAGTATCCCAAGACCGCTTCAGTTAATCGACGCGATAACGACGCTAGAAGACAATGCGGACCCAAGGCTGGATCGACTCTATGACGAGGCGGTTCGCGACACCATCGAGCGGTTCGAGGCCACAGGCTCCCCGGTGATCACCGACGGAGAACAGAGAAAGTACCACAATTTCTGGACATACTCCGTGCATGGGCTTCCGAACACGGCTCCGGATGGCTTTGCCATCCCGTTCGCAAACGGTAAAACCCGCCGGATGCAGCGGCTGATAGCAGGGCCGTTTCGTTACAGAGTGTCTGCAGACCGCTACCTGGAAGGGGCCATGCGTTACGCGCATGTACCCATGAAGCAGGCGGTCATCTCACCTTCGGCCCTCAGCCTGATGTATCCCGCCGAAGGACTTTCCGGTTATTCACGCGAGGAGTTCATCAGCGATCTGCTGCGCGAGCACGAAATTGAGGTTCGCCGCTGTCTGCAGAAGGGGGCGCAGAAGGTTCAGATCGACTTCACGGAAGCACGGCTCGCGCTCAAGCTCGATCGCTCCGGAAACCTGCTGAACAGTTTCATTGAACTGAACAATCTCGCGCTATCGCGATTCTCCGCGGAAGAGCGCAAACGCATCGGCGTGCATACCTGCCCGGGCGGCGACTGCGATTCGACTCACAGCGCGGATATCGACTACGCCGAGTTGCTGCCCAGCCTGTTTGAGTTGACGGTTGATAATTTTTACATCGCACTGGCGGGCGAGAAGGATCGCGCGCGGGTCCTCAAGATCATCCGCCACTACATGAAGCCCAATCAACGGATATTCGTCGGTGTCGTCGCTCCAATCGACCCCCGTATCGAGACTCCGGAAGAAATCCGGGACCGTACACTCGAGGCTTCCGAATACATTCCCATTGACCAACTCGGCACAACCGACGACTGCGGATTCTCGCCGTTCAGCGACGACACTTCAACTACTCGCGAGACTGCTTTTGCAAAGATTCGAGCGCGCGTACTTGGCACGGCACTCGCGGCGGAAATAATCGGAGGCCTTTAATGGAAGACGAAACTGAAGAGGAGCTGCTGCGCTCCGTCGCTCTACAGAACGCCAAGAGCATTCTGGTGGCGCGCCGGCAGGCGGAGGCGGAAGTCAGCGCACTCAAAGATCGCCTTGCCGACGACCTGCGGGCCATGACCCGCCTCCATGAGGTCGGCAGCCGGTGCACGCAACTGGGGTCTGACTTTGACGCGTGCCTCGAGGAACTCGTTGAAGCGGCGATCGCCGTTACCAGCGCGAACAAAGGGAGTATTCAATTGTTAGATGCCTCCTCCGGAGCCCTCATTCTGGCGGCGCACCGCGGCTTCGAGGAGCCGTTCCTCAGCTTCTTTGCGGAAGTCCGCGACGCAGCCTCCGCGTGCGGCGCAGCCATGCAAGCCGGCGAGCGTGTACTGGTGGAAGACGTCATACAAAGTCCGATTTTCGCCGGCACGCCGGCCCTCGACGTGCTGCTCAACGCGGGTGTGCGCGCGGTCCAATCCACTCCGCTGGTGGACAACTCGGGGCGCCTGCTGGGAATGATTTCGACACACTTCGACGAGCCGCATCGGTTGTCCGAATCCGAGCTACGTCTGATGGACTTATTGGCGCGGCAGGCGGCGGACTTCGTGGGGCGCAAGCATGCCGAGGAAGCAAAAGCCAGACTTGCAGCGATTGTCGAGTCCTCGGACGATGCCATCGTCAGCAAAGACCTCGACGGCATCATCACCAGTTGGAATCGCGGCGCGGAACGGCTCTTTGGCTATACGGCGCAGGAAGCGATAGGCCAGCCGGTCACCATGCTCATGCCGCCCGAACGGTTCGATGAGGAGCCGGGTATTCTGCAGCGCATCCGCCGCGGAGAGTCCATCGAACATTATGAAACGGTCCGCCGCCGCAAAGATGGAACGTTACTGGACATATCGCTCACCGTTTCTCCCATCACTGATGCGCAAGGCCGGATTCTCGGCGCGTCCAAAATTGCACGCGACATAACCGGGCGCAAGAAAGCGGAAGAAGAGCTTCAGCAGCTCATGCAAGATTTAGAAAGGCGAGTGGCGGTGCGGACAGCGGAGTTACAACAAGCCAATGCCGCGCTTCTGCGGGATATGGAGGAGCGAAAAAAACTGGAGACGCAGCTTCTTCATGCTCAGAAGATGGAAAGCATCGGGATTCTCGCCGGCGGCATCGCTCATGACTTCAA
>DASTOD010000300.1:0-2374 GCA_035762645.1 Binatia bacterium | reverse complement strand
CGAAGGTCACAAGGACGGCCGTCCTGCGAAATCCGACCCATCCGCTTGCCGAGGTCTTTCAGAGAGAAACCCAGGCGGCGGGCAGGGCGCTTGGTTTGGGACTCGATTTCTTTGAGGCGCGAGAACCCAGCCAGGTTGGCAGCGCGCTTGCAAGGATGGAGAAGGGACGCGCCGAGTCGCTCATTGTCACCCCAGCTCCTCTCTTCACGAGCCAACGAAGCTTTATCGTGGATTTTGTGGCACACCGCCATTTACCGTCGATGTTCTTTGCCAGAGAGTTTGTGGATGCCGGGGGCCTCATGTCCTACGGGCCGAGCTTTCCAGATTCGTATCGTCGGGCCGCTTTCTATGTAGACAAAATTTTGAAAGGCGCGAAGCCCGCCGACCTGCCCGTGGAGCAGCCAACCAAGTTTGAGTTCATCATCAATCTGAAAGCGGCGAAGCAAATCGGGCTCACGATTCCGCCGACCGTGCTTGCGCGGGCGGACAAAATAATTTGGTGAGGCGTTAGGCGTGAGGAGACAAGAATGAATCAAAAGAACCTTGCTCTTACGCTTAGCGCCACTCTCTTAGCACTTTGCGTCTCCGTCGAGGCGCAGCAGCCGAAGAAGATTGCACGAATAGGGTATCTAATAACCGGTACTCCCTCTACTCAGGCCCCCTATACCGAGGCTTTTCGCCAAGGTTTACGTGATCTCGGCTACATCGAGGGGCAGAACACCGCAATTGAGTTTCGCTATGTTGAGGGCAAGGTCGACCGGTACCGTGAGCT
Organism: Binatia bacterium; assembly: GCA_035762645.1. Classification (GTDB taxonomy): domain Bacteria; phylum Desulfobacterota; class Binatia; order UBA9968; family UBA9968; genus DASTOD01. The sequence goes on along the minus strand of DASTOD010000300.1, from coordinate 1,602 downwards.
TGCAGCCGAGCTGGTCAATCTCAAAGTACACGTAATCGTCACTGGTGGTGCGACCGCGACCCGTTCCGCCAAGGAAGCGACAAACACGATTCCTATCGTCATGGCGCAGGATCCTGATCCTATTGCCAACGGTTTTGTCAGCAGCCTTGGGCGACCAGGCGGGAACGTCACAGGATTGTCCAGCCTTGTCTCCGACCTGGGTGGAAAACGGCTGGAGCTTTTGCGGGAGGTCATTCCCAGACTTTCTCGCGTGGCCGTGTTTGGGACATCCACCAACCCCGCTAACGCACAACAGTTCAAAGAGACAGAACTTGCTGCAATGTCAATTGGGGTACAGCTTCAATTTCTCGACGTGCTAGATAACAAAGATATTGAAACTGGATTCCAATCTGCAACCAAAGGGCATGCTGATGCCGTCCTTGTGTTGGGAGGCCCCTTGTTCATACCTCAGCGAAAAAGGATTGCAGAGCTTGCGATAAAAAGCCGAATCCCAGCGATGTACAGCAGATCAGAATTTGTCGAGGACGGAGGGCTCATGGCCTATGGCGCGCACATTCCCGACTTACATCGTCGCGCAGCCATCTATGTGGACAAAATTCTAAAGGGATTGAAGCCCGCCGGTCTTCCCGTCGAGCAGCCAACCAAGTTCGAGCTGATCATCAATCTGAAAACCGCCAAGCAGATTGGACTCACAATCCCGCCGCAGGTGCTGGCGCGGGCGGACAAGATCATTAAATAGCCGAGATCAGAAATCGGAGTCGGAGGTCAGCAAAGAAGTCATGATGCAAAAATTCATTGTCGTTGTAGTGGGCGCTCTGCTCTTAGCGTTCAGCTCTGTCGCCGACGCGCAGCAGGCGGGGAAAGTCCCGCGAATAGGCCTGCTTTCTCCCATCGCTCTCAACCGGTCCACCGGCTCAACTTCACGAAATCCTCGCTCCCGAGCATTCGAGGAGGGACTACGGGAACTTGGCTGGATTGAGGGGAAGAACGTCACCATCGAGCGTCGGGGTACGGGAGGGAAGCCCGACGGGCTCCGTGAATCCGCCGCCGACTTGGTTCAGCTCAAAGTTGACGTTATCGTTACTCGGTCAACACCGCCGGCCAAGGCTGCTAAGGCCGCGACCAGCACGATTCCCATTGTGATCATTGACCCTGGCGATCCGGTTGGTATTGGCCTCGTCGACAGCCTCGCGCGCCCGGGCGGCAACATCACAGGGTTATCCTCGATTGCCCCGGATTTAGCGGCCCAACGCTTGGAACTGCTCAAAGAAACATTTCCCAAGGCCTCCCGCGTAGCCATTCTTTTTAACGTTGCCATTCCACCCGCGGAAGTAGGTTTAAAGGAAATGCGGCTTGCCGCGCCAGTATTTGGACAGCAGCTCCAATTTGTCGAAGTTCAAGGCGCTGATGGATTCGAACGCGCTTTTGAGGCGATGACCACGGAGCGTGCTACCGCTCTCGTTGTGTTTCCAGACCCGCTTACTTTTACAAACCAAAAAGTAATTGTCGATTTCACGATTAGGAGCCGAATCCCGACGATTTTCGGCGAAAGCGAATTCGTCAATCGCGGTGGGTTGATGTCGTATGGGCCGAGCTACCCAG
>DASTOD010000299.1:0-3988 GCA_035762645.1 Binatia bacterium | reverse complement strand
AAAACCTGTATACTACCGTTTATTCTTGCCGTGTCGAACGGCGCCCGCGAGTGACTCCGATCTTCGTGTAGATCCTTCGCGTTGTTCAGGCCGCCAAATGGCCGCGGACGATCACCCTGGTAGCTCTGTACTCAGTGGACGATTGGCAGTGGTCGGCAGTCAGCTGTCTCAGTGATGCACGGTCGGTCGTCGGTCGTCCGTAGTCGGTAGTCTGTAGTCCGTGGTCACCGTTTGACCCACCGCTTCAAATCAGCCGCGTTGTGTATCGCATGACCGCCTTGGTCATTGTTGAAGAAAGCAAAAACATCCAAGCCGCTGTGGAGATACTCTGAAATTCTTTGTGCCCAGACGCGCAGAGCTTCAGCGGAGTAGTTTCCCTGGTACCGATTTCCGTGAAAACGCAAATACACCCAATCCGCTGTGAGGGTCCGTGGATGCTCTTCGATCATATCGTGTATGCACAGAGCGGCGCGGTATTGTTTCAGGACCGCATAGACTTCCTCGCAAAGCCAGCGAGCATCGCGAAATTCGACGGCCCAACGGCGGGTTCTCGGCGCGGCCGCGAGGAATTTCGCCAGCCGCTCCACATTGACGTCCCAACGCGGCGGCAGTTGCACGAGGATAGGGCCAAGAAACTCGCCGAGATGATCCACGCGCCGCAGGAATCTTCCCAAGGTACCGCGGGGCGCCTTTAGCCGCTTCACGTGCGAGCCATACCGGCTGAACTTAACCGCGTAACAAAATCCTGGTGGCGTTTGTTTTCTCCAGGCATCGAACGTTTTCGCCGCGGGAAGACGATAGAATGTATTGTTGATCTCTACCGTATCGAAGTGAGCTGCATAAAAGCTAAACCATTGCCGCTTCGGCAAGCTCTCGGGATAGAACACACCCCTCCAGTGATCGTAGTGATAGCCCGATGTGCCGATTCGAGCTTCGCCTTGCCTCGACGCCATTGCCATTCCGCGCCGCCGTTCGTCACGGCCTGATTGAGCTGCTCTCGGGCCGACTCTGCAACTGCAACACTAAATGCGCGACACAAATTGAAGAGGGGTACCGGTGAAGACCTTGAGGCTATTCCTTGGCCGCGTCTACGGCACTACTCACGTCGCCGTTATGAATGCTTGGGTTGCGGGGCTGCCTCACGTTGTCATCCGTGGGCCTCCTTCGCTCGAATCGCGAGTACCGGGTTACCGGAATGGCGGACCACTTTCTCTGTGACACTTCCAAGCACCCAACGTTTGACGCCGGACCGGCCATGGGTGCACATTGCAATCCAACTGTTGGGCGCCCCCTTCGCCAACTCGATAATTGTCTCCGCGGCATCTCCTTCCGTGACGAAAGGAAACACATGGACCAGCCCTGCACCGTTTAACTGTGACACTTTATCATCCAGGTAGCTCATGGCCTCCCATTGCAACTCGTGCTTCAACTCGTCCAAATCGGGGGTATAGTCCTCAACCCTGTAGATCATCTGCTTGAGGCTATAGGACCGCAGGAGTGTGACTTTTGAATTGAATGCCTTCGTCAGTTCGACGACATGTGGCAGAACGGATTCCGCCAGCTCGGAGCCGTCGAGGGGAACAATCATTGAATCCGGCGCCGCTTCACCCTCTGCACTGCCTTGTTCGTTCGCTCTCACTACGAGTACGGGATTGGTTGCTACACGCAACACCTTCTCTGAGATGCTCCCAAGCAGCCACCGATTAATACCCGAACGACCATGACTGGCCATGGCCACAAGCGTATCCTTCTCGCCCGCGGCCTTCACGATAATGACCTCTTCAGGGCGCCCTTTTTCGACCGTGCATTTGACACTGGCGCCGGGGAACGTTTTCGCGACTCGTTCTAAATATTCCCGGCTGCGACGTACGCCCTCGTCTATCAGCGTATCGAGGTAACGAACTTTTTCGAGCTGAGTACTTATATCGATCACCCCCATAAGCTCCACCGAATTTTTGAGGGTGGCTGCCAGAATGCGAGCGTAAGGTAAGACCTTCTCAGCGGTCTCCGAGCCGTCTAACGGTACCAATATCTGTCTGTACATGATTGTCCTGATCGCTTCTGTTACAGATCCTTTTAACCAAAGCTGCCGCACTCGAAAGCGCTACTTCTTTTAAAAACATTACCTCTTAATAGCCGTCGAGTGAAGGGCAGCGCACAGCAAGCTGACCGGCCACAAATGCTACTGTTCGACCGGAGTTAGGCCACTTTCGCGAAGAAGGCACAGATTGGGGAATTTTTTAGGAAACCTAAATCCGGGGTTAGGTTCTCGGCGGCTACGCCGGGCGCAAAGTTTGAGCGATACCTGTCTTCCTGGAGTTCGCGTTGTCGGAGATCTTCCGATCGGCGGCCCGGTATTGCCTATTGGTTGTCACCGAGAGCCGCGTGTTTCCGGGGGTGATTAAGTTCGTTGCTTATACAGATGTACCCAAAAGTCATACAGGTTCGATGATGTAAATACCTCCGTCTGCTCGCCGCCAAAAAGTGGGCGGTAACAAACGGTCGCCGATTGTTGATGGAAAGAAACTCTTAATAGAGATCCGCCCTTGTGATCGACGTAAGCCCCGATCAGACGCAAAATCTGCGACAATCTGTGATGATCCGGGCTCCCTTCCAAATTAGACCTGAGCGCTTCGCCATGGCGTTGTAATCGATCGATGTCCTCTGGCGTGAATCTGAGACCCAAAAAGGCAAACGGAAATGAAAGCTTTTCACTTTGATTTCCTGCTGGCGGTGTTTGCAGCAGGCTGCGAAGATTCTGGAGGATGCTTTTGAAGGTAGCTGGCTTGTGGACTTTTGGTTTTTGGGTGGTTTCGGAACGTCCTTGCACGATGTAGTTGTTGCCTTCGACTTCTATATCAAACGACCGAACGTCGAGGGCTTCCAAGGCCTGGCCGATTGCGCGGAGGACGTACTCATAGCAGGTTGCTTGTTCCGCTGCCAGTGACAGCTGGCTTTCCTGCTTCATAGGTCTTTTAGGTTATCGACAATCCTCCCACAGCCCCATGGAATTGTCTGCCGTAAAACCTATGGGCATTGCTAATTCAGCAATGCTGGTGCCGTATCGGCAGAACCCTCGACCGCCAACTATTGTCGCAATGACACACTCCTCGTGTCAGACTGTCACTTCCGAGCGTGCCAAGGGCCGGTATTGGCATTGATTCAGCGGAACGACGGAAATCCTCTCGATCCATCGAAGTGAGCCTCGACGACGACATGACAAAATCGCTAATCACATCTCTTCCGCTTGAAACCGTCCTATTTGACGCTGGCTCCGCTCTTTGAACTGTTCTCGCTACTCTCCGGCAGATTCATCGCCCGCGTGGACACCAATTCCAGCACGTCCCCTCGACTGAACCTCCAGCTACGGCCGATCCGGTTCCCAGGGATCACGCCCCTTTCCGCGAGCTTGTAAACCGTCTTCAAATGAATCTTCAAAAGAGCTGCTACTTCCGACGGCGTCATTATCTCTTCCATACTATCAATCTCCCTTCCATGATATACCTCATCGAGAACTACTCCCTGACGCTGGTACCCGAGCACATCCTGTGCCAATTGATACGGCTAGCCGCCGTTGCCGCGTAAGACTTTAGATTTCCACAGAATTCCTAAGGTACGTGGAGAACTCTAACCAAAGACTTCTAATAACAGGCAGTCGCCAGTTGTGACAAATTTGGTCAACAACTACGGTTTTGGTGCGGCGATCTATCGGTTTTTGTCAGAGCACGCGGCAAACGTGGCGATGAAACAAGACCGCTGACCACTGACGACTGACCACTGCCGACGTAGCCCGTGGCCTGTAGTCGGTCGTCGTTTTTGCGCGTGGTCCGTGGTCTGTAGTCTGTCGTCGTCTTTGTACTCTCGCGTCTCAAGGTTGCTCCCCGTCTACCCCGAGTAGCGAGCGCCGCTCGCGGTATCGAGGGGCAACCCGAAACCCGAGATTCGAGACTCGAGAATTTGGTTAGTCGCCGCGCGTTCGCGTATGGCG
>DASTOD010000298.1:0-16755 GCA_035762645.1 Binatia bacterium | reverse complement strand
CCGGGCAGCGCGCCTCTTTCCAGCATTGCGGGCGCGTTAGTCGCACGAGGTCATAGTCGTTCGGAAGAATTGGCGGCGGACCGCCATGCTTTGGATATTCTGCGACGGGCGGGCTATCCCCCGGAGATCATGATCGATACGCTAGACTGGATTCGGCGGATCTCCGGCAACGGCGGCGGCGGATTCTTGTCAACCCATCCGGCTCTGGGTGAACGGATTACCGCCTTGCGACGAATGCGCTAGCAGGCTGCTGATGGCTTATGGCGTATGGCTTATGGCGTATGGTTCGATCTATATGCCATAAGCTATCAGCCATATGCGATTTCTATGTGGGTGAGCAGCCTGCTCGTTCTGTCCACCGACTGTGTCCAGTTGCGCAACTCCGCTAACTCGGCCAAACTTTTCCTTCCTCCCCGCTCAAACGTGTTGTAAACAATACTTTGTCTCGCACGTCTAACCGGGCGAAGGAGACTCTTCCCCATGAACATGAACGCTCGGCTTGCGCAAAAGCAATTCCGTTCTCTAGGAACTCTCGCTCTAGTAGCGACTTTACTCGCCGGTTGCGCGGGAGGCTCGCTCACCACTCGTGAAAAGGGCGCTGGAATCGGCGCTCTCGGAGGCGCCGCCGCCGGCGGCATCATCGGCTCTGCAGTTCGTCATCCTGGGGCGGGCGCTGCCATTGGAGCAGCGCTCGGTTTGGGCGCCGGAGCGCTCATTGGCGACCAGCTCCAGGGGCGTGAAATTCAAGCACACGATCAGGACCAGCAGATTTACCGAAATCAACAGGAGCTTCAGCGGCAGCGAGTAGAACTCGAAGATCTCAGGCGCCGCACGCGCGACTACTAATCGGCCGGAAGCGGCACCGAGGCATGCTCCATGTGGGCCACGATCTCCCGGCACTGGGAAGATTTGGCGCTGACCTTTTTAGTCGGCTTTTATTTGACCGCCGGCATCGCCGCCATCGTGAGTCTCGTTTCCATACTGCGCGAGACTTTCTAAGTTCGTCCGGCCGTGTCCTTCAGCCCCGCTCCAGTCGTGATTCGACTTGATGACCGTAGCGGCTCGTTCTACACTCAGGATCGGTGAGGATTCTGATTACCGGCGCCGCAGGTCTCGTCGGCAGTCATCTAGCCGCGAGATTGGCTCGGGACCACGAGCCGCTGGCGCTCAAGCATAACGATCTCGACATCACCGATCGCGACGCCGTTATCCACTGTGTCATGGACGCGAAGCCGTCGTTGATCGTCAATTGTTCCGTGATCCAGGTCGACGAGTCCGAGCAGAGTCCAACCAAAGCTCAAGCGGTGAACGCTGAAGGGCCGAAATTTCTCGCCGAGGCGGCAACGCGCGCCGGCGCCGAAATCATCCAGTTCAGCACGCAGTACGCCTTTGACGGCGAGCCGCTCGGCCGGGCGCCCTATACCATTCAAGACGAGCCGCATCCGGTTAATATCTATGGAAAAACCAAGCTAGCGGGAGAGCGAGCGGTCATCGAGGCTTGCCCGCGAAGCTATATCATCCGCACCTCCTGGGTCTATGGCAGCGGCAAGAATAGTTTTCTTTGCACGGTACACAAGGATCTCCGGGAGAGAAGGCGCGTGCGGGCTATCGTCGACATCTGGTCAAGCACAACGTACGTGGAAGATCTGATCGGCCAAATCCTGCAGATACTCGCCAAGAAACATTACGGTACCTATCACGTCGTCAACCAGGGCGTCTGCTCGTATTATGAATTCGCTCTCGAAGCCGGACGCCTGGTGGGATTGAAAAAAGAAGAAATCGAGCCTTTGATCGAAACCGTCAAAGAATCCCAAATGGCGCGTGCGGCTGTCCGGCCGCGCTACACGCCGCTGCGCTGTTTGCTGTCTGAAGAGATCGGACTTAAACCCATGCGCCCCTGGCCGGCGGCGTTGGCCGATTATGTGCGAAGCTAGGCCGTTTCACGGTCACAGTGTGGGCTCAAGCGGTGGGCTTTTCCGGGTCCATGGCTCGTGCGCCAAAAACGACCACGGACTACAGACGACAGACTACGGGTCCGTAGTCCCGTAGTCCGTAGTCTCGTTTCGCGCGCATTGACAGGCGTGCGCCCTCCCGAGTAAAAGGCTCCTAGAAAATTGTTTGCACGCAGAAGGAGGCTTTTATGGAATTTCCCGCCATCGACACGGATGGGCATGTGTTGGAAAGGCAGTCGGATATCAGAAAATACCTCGGCGAACCGTGGGTCAAGCGGCCGACGTCTTTATGGCCAGGCGATCAACCCTGGGATAGCGATATGATGGATTCCTTTGAAATGGCCCGAGAATGGAAAGGTCTCGGCCCCGCCGAGCAGGTGGATCGCTGGCACAAAATCATGGACGAATATGACATCGAAAAAGCGATTTGCTTTCCCACCGGGTCTGGGAATATCGCCAAGAATCAGGAACTGCCTTTTCAGATTGCCGTCGCGCGCGCCAGCAACACGCATTTCGCCAAGGAGTACAACGCGCGTTCCAATCGGCTCTTCTGCGTCGGTTGTCTTCCCATGCGCTCGCCGCAGGCCGCCGCCGAGGAGCTGCGGCGTTCCGTAAACGATTTTAGCCTTAAAGGCTTCGAGATTTTGCCGACGGGATTGCCGCTCGCGCTCGGCGATCCGTTCTATGATCCGGTCTATGCGGAAGCGGAGCGGTTGGGCGTAGTTCTCGGCGTGCACGGGACGCGGAACACGTCGCGCGAGTTGGGCGCTTCCGGTCTGGCGACGTTTGCCGAGGTTCATTCGTTCACTTTCCCGGCGGGCATTATGCTCCAATTCACCAGCATTGTTTGCCAGGGCTTGCCGGTGCGGTTTCCAAAGCTGAAGCTCGCTTTTCTCGAAATCGGCGCCACCTGGCTGCCATATTATTTAGACCGGCTGGACGAGCACTGGGAAAAGCGGGGAGAAATCGAAATGCCGCTGCTAAAAAAGAAACCCAGCGACCTCGTGCGCGAAGCAAAGATGTATTTCAGCGTCGAGCCAGGAGAATCGCAGCTCGTTCATACGGTCGATTACGTCGGGGCCGAGCATTTCCTGTACGCGTCGGACATTCCGCATTGGGACAATGAATTTCCGGAGAATCTGCGCGATCTACGCGAGCACAAGCAGCTTTCGCAGGAAGCCAAAGAAAAGATTCTCTACAAGAATGGCAAAGAACTGTTCTCGCTGTGACGCCCTCTGGAGTTACTTTAATCCCTTATGAAAGCCGCTGTTCTTTACGAAGTTCGTGAGCCGCTCAGGATCGAAGAACTGGAAATGCCCGACGTCAACGATGACGATGTGCTGATCAAGACCTTCGCGTGCGGGGTTTGCCATACGGATCTCAAGGTCTTCGAAGGGCGCAACCGGTTTAACCCGCCGACCATTTTGGGGCATGAAGTCTCGGGACGGATCGAGCGGGTTGGCGCTCGCTGCGACGGGTTTTTCAAAGCAGGCGACCCGGTCATCGTCGGTATGCGGTACAAGTGCGGACGCTGTCGATATTGCTTGGCCGCCCGGGAAAACCTCTGCGCCCATCGTCCGGCGCCGCCGCCTCTGAAGAAAACCGATGGCACTCGTGTCAACCGGTGGAACGTCGGCGGCTTTGCCGAATACGTTTCCGTTCCGGGCTACATGGCCTTTAAAATCCCGGACGGCATCGGTTTGGAAGAGGCGAGTGTGACCGGTTGCCGGGTGACAACGGCGTACAACGCGATCAAACATGTAGGTGAACTGGCGCCCGGCGATTCGGCGCTGGTGATCGGCTGCGGCGGAATCGGGCTCAATGCGGTTCAATTTCTCAAATGTTTCGGCGCCCACCCGATCATCGCGGTCGACGTTATCGATAAAAAATTGGAAGAGGCCAAGAAGTTGGGCGCGACCCACACTATCAATGCCTCGAGAGAAGATCCGGTCGTGGCCGTCCAGAAACTGACGGGCGGGGGAGTCGATAAGTCATTCGAGGCGATCGGCAATCCCAAAACCGCCGATCAGATCATTCGCGCGACGCGCCCGGGCGGCACCGCAACGATCATCGGCGGGCTCGGAAGCGGGCCTTTCACGATCAGCAGCGGGCGTTTTGTAACTAATGAAATCACCATTAAGGGAGTGTCGAGCCGGCGAGCGAACGACGTCGTCGAGGTATTACAGATGGTGAAAGACGGCAGAATCGATGTCAAACGGCTGATTACCCAGCGGTACGCGCATGAACAGATCAACCAGGCGCTGGAAGATTTGGAACACGGGCGCTTGATGATGGGAATTTCGCTGTGGAATTAATGAACCGATAACAGAAACGACCACGGACTACAGACCACAGACCGCGTAGTCCGTGGTCCCGTAGTCAGTGGTCGCTTTTCGCACCTACAGGACTCACCGTTCGATTACAGCGTGCCGCGGTTTTTCCTCGACTCAACTGAATAATCGGCTAAGCGCCGGATCTCCCTTGTTCGAGCTGCCAATCTTTTAGCGGAGTGTGGTTGACCCGCTTATTCTCGACGTTTTGATCTTTTGCGGTCACGCGCAAAATTTCGAGCGGCTCCGCGCTGGCGCTTTCAAACCAATACTGGAATCCCCGCGGAATTAACACACCCTCTTGCTGCTTGAACTCCCCGATGAGCTTGTCGCCCTCCCCATAAAACCTGACCGCGCCCCGAAGCACGAACCAAAACGCGTCGTCACCCGTATGAGAGTGAAGATTGTTTTCGCCGCCTTCCTTAACGACTTGGACCATTACCTTCATCAAGTCGCTGTTGCACAGTAGCATCGATTTCTTCACGCCTTGGAAGTCCGGTGTCTGGTATTTGAAAATTTTTGCTTCCTGTTCCATGGTCCACCTCGTGTATTTTGATCTTCGCCGCAAAAGAGCCCAGCGGAACTGTAGCCCTGCCGGGCGGGCCGGTCAAGGGGTCTCAGGGATCGTGTCTCAGGGATCGTGAGGCGGCAGGCGTAAGGCGTGAGGGGAGAGGGCTGGCGCCTTACTCCTGACTCCTTACGCCTCACGGTGTATTTCGGTCCGCGCCGGTCACCCAACCGATATCTTTGGGGTCGAAGATAACTACGACATCATCGCCCCGGTTGAACAGGGCCTTCCCCTTGGGATTGATGACGTGAGCTCGCAACGATTTGCCTTGGATGTCGACCTCATAGTCCACGGCCGAGCCCTGATAGGCGGAGGCGGCAACCTTTCCGTTTAGCCGATTGGTTCCGGTTGGGTTGTCGCCGGGACGGGCCAAGACTATCGCCTCGGGTCGGATATAAACGGTGATTTCCCGGCCCGCTGCGGTCTTGAACCCGCACGCATTCATGGCCGCCTTTATGACGAGGCCTTCAACGGTCTTGATTTCCGCGAGCTCATCGCCGGCCTGTATCACCCTCCCGGAAAATAGATTCGATTTACCCACAAACTCGGCGACGAAGCGTGAGCGAGGGTCTTCATAAATATCGCGCGGGCTGCCCTCCTGGACAATTTGTCCCGCATCCATAACCGCAATTCGAGTCGACAGGGCCAGCGCCTCCTCTTGATCATGGGTTACATAAACTGTCGTGATGCCCAGGTCTCGCTGGAGCTTTAGAAGTTCGATGCGCATCTCCGCGCGCAACTTAGCGTCCAGGTTGCTGAGCGGCTCGTCTAACAGCAAAACCTTGGGCTGCACGACCAAGGTCCGGGCGAGAGCCACCCGCTGCTGCTGGCCCCCCGACAACTGGGACGGCCGGCGTTTCTCCGTGCCTGCAAGTCCAACGCGCGCGAGGGCGTCCGGGACCCGGATGGCAATTTCAGAGCGCGGGACTTTTCGCTCGCGGAGGCCGAAAGCGACATTTTCAAAAACCGACATGTGCGGCCACAAGGCATAATTTTGAAACACCAGGCCGACCTCGCGTTGCCACGGCGGTTTGAGATTGACCGGTTTGTCATCGAGAAACACGGTCCCCTCGTCAGGAAGCACAAATCCGGCGATGATCCTGAGAAGCGTGGTCTTGCCGCAACCGCTGGGCCCGAGGAGCGTGAAAAATTCGCCGGGTTCAATCCTGAGGTCAATGTCGCGGACCGCCCAGAGATCGCCGTATTTTTTGCTGATCTTTTCGAGTCGGACTTGGGCGACGCTCATAGTCTTTGCTTTTACCAGACTGTTGAAAATGGACTCACGCCATTTTTTGCGAGCGATTTTTTCGCTCTGTCCTCCAACACTCCATTTTGTCTTACACTCTAAACGCGCTGCCGGTGCGGCCGCCGAAAACGCGGTGTGTCAGATAGGTTCCGGCTGCCACCAAAAGGATCGCGACGACTCCGAGGGCGGCGCCGGCGCCGCGGCCGAGAGCGCTCTGCATGTAGACATAAATACCGTATGAGATCGGCCCCAGCTCGATGCGCGGAACGAGCATGATCGTGGAAGAGAGCTCTACGCACGAAGTAATGAAAGCGATCAAACCTCCGGCTATCAGCCCGCCGCTGATGAGAGGCGTGGTTACCTTCAAGAACGTTCGTAGCCGGTTTGCACCCAGGTTTTGCGCGGACTCCTCCAAGCTTATATGGACCTGTTGCAGGGCGGCATAGCAGGCGCGCACGGTATAGGGCAGTCGGCGCACGGTGTAGACGATGACCAGCACAAACCAGGTCGAGGTCAGGGGCGCGCCCACTCCGGGAAAGTCCCAACCATGGAAAACCCGAATGTAGCCCACAGCGAGCACCACGCCGGGAATGGCCAGGGGCAACGTCGCCAGCGCATCGAGCAGGTTTCTCCCCCACAGCCGGCTGCGCAGAAGGAGAAAGGCGATAGCCGCGCCGAGCAGAACATCGAAGCCGGCGGCCAATCCGGTGTAAAGGAGCGTGTTCTTTATAAAGTGGGGGACGCGAAAAAGGATCTCATTGTAGTTTTCGGCCGTAAACGATGTCGGAAGGACGGAGAAACTCCAGACCTTCGAGAGCGAGAGAAGAAAGATCCCGATGTGGGGGAGGAGCCCGATCGTCAGGGCCAGAGCGCTGAAGAAAAGGACGAAGCCGAGTTTTTTTCCATGGATCGGCTGGCTGACGCTTCGGCCCGCCTGTACGGTAGCGTATTCGGCCAGGCTCAGATACTTCCGGGCCGCTAGCAGCGAGGCCAAGGAGAGAAAGACCAGCACAACGCAGATCACATAACCGTCGACATCATCGATGCCTATCGTAGTGATCCGCAGATAGGCCTGCGGCGCGAGGAGGTTCTTATAATTCAACATGAGCGGCGTGCCGAGATCGTCGATCGCGCGGATAAACGTGAGGAGCGAGCCGGCCATGAAACCCGGCAGCATAAGCGGAAGCGTGACGCGCCGGAACAGTCTGAAGCCGTGGCATCCCATATTCTCGGCCGCTTCCTCCAGCGAAGCATCGATATTGGAAAGGGACACGGCGGTATTGAGCATAATAAAGGGGAAAAAGTGGAGCGTTTGCACCAAGACAATCCCGTTCAAGCCCTCCATAAACGGTATTGCGACGTCGAACCATTGCAGCAACAACAGATTGACCGTGCCGCTCCTGCCCAGGATCTGCTGAAAGGCCACCGCCCCGACGAAAGGAGGAACGACCAGCGGAAGGGTAGCCAGCGTCTGCAACAAAATTTTGCCGCGAAATTCGTATCGGGCGATGATATAGGCAAGCGGCAACGCGATCAGGCTGCCGAACACGACGACCAGAGAACCGCTCAAAAGCGTGTTCCACAGCGCTTCACGAAAGAGCGGCCGGAGAAAAAAATTGCGGAAATGGATCAGCGTGAGCTGATCGCTTTCGTCAACGAGCGCGACCCAAAGGACGCGCATGATCGGGTAGAGAATGAAAGCGAAGAGCAGCGCGAGAAGACCGGCCATGAGCGCGCCCTGCATCCAGTCTACCCGGGTCCTGACGAACAGACCTTGAAGGGGCTCACTTCTGGCCATGATTTGCGAAGCATGGAAGATTTCTCACTTCGTTCGAAATGACCAAAACCCTATGGCGGTCATTCCGAGCGTAGCGAGGAATCTTGTTGGCGGAACGCGGATAGCCGAGTGCCACCAGGCGTTCAGCGCGCCAGACCTGTGGCCTTGTCCGAAAGCTCCTTGGCTTTGCTGTAATTCGCCCTGGCAAAGTTTTCCCACTCGGTTTCCATCTGAGCCTTGAGCCCTGATTTTCCCCTGAATGCGGCGACGATCTCCTTGTCGCTCGCCTTCTTTTCATCGATCGGCGCTTGCGAGGCGAGTTTGCGCGCCTCAGCGACGAGGCTGCGCGCTTGAGCCACATTCGGTCCTTTGCCCTTTGCGGCCGCTTCCTCCGCCCTGTAGATGCCGGCCCAGGCCGCTTTCAGCTCGCTGTGCCGAAAGGTGATGATATGGTCGTAAAGCGAATTGACGATATCGCGGCGCCCTGAAGAAAGTTGATTGTTGAAATCAACGCCTCCCATCTTGGTCTTGAACGGATTGGGGTAATTAGCCGGTCCTTTGGAGTAGAGATCCGGCATCACGGGAAGCCGCGCGATGTCGGGAGAAAAGAGCAGCGTTTGTCCAGGCTCGCTGAGGAGATAGTTGACGAAAGCCTTGGCGTTTTCCATATTCGGCGCGCCTTTCACGATTCCGACGCTGGCGGGAACGACGGCAGTGAGCGACGGATAGACGAAATCGACCGGCTGTCCGCTGGCGATTCCGGAAAGACCGAAGAAATCGATCACGACTCCGATGCCGTACTGGCCGCTGACGACCGCCTCTGGCACTCCGAAGCTCCGCTCCGTGATTGCTCCCATGTTGGCTCCGGCATTGATCAGCAGACCCCACCCCTTTTCCCACCCGTAGGCCTGGAGAATGGTTTCGATGGTCAGGTGAGTGGTGCCGCTCCGCGAAGGAGCGCTGATAACGACGTGGCCATGGTACCTGCGGTCGCTGAGATCGGTCCATTCCTTCGGCGCCGGGAGCTTATGAGCTTTGAGATAGTTTTTATTCCACATCAAACCGTAGCCGCTGACAGCAAACCCAAAGTAGTTCCCATCCGGATCATGAATGGGGAAATTGCCGATCTTTGACGGGATCTTGGCCATGATATCTTTAAGCGGCGCGTATTTTTCCAACAGGTTATCGTTTTTCAGCGTTTGGAACGCATCGGGCGCGCTCACCCAGAAAATGTCCGCCTCGGGCCGGGCCTTGGTCTCGCGCAGGTACGTGACGCCGGCGTTGGTCTGCTTGCTGTTAATAACGACTTTAACGTCGGGGTGTTTCGCCTCGAACGCTTTCTTGTAGTTTTCAAACAACTCCTTGGGAAACGACGTGACGATGACAAGCTCTTTGGCATAGGCCAGACTCGCGGTCAGGGATAGTGCCACGACCGATAATAGCAGTAACCCGCGTCTCATAACGACCTCCTTAATTACTTTTTCAGCAAGGTTAAATCTTGGCTCACGGATGCTTTGTTTCTAGCGGTACAGAGCCGGATAGCGCCCGTAGATCATCATGAACCGGGAGACAGTGTCAAGCCTCTACCGGCTGTTGAAAAGAGATTAGGAATGCTTCGAGTAGCCTCAGCATGAACGGAAAATCAGCAAGAAATATCCAGCCCCGTCCGTTCGTCCTGAGCTCCGTCGAAGGACTCCGAAAGGCTGTTGAGCAACTTGTTTACAGGCTGTTGAAATGGACCATCGGTGCTTCGCGCTTTCTAGCTGCCAGTCTCAAGTTCCTTGTCGGCCAACGGAAACAAGAAACCAGAAGTAATGTTTCTGCGGTAAATCAGTAATGAGAGAGAGCACGCTGGAGCAGGATGGCCGCCGCCGCGGCCATGGCCAGGTGAAGAACTAAAAAGACCCAGCTGACCCGGCGGCGGTTTTGTCTTACGAGCTTGACCTCGGATTCTCCGCGAGTCACGACCAGCGCGGTAACGAGTTTGACCATTCCGACGATCAGGGGCGGAAAACTCGCCAGCAAGAGTCCCGGCGTAAACTGGTCGGGCCTGACGAGAACCTGCGAGATGAAATGAAAAGGATTCGGCGCGGACGTCGTTGAGAAAAATACACGGGCCAGCCACAGAATCAGGAAGAGGAGGGAAAGGAGTTGCGACATGGCGACTCCGGAGTACGGATCCGCCACGCCGTCCAGCCCGCCCAATGCCCATTTCTGGCTTTTCGCCGCCTCACCAACGAGAAATAGACTGACCGCCCATATTAAAAGCGCTATCAAGAACAGAACAAAATTCGACATACAGCGAAATCCCTCTCCCTAACCCTCTCCCTTCGAGGGAGAGGGAAGGGTGAGGGATCAGTCTTCCGTCGACTACCGGTTTTGCCAAATCTCGGTGATCTCGCCTGCGTTTGCTATATCGAAATGCGTCTGCTCCATCAGTTTCAATGCCAGCTCGTGCAGCTCGCGGCTTCTGGAGCCCACACAGTCCCGTAGTATCACCGGGTCGTATCCCAGATTGCGCGCGGTTCTCGCCGTGCCCTCGACACCACCTTCGGTGGCGACCCCGCCGATCAGGATGGTTTTGATACCCTTGCTGCGCAGTACGAGATCGAAATCCGTGCCGACAAATCCATCCGGTCGCCGCTTCTGAAAGACGATGTCTTTGGACTGCGGGCGCAACTCCTCGACGATCTCTCTTCCCTTGGGGTCATCTTTTTCATTTAGGAGTTGGCTTGGATCGGTTGCCTTAGCGCGCTTCATCCTGATACGCACCCAGACTCCGGCTTCCTCTTTGACCAGATCGAACGCGGTCTGAACCGAATAGAAAACCGGCACGCCGATTCGACGCGCCGCTGCGGACAGCTGCTGCAACTTGGGCAGCATGTCTTTGTAGTTGAAGGCATTGGGCGCGATCGCGTATTCCATGTCCCAGAGCAGCAGCGCCGTTCGCTCCGGGGCGACGAGTTCGGGCAACGTGCTGGGTATTTTCTTTCCTCCGATTTCGAACATTTTTCACCTCCTTGTGTCTCGCTTAGAATCGTGCTCGTGATACGTGATCGTGCTCGTATTTACGAACACGAGCCCACGAACACGAAAACCGCGCGTCTCGTAGCTGGACCTTTTTGACCAGCCTGTAAGCAAATTAGTAAAAATCTGACCGTCTTTCAGAGGTTAAATCCGGAGCAACGTGATTCCCTCCCAGATCCAACACTCCAACACTCCAGTACTCCAACACTCCATCCCCTACTCGCTTCCCACCCAACCCGCGCTGGAGATGTCGATCACTTGATTGTCCGGGCCGACACACTTGATTTCATAATACGACTGCGGGTGCGAGGGGTCGGTCGGACGAACTTCGGTTGGGGCGGTCAACGATTTTCCGCCAAGGCCGCTGATCGCCGCGACCGTGGCGTCGAGATTGTCTACCTGGAAACCCACGTGGTCGAGGCCGAGCCTGAGCGGCTCTCCGTTCTCGCCATGCTGGAATTTCAAAATAGCGATATTCAGATGGCCGTCCGTCAGATAGATTCCATTCTGCCCGAGACCGACTTGCGTCAGGCCGAAGGCTTCTTTATAGAAAGCCGCGGTCTTTTCAATGTCTCGGGTTCTGATGGCGATGTGCTTGATTTTGGCCATGAATACCTCCCTTCCCCGAATGCTACTCTACCGTTGCCAAAGCTTTTTTATAAAAGCGCTCGTCGACATACTTTTCCGGTTTGGGCACCGGCGGTTTCATCAAGCCAGCGGTCTCGCGCAGCTCGAGAATCGTGCGGATGCCATCGAAGTCGATGCGGCTCCGCGTCGTGAAACCAAACCTGGCGCTGATACTCTCTTCGTACGCTTCCTCGGCCCCGGCCTGGGAATGTTTATTCTCGGGCAAGAGAAGTCTTATGACTTCCGCTTTGTTTTTGCCGTCCATTACCCAGTCGGTGGCTCGGATCATTGCGCGGATGAAGCGCACTAAAAGGTCTTCATTGGCGCCGGCCCATTCTCTGCGGGTCGCTCCGAGACCCCGGGCGTAATGGGCGACGTGCTCTTCCGCGCGGGCGAGGATCTTAAAGCCGAGCCTTTCAATCTCGCCGTCGGACATGCCCATCATGGCGCCAGAGGCTTCGCCTCGGCTCATCGCCTCGGCTCTTTTCGTCGTGTTGCCGAACGCCTTGAACGTGTAGTCGCGGTTCAATTCCAGTCCATTCTTCCTGAGAATAGCAATCATGATGATGGCGAATCCGGTGGTCGGAGCATCGACGGCCAAGACCTTGCCTTTGAGATCGCTATAGTCCTTTATGCTGGGGTGCACGACCAGCCGCTGCTTCACTCCCTGGCTTCCGCCCATGAAGATCACGAAATCGTTCTTCTGCGGGTCGGCCCCTTGACCCTCGGCCCAGGCAATGACGTTGTCCGCGTTGTTAAGAATCAAATCGTACCTGCCGCTGATGAGATTGCGCAGCAGGGTGGGGGAGTCGGTGACCGTGTTGATCTCAACGCGAATGTTTTCCACGGTGAGAAAGCCTTTTTCCTGCGCGGCGAGAATCGCCGCGTCTTTGTTGAACAATCCTATCCTGATCAGATCTTCAGCCATACCAATTTGGCAGCAGTAACTACACCGCTATCCCCCCTTTACTTCTTTGGTGTTCTCCGCAGCTTACTTGGGCAAGATTCATTTTCTTTACTTTTCGTGTCCAACCAGAAACCAGAAACTACACACTATACCCTGTACAAGGTACGGGGATTGTCGTCGAGAATCTTTGTCTTTACGGCGTCACTGATCGTGTTGTTTTGCCGAAAGACGGCAATGGCGTCGACTTCGCTCGACGCATCCGTGTGACCGTAGTCGGTGCCGATCACGATATTGTCCTCGCCGGCGTATTTGAGCACGTACGGAAAATCGTCGTCCGTCTGCGCCGTGATGTAAATGCTAAACTCATTGCACGGATTTTTCGGAAAACCCTTCGTGCCGGAGCGGCGAACCGCCTCGTTCACCACCCACGGCACCCATTGGGCGGAAGCTTCCACGAATCCCCACCGCAGTTTCGGAAACAGCAGGGGGACATCGCTCATCATTAACGACAGACAAGTGATGACGGTCGGTATTCTAAACTGCGCAAAGCCGCCCATTCTGTCGTAGCGGGGCTTAAACTGATCCATGAGTTGAGGGCTGCCGTTGGCGATATGAACGGCGATTGCCATATCCCGGTGGCTCGCTTCTTCGTAGAGCGGATAGAAGTACGGATCGACGAGATGTTTCTCGTTTTCGAACGGACGGAGACTGACGGCGACGGCGCCGTGTTCGCTGGCGAATCGGATCTGCTGCAAAGCTTCGGGAATTGTCATCGCGGGTACGACGCACGACCAGCGGAGCCGGTTCTTCCCCTGTTTCCAAACATCGGCCATCCAGCGGTTCCACGCGCCGCACAGGGCGAGTTCCGCTTCGGCCTTGTCCGCCACACGGGCGATCCACATCGTGTTGAAAAGGATTTGCACGTCGATGCCGAGCCTGTCCATGTGCTGCAAACGGAGTTCCACGTCCCGGAGTTCGCGAGCCTCCGGCGCGGTTTGCAGTGTTCGTCCGGTCTGCTTTGAAAGGGCGATGAGTTCTTGCTCGCTCAGCGTCGCGTTGCGAAAGCCGATGTTTTTGCCGTCCAAAAACCAGTACTGCGTGCTGGGACTGTCAGCCGATTGGAAAAGCTGGGGGCGGTATTTCCTATCTGACTCCTCGAGATAATCCCAGGTGTGCGGCGTTTCGACGACATGCGCGTCGGCATCGATGATCATGATGGCTTCCTCCTCGAAACAGACAACAACTACTTCAGGGATTTCAGTGTCTGTAAACGGAATACTACGGCCGAAAAGCGCTGTCCAGTGGTTGCCGATCGGGGGCTCGCGAAATAGGCGTTTTCAAGCTTATGGCTCGTTGACACGGGGAACCGGGCGAAATAGCATGACCGCAGTCATGGCGAAAGAAGATGAGACCTTAGCAGTCGCCCGCTCGGTGCGGGAGCTGAGTTCCGAGGAGATTCCAGCGCCCGGCCGCGCCAGAGCCGGCACTGAGTGGCAGCGGACCAAAACGCTGGGCCTTAGAGCCGGCTCGATACTTGGCATGGTCCTTATCTGGTGGATCATGACTTTCTTCTTCCCACCTTCCCTGGTTCCGGATCCACTGGAAACTTTCTCGGAAGTCGGATTGATCGTGAGTTCAGGTAGCTTCCTCTCTGAGATGGGAGCGACTCTCCGGCGCGTCGGGGTCGGCTTCGGGATTGCGATGCTCATTAGCATCCCGCTCGGGATTCTCATGGGCACGGTGAAGTCGCTGGAGAATTTCTTCGAGCCGCCGGTGATTCTGGGACTCACGATGCCCGGTCTTGTCTGGGCGGTTCTGGCGATCATGTTTTTCGGGCTGTCGGAGACCAGCGCCTATGCTGCTGTCGCTATCACTATTCTCCCCATGCTCGCCATTAGTCTCTGGCAGGGGACCAAAGCCATCGACAAAGATTTGATCGACATGAGCACTGCGTTTCACGCCAGCGCCGGGTCTAAAGTCGTGGACGTGATCGTGCCGCAGCTGACTTCCCATATTCTCGCGGCGATCCGTTACGGCCTGGGGTTGGCATGGAAAGTAGTGGTGGTGGTCGAAATGTTCGGTTTTAGCAACGGAGTCGGCTATCAGGTGGTGCGCGGGTTCAACATATTTTCCATGAAAGCTGTGCTCGCCTGGGCGATCACGTTTCTCGTGGTGATGATCGTCATCGAATTTGGGATCATCGGCTGGTTCGAGAGTCGCCTGACGCGCTGGCGCCCGCGTGTCGAAGCGTGGAGGCGGTAGGTGGCCTACGTTCGTGTCGAAAATGCCGTCAAATATTTTCCCCGCGAAGACGGCACGGACATGCTGGTACTCGATCGGGTATCCTTCAATAGCCGGGAATTCGGCATCACTTGTCTTTTGGGGCCGTCGGGATGCGGCAAGTCGACGTTGCTGAACATAATCTCCGGACTCGAAAGCTTGGACGGCGGACGGGTCGAGGTAGTTTCCAACCACGGCTCATCTCGAACAATGGCGCCGAGGCTCGGCTATGTTTTTCAAGACCCGCGCCTGCTCAACTGGAAGCGAGTCGAGGAAAACCTCACGTTCGCGCTCAAAGGGATGGGTATACCGCAGTCCGAGTGGCCGGAGCGTTTGCAAAAATATCTCGGCATCGTCGGATTGCGCGACTTCCGTCACCAGTACCCACTGTACCTATCCGGTGGGATGCGCCAGCGGGTGGGGCTGGCTCGCGGTTTGGTTATCGAGCCGGAGGTCTTACTCATGGACGAACCTTTCAGTAAGCTGGACCAGCTCACGGCGCGCAGGCTGCGCGAGGAAGCGTTGCAGATTTGCGCGCGATTGAAGCAGACCACGGTGCTGGTGACTCACGATGTCGAAGAGGCGGCTTACATGGGAGATCGAATCGTGATTTTGCGCGCCCGGCCGGCGCGCATCGTCGATGTTTTGGAAAATCCCTTGCCGCCGGGGCGTAGAGATGTAGATGACCCCGAGTTTATCCGTTTCAAAAAGAACCTGCTTCAATCCGTGTTGCAACTGATGGAACAGGACGAGGTGCTGTCATGAAGAAATATTTACTTGAGTTATCGGTACTGGCAATTCTGATTCTCGTGTCGTTCCCCGCCCCTCTTCCGGAAAGCCAGGCAGCCGAACTTCCCACCATCGAGATCGGATTGCCCGAAGATGGAGTGTTTGGATTGGGAGGACAATATATCCTCGACAAGGGGATCGACCGCAAACATGGCTTTGTGATGAAACCGCGCTGGTCCGGTGTGGCCGACATCGAGCGTCTCCTCGCGATTGGCGCCATCTCGGTGGGATTAGCGACCTCTGAATCAGCGCTGCGGGCCCACTTGAACAATATTCCAATCCGCCTCATCACGCCTTATATGACGCCGCACAATTCAGTTCTTGTGCGCAAAGACGCGCCGTATAAAAATCTCAAAGATCTCAAAGACAAGCCGTTTGCCGTGCCGCCGGAAGTGACCTCCGCCTACAACAACTTTGACTACATCATGAAAAAACAGGGGATCGACATCGAAAAATTTTATCAACTCAAGAAGCTGGGCGCTGCCGGCATCAGTACGGTGCTCGAGAGAGGCGAGGTCGAGGCCGGCTACACCTGGGAGGCGCATACCTCCAAGCTCCTGGCCACGGGCAAATATCGCGTCCTGGTACTCCCCCGGGATGAAATGAATCGGCTCCTAGATACCAAGGTGAAGATGTTGGGTTGGATTGGCGCCTTGGACGCTTGGCTGAGCAAGAACCAACCATTGATTTCCAAGCTGCGTCCAGCGTGGCAAGAAATGATCAAGGGAGTCCAGGAAGACGAAGCCCATTTCCGTAAACACGCGAAGAAGTTCTTCGGTCTCGAGAAGCCGGACGAGCTGGCGCTTGGCTGGCAGCGCACGAGGCAATTTTTGTTACCGCCGGACTTTTCTTGGCCCGACAAGGCTAACCTCGATGTCGAGAAGCGCTATTTGAAAGAGAGCGTCGAGCTGGGAATCTTTCCGAAACAGGGACTGAACGTCATCGATGCCCTGTTCGTGCCATAGGATGGTGTTCTGTGATTTCACCGGAAGCATGTCCTGAGCGTGGTCGAAGGGGGACCCAAGGGACAAGCCTTCCGGCTGCAGCCGAAGGCTCTGCTAGGAGGGAGCATGAATGATGGCGCAATCCAACCCGAGTGGCGCTACAGCGATTTGCGCGAGTGGATCCGCGAAGCGGAAAAGTTGGGCGAGTTGAAAACCGTTCTTGGCGCGAGCTGGGAGGAAGAAATCGGTCTAGCGGCGGACGTGGTCGTTCCCGCAGACGACGGGCCGGCAGTCCTGTTCGACGAAGT
>DASTOD010000297.1:0-16857 GCA_035762645.1 Binatia bacterium | reverse complement strand
ACGAGACTCGAAACCCTAAACTCGAGACAGGCTGCTAGCATTCGAGTATGGCCGAACCAGCGTTTCAAGACCAGGGCTCTGTCCACCATTGCCATGGTTGCGGCGCCGATAATGAAAAAGGGTTGCAACTAAAAAGCTACTGGGAGGGTGACGACGCAGTGGCGACCTGGAAGGCCCAGCCGCATCACTGCGGCGGGTCCAAAGATATTGTCAACGGCGGTATTATCGCGTCGCTCATTGACTGCCATAGCTTAAACCTCGCCATCGCCCGTGCCTACCGCGCTGAAGGGCGACCCATCGGGAGCGCCCCTCCTATCGGCTACGTCACCAGGCAACTTTCGGTGTCCTATCCGCGGCCGGCCCCGATCGGCGAACCTCTTCAACTGCGGGCGCATTTGACGAAAATTGACGGCCGAAAGGCCTGGGTCAGCTGCACGCTCAGCGCGGGCGGACAGGTCTGCGCGACGGGGGAGGTGCTGGGTATTCGGGTCAACCGCGATTGAGCTGAGGGCCTGACTTTTCTCAGCCCTCGCTGCTGGCCGCTCGATAGGCCATTGAAAATTCTGGAATCAGGCTGATCAAAAAGGTTCAGCTACGAGGCGCGCAACAAATCGACGAGCGCAGGCGTACTTAGGTAGTACGTTGGAGCGAGGCGATTGAGCGCAACGAATTAGATGGGCCTTTTTCATCAGCCTGGAAGGCGTTGTGCAATACACAACACTAGGACGAACCGGCCTCAAAGTGAGCGTGGCCGGCCTGGGCTGCGGCGGCCCGAGCCGGCTCGGACTCCGCGGTAACTCGCAATCGCAAGCGCGGGCGATCGCGCTGGTGCGGCAAGCCATCGATTTGGGCGTGAATTTTCTCGACACCGCCGAATCCTACGGTACTGAACCGATCGTGGGCAAAGCCATCGCGGGAAGGGCGCGGAGCCAGCTCGTGATTTCAACGAAGAAGGCGCTTCCGGCTACGGGAGATCGCAATCCCGGCGAGGAGGTCAAACGGGGATTGGAGCAGAGCCTCAAGCTGCTCGGGACGGACTACATCGACATCTATCATCTTCACGGCCTCGAGCCGGAGGATTATGAGTTTGCAAAGAACCGACTCATGCCGGCGATGTTGCAACTCCGCGACGAAGGAAAGATCCGATTCATCGGGGTGACCGAGGGTTTTGTGCCGGACCCTTCTCATCGCATGCTGCAGCAAGGGATGAAAGAGGATCTCTGGGATGTGGTCATGGTCGGATTCAATATGTTGAATCCATCAGCCCGAAAAACGGTCTTTCCCCTGACGCAAGAAAAAGGCGCGGGGGTGCTCAACATGTTTGCGGTACGACGGGCGCTGAGCCAACCGGATCGGCTGAAAGCCATGATCGCTGACCTCATTCACGGGGGAACGTTCGCTGCCGGTGCGGTAATCCCCGACGATCTGCTCGATTTTGTGCTGCGCGAAAGTGAAGCGAAAACTCTGCCTGAAGCTGCTTACCGGTTTTGCCGCCATGAGCCGGGCGTCCATGTGGTGTTAACGGGAACGGGTAATCCCGAGCACCTGAAAGCCAATATCGGATCCATCCTCAAACCGCGGCTGCCGGGCCCGGTGCTACAGCGGTTGGACGACCTCTTCGGGAATTTGGATCATCTCACCGGTAACTGATAAACCTGTTTGCAGGCTGCTCAAAAAGACCTCAGAGGCGAGGCGCGCGAAAAATCGATCCTTCGCCATAGCTCAGGACGGGCTAGGCGGAGGCGTACGCCAAAAGCAGTTTTGAGTGTAGAGTTTAGCGTTCAACCCGAGACTAGTAACCCGAGACACGAAACAGCGACTGTCAGCAGCCTGTTACGTCGATTCTGCCGCCTGGAACAGCTTCGAATACTGTTCCCAAGCCGCGGGCTTGATCTTTGCCGCGCGCAGGTTTTCCCGCACGTGCTCGATCGTCTTCATGCCCACCAGGGCAGTCGTCACGCCAGGAGTAGAGCGCACGAACTGAATCGCTCTTTGGCCGTCGCTCTCCAAACCTTGAAACGTATCGCCGATCATGGACGGCAGGTTGCGCGTCAGTTGCCCCTGAAGGACGGAAGCGCTACACATGACCGCCACATCGAGCGCTTGCGCCGCTCCCAGGATGCTGAAGGGTTTGGCTTCAACCTGTTGGTTGGTAAGCGCCAGAGCTTCGGTCATGCCGAGATTTAGGGGCAACTGAATGGCTTTGAAATGATGATTCTTGCCGCCGGCCGTCGTCGCAAGCTCGACGATCTGCGAGAGGGACAAATAGTCCTGTGCCGCGGGATCGTTGCGGTAGCCGTTCCAGGTGGCCGTGCCATACATCCGGATCTTACCCGATCCCACCGCGCTCTCCAGAGCCTCGAAGGCGCGCACGACGCGCTCGTTGAATTCTTCGCGCGGAATTTTACCCAATTGGGTTTCCGGGTTGTGCAGGTAATAGATGTCGACGCAGTCCAGGTCGAGGTTGCGCAGACTGCAATCGAGCTGGTTCAAAAGATAGCGCGGCGTCATACAGTGACATCCGGCGATGACATCGGAAAATTTGGCGATGCCGGGTTTGACAAAGACCTCGTTAAAATAGCTCCGAATATCTTGGGGGGGCGCCCCGTCGAAGGGAATGAACCCGCCTTTGGTCGCAACGACGACCCCATCGCGGGCAAAACCGCGGGCCGCGAGTTCTTTCAGCGCCGTGCCGATGGATCGTTCACTGCGTTGATAGCGGTAATTGATCGCAGTGTCGATGACGTTGCATCCGGATTCGACGGCGGCGATCACCGCGCCATGATACTGCTGATCGGTATCCGCGTCATGATTGCCAAGATAGGTGCCGATGCCGATCGACGATGCTGCAAGACCCTGCAACATGCGGAAATGTTCTTGCGGAATGTTACCGTCGAAACGCCGGCGGTAGCGCTCCGTTCCTTCCGCAGTGGCCGATCCAAAGAGCGTCATCGGGGTCCCGTGCCTTCCCTGAAAAATAATCCGTCCAGTCCCAGCGTCCTCCCCGGATTTGAAAGAAAGATGACGACCAGCGCGACGATAAAGGTTTGCTGCTGCGCCAAGGTGGCGCTCCCGCGGGCCATTCCCGGTCCGAGGAAGTAGTTGATCACCATAAAAAGGCCTTCAAAAAGCATCCTTGAGCTTGCGGATCTGGGCGAATACGGAGATCGGGTCCAGGCGAAGATCCGGCGAGCTCATTTTTAAGTTGGCCTGTATTTCTTTGCTGTCCCAGCGCAAAAACGGATTGGTTTGCTTTTCCTCTTCCAGGGTGGAGGGGACGGTCGAAACGCCGCGCGCTCTCAACGCCTGTACCCTCTCGAACCGGGAAACGAGTTTATGATTTTTAGGCTCCAAGGTCAGGGCGAAACGGAGATTGCTCTCCGTGTATTCATGACCGCAGTAAACTTTGGTCTGGTCGGGTAGCGCCATCAATTTTTTCAACGAGCCATGCATCTGCGCCGCCGTCCCCTCGAAGAGCCGGCCGCAGCCGGCGGTAAAGAGAGTATCCCCGCAAAACAGATTGCCGCCGAACAAATAAGCCACATGGCCCGTCGTATGTCCGGGAATAAAAAGCACGTCCCCCCGCAACTCGCCGATTCTGACCTCGTCCCCTTCATCGATGCCATGCGTCCATCCGGGGATGCGGGCCTGATCGCTCTTATGACCGTACACTTCCAGGTTGCCGCCGGCTAACAATTCACTGTTACCGCCCGTATGATCGCGATGATGATGAGTATTCAGTATCGCCGTGAGCGTGACCTTTTCCTGCTCGACCCGCCGCTCGACCGGCGCAGCTTCAGAAGGGTCGACAATCGCCGCGTTGTTGGTTTTTGGACAGATAATGAGATAAGCGTAATTGTCCCGCAAGAGCGGGATCTGCGCAATTTTCATAGTGTGTTTTAATTTGAATCCGGATTTGATGATTATTCATCTTTTAACTATAGGATTTCGCTCTCTTGTTCAAACAAAATTGCGAACGGCGAAAAGTCCCCGGTTCACACTCCCTGCTCTCCAAGGTTCCTCCGGCCTCTTGACCCCTTCACCGCTAGTTCCCTATAGTGGCGATTATGATTCGCGCCGGAGTGGGACAGTCTTCAGTCCATTCGACGGAAGAAGCCGTGGCGCAGGCCGCCGCCATGGCCATGGCTCAGGCAGGCATCGATCGCGCCGATGAGGCGGTGATTTTTTTCACCGCGGAACACGCGGCTAGCAAAAAACAGCTTTTGGACACCGTTCGCCGGGCCACTGGAACCGAAAAGATCGTCGGTTCCAGCGGGGCTGGAGTGCTCACACACGAGGGCGAAGTCGAAGGTCGTCGCGGCATCGCGATACTTGTCTTTGCATCCGATCAACTCAAAAGCCGCTCGTTTATCTTTGCGCCGCTGCGGGACCGCGACAATGAGATAGGAGTTGAGATTGGGCAAACCTGCCCGCCCACAACGCAACAAAACCCACTCATGGTATTGTTTCCGGATACCTATAACGGACAGCCACGCCGTTTGCTGGATTCGATTCAGCGTCAAATCGGATTCGTTCCGCTGGTGGGCGCGGGCTCTTCCGAGAATGGAACGGCCCAGGCAACCTACCAGATTTGCGGCGATTCGCTGATGACCAATTCCGTCGTGGGCGCGCTGATCTCGGGCTCGTTTCAAGCCAGCATTGATATCACGCAAGGCTGTCAGCCGATCACGAAGCCGATGGTCATTACCAGGGCGGAAAAAAATCTGATCTTTGAAATCGACCATCGCCCGGCCGTGGAAGTGTTTGCGGAACTGCTCAAAGGCCCTCTCGCGGAAGATCTGCGACGGGCCTTGATGTTTGTTTTTGCCGCTCTTCCCGCGAGTCGCGATCGAAACAGCGTGGCGCCAGGGCAGTACGTCGTGCGCAACATTATCGGTGTCGACCCAGACAAAGGGATCCTGGGCGTGGCGGAGGAAGTCCACGAAGGGCAAGCGATCCTGTTTACGTTACGCGACGGAAACCGGGCGCGAGAAGATTTGAGCCAGATGCTCCAAAGGCAGGCGCAGAAGCTCGACGGAAAAAGGCCCGCCTTCGGCTTTTATTTCAACTGCTGCGCGCGCGGGCGCTCGCTTTACGGGGTGCCGGGAATCGATTCCGCCTACATCCGGCAGGCGCTCGGGGATTTTCCGCTGATCGGCATGTTCGGCGGCTACGAACTCGCTCCCCTGGGCAACGCCAACCATTTGTTTGCGTACACGGGAGTGCTGGCGCTAATCACCGAATAGCTCTACAGGCTGTTGAAAAAGGTTCATTTGCTTCGTTGCGCTTGATTGCCTCGCTCCAACGTACTGCCATAAGTACGCCTCCGCTCGTCAATCTTCGCACGCCTCTCAACTGAAGCCTTTTTGACCAGCCTGTGAAAATTTAAGGCCGGACCTTCAGGTGAGTTTCCCTTCAAAAACTTATGTGAGATCTGAAATTTGCGATCTGAGATTGCAATCCGCCCGGCGGATTACGCCCTGCCGATCCGCTTTCGCTTGTTGGCGATATAATCGACCACGATGTAGTTACCCACCTGGTCCGGGGAGGTATAAAAGACGCGGCCGGTATTGAGGCGGGAAAGCTGGTCGATGAATCCTTGGCGGTAGAAATCGGCCCCCAGCATGAAGGTATTGATCTTGATCCCGCTTTGGGTGCAGCGCTTCACTTCTTTTAGCGTTTCGTGAACGATCCGGCTGTGCAAAAGAGCCGAACCCCATCCGCTGTGCAGACGGCCGCCGCGATCGAGCGTCGCTGCGGTGGGCTCGCCGTCGGTGATCAGGATGATCTGCCGATTGGTGGTTTTGTGAGAGCCGAGGAGCTGGCGCGCGAAGCGAAGCGCCTCTTTGATGTCCGTTCCATGCTCCATGAAATAGGTGAGCGAAACGATCGACGGCAGATCTTCCGCCTTGATTAACTTGGCGTTGGAACGAAAAGCCACCAGGTGCAGCGTGTCCTGCGGGTATTTCGTTTCAATAAGCCGATGAAGCGCCAGCGCGACTTTCTTGCCCGCGTGCAGCGCGTCGTTCATCAACATCGAATAGCTCACGTCGATCAAGAGCGCGGTTTCGCTGGCGGTGGAAAACTCCATGCGATGAACGGAAAAATCGTCTGGAGCAATTGCCACCGGGGGTCCCTTTGCGCCCTTTTCCAATGCGTTGAGCAGAGTCTCCCCGATATTGACATTGAGGGGATCGCCGAATTCATATTTTTTCGTTTCCTCGAGTTGCTCCCCTTGAGAACCGCGGGAACCGATAGTGTGATTACCCCACCGGCTCTTGTTGAGCATCTGAAAGATCTCCCGCAGCGCTTTGTCGCCGATCTTCCTCATGCCTTTGGGCGTCAGTTTGAGGCCGTGCTGGGTCCGTACGACGTAACCCTCGTCTTCAAGGGCCTGTTCGACGCCTTTCAAATATTTTAAATGTTCGTAGGCCTCTTCTCCCAGTAGGCTTCGAAGTTCTTCGAGATCGAGCTCCGAAGGATCGCCCATGCCGCGCTGCCCCCAGCGCAGGAAACGCTCGAGCCCGCGAAGTTGACCGAGGATTTGACCGGCCTCACCCATGCCCATCCGCTGCGAGCCCTGGAACGGGTACTGGTTCAGGAGCTGTTCCAGTTGCTGCATCTGGCTCATCATGTCGCTCAGCTGCTGGAGCTGTTCTTGCGTGAGGGAATCCAGATTCTCCAGGAGATTGTCGAGATCGTCTACGGCCGCATCCAACATATTCGGGAGATTCTTGAGAAAATTTTCGTCTTCCAACAGCTGGTTCATGCGGTCGAGCATGTCCATCAGGCCCTGATAGTTCTGTCCGGCTGGATTTTTAGACTGCTGCATGCGGCGATCAGAAATTTGGTTTTGCAGCCGGTTTCTCAGTTCTTGATAACGCTGGTAGGCCTCCTGCATCCGGCGCGCCATTTCGTCCATATTGTTGGCGTACTTGCCCGACAGACGCTCCATAAAATTGCGCATCTTGTCATGATAGGCCTCGAGCTTTTCCGCGAGGCTGTTCAGTTTATCGCTGAGGGCCCGGGTCTCTTCGGGTGTCAGCTTGAATGAATCGGGTGAGTACTTGTTGAGCAATTCGCGCCTTTTTTCTTCGGCTTCGCGCAAGAAATCCCGCATCCCCTTCACGGAGCGTAGCCCGTCTTCCGACGTCAAGCCGCGGCGCATGAGATCGCGCAGGGCGCGGCGCACGCCTTCTTCTTCTAAAAGATTGTCCGAGAGATGTTTGAGGAGATCTTCAGTGGTAGGAAAGAGAACCTGCTGCGTCCCATCCCACTGGGTGTAGCGATGAATTCTCATTTGCCAATGACTATAGCGCAGTTCATGGGTGAATAAAACCCTCTTTCAAACGGTCAACAGAGAGCTTTTTATGACGGCTCAACGTTCGTTTCTCGCTCGGTTCGAGGTGTAGCCGAAACACACGGAATAGGCTATGAGTGATTCAATAAAAGTATTCAAGCAGCTTATGATTTCCTGCGAATATGTCATTATCGGCGCTGGTTTCGCTGGCGCGGCCACCGCGTACCATCTTAGCCGGCGCGGCGCCACCGACATCACTCTTTTGGAGCGCGAATCGATACCGGGATTTCACTCCTCCGGGCGCAACGCGGCGATGATCCGGCAGTGTGTCTCTGATCCGGCGCTCTTTGCCTTGACGCGGGACGGAGCGGCTTTTCTGCGCGATTTTCCTTCCGATTGGCCCGTTGCGGTTCAGTTCAAGCAAAACGGATCCCTTTTGCTGGGAAGCGGTCCCGGTTGGGAAAAGCTCGAACGGGACGCCGAGCTTGGCCGGAGCCTGAATATCGAGGTGGATCTCTGGCCGCCGGCCAGGGCGAAAAAGCACGTGCCCGTGCTGGAAGGCGCGGAGTTTGATGGGGCGGTGTGGTGCGGCACCGACGGCGTCATTGATATTCATGCTCTTCTCTCGGGTTATCTGAAAGCGGCGACAATGAAAGGAGCGCGGATTCGCTACGAGAGCCCGGTCACCTCCATTCATCGAACCGGGAATGGCGCGCTGGAAATCGCGACGCCGGGAGAAACGATCGAAACGAGAGTCTTAATCAACGCCAGCGGAGCGTGGGCGAATACGATTGCAAAAATGGCGGGAGCCGCTCCGTTGCCGCTTCATCCCTGCCGCCGGCATCTGTTCGTCTCGCCGCCGATGGGCTGGGTGGCTGCCACTTGGCCGTTTGTCTGGGATGTGACCCATGATATCTACTTTCGTCCCGAGGGAGAGGGTTTGCTGCTCTGCGCCTGCGATCAAGAAGAACTGCCGCCGGGTGATCCTCCGGTGGAGGCATCGGTGCAGGAACTGCTCGCGGAAAAAATCTATCGCTATATTCCCGGGCTTCAAAGCGTCGCGATCCAAAAGGGTTGGGCGGGATTTAGAACTCTCTCCGCCGACGGTCGTTTCGTTATCGGTTGGGACAGTGAAGTCAGCGGGTTTTTCTGGGTGGCCGGGCTCGGCGGGCACGGCGTGACCACGAGCTCAGCCGTTGGCGAGTTGGCCGCCGATCTCATCCTGGGCGGCTCTAAGAAACAGGCGCAAGCGTTTTCACCTGAAAGATTTCTGTCCTGATGCCCACAACCCGTATGTTCGTCGTCTTGGACTAGCGCGGGGAATCCGCCCACGGAGGAGGAAAACGATGGTTGAACGCTGCCTGCGGTCCATCCGCGAGGTGGCCTCGGTCATTCGCCGCGACAAAACCGGACTCGTGTCGTATATCGAGAAAAGTTTCAAAGTGACGCCGGCAGTCGCCGCTGAGGCCTACGAAGATATCAATGGGGTTATCGTCGAAAACCTGCTGGTGCCGGAGGAACAGATTAAAACTTACCTCGAAAAAGCCGCCAGCCGGGGCGAAATCAGCAAGCCTCTTTCGGTAGCGGAAGCTTTCGACTTGTCATTGTTGCGAAGCTTGAAATAGCCTAGGGCGTGCTCTTTTTGACTGAGCGCAGGCAATTCGAATAAGAGGAAAAGGTGCCGTGGGCGAAACGGCCGA
Source organism: Binatia bacterium (assembly GCA_035762645.1). Classification (GTDB taxonomy): domain Bacteria; phylum Desulfobacterota; class Binatia; order UBA9968; family UBA9968; genus DASTOD01. The sequence goes on along the minus strand of DASTOD010000297.1, from coordinate 7,857 downwards.
TCATCCGCGTTACAAGGAGTTTCCTATGAGTCATCAACGACCGCTTTTAGCCGTCGAAACGGGTTACCACCTGAGGGCGAAACCCTTGTGCGACGGCCGTGTGAAGCTGGAGAATTTCGAGCTGAAGGCAGTGGCGTTTGCCGAAGATGGCCAAGGGCACCAGGAGTTTCTTGCAGGCGATTTTGCCGCTGGGGAATTTTCCCTGGCGAACTATCTTGCCCTCAAGAGCCGTGGCCAGCCGCTGATCGCCATCCCGGTTTTTCCCAACCGTAAGTTCCGGCACTCCTACATTTTCGTCCGCGAAGACTCGCCGCTGAGAGAACCGGCCGAGTTGAAGGGCAAGCGCGTGGGCATCCCGGGTTGGCTCAATACGTGCGGCTTATGGGTCAGAGGGATCTTGAGCGACGAATACGGTGTCAAGGCGCAAGACATTCACTGGGTCGCCCGCCGCGGCACGCCCCTCGAAATCAAGCTGCCCGAGGGGACTCGGCTGGAGACAGTGGCGGGGGACGGCTCCCTTTCGGCGCGTTTGTTAAAGGGCGAGTTCGATGCGATTATCGTTCCCGACTTTCCCGAAGAGGAGCGAATCCGGCGCCTGTTTGCGGATTCCAAGGCCGTGGAGCGGGACTTCTATCAGCGCACAAAGATTTTTCCTACCAGCCATGCCGTTGTATTCAAGCAAGCGTTTTTGGACCGATACCCGTCGGCAGCCGCGGAACTTTTCGCCGCTTGGACGCAAGCCAAGAAGCTTGCATTGGAAGACGACGCGGATGCGACCTATTCCAATTTCGCCTGGGTGCGTCAGGCCTGGGAAGAGCAGCGCGCCATTCTCGGCCCCGACCCTTGGAAATACGGCATAAAGGGCAACGAGAAGGCGTTGAACACGATCATACGCTACGCGGATGAGCAGGGGTTGCTGCAAAGAAGAGTCACGATCGCAGATCTTTTCCTGCCGATGGACGAGCCGCAAAACTAACCGCTATCGTAAGCCCCTCGAGGAGGACCTCACATCATGGTCATGGTCGAAAAAGAACAACACCTTAAAATGCGCATGGAGCATATCCGCTTCGGCAAAGAAGAACTGGAGCGCCGCCGTAAGTCTCCGGTGCACATCCCCGCCGAGCACGTAGCGGCGCAGTTGAAGGATCATTATCACGTTTACATCGTCGATCCGCGGTTGGGATTCAATCAAAGGACATTTCGCTTTTGGATCAATTATCGCGCCTTGGGAGAGGAGATGGAGTATAGCGGGAAACAGCTCGGCCACCGCCATACCGTGGAAGCCGTGATCTACATCCAACAGGGACACGGATATAGCGTCATCGACGGCGTGAAGTATCCCTGGCAGGCGGGAGATCTCATATGCGTGCCGGTCTTTGCCTGGCATCGGCACCACAACGAGAGCCAAGAAGACCTGATCTATTTTGCGGCGACGACGGGTCCGTTTTCGATGGCGACCGGGATCGCTCTTTACGAGGAGGAAAACTATCCGGAGTATTGGGTGTTCGCTCAGAAGGGTGAGGAGGCGATGAAGACCCTCATCCCCGGTGGAGCTGAAGTGCCGCCGGGCGGCAAGGTCGACCTGGATCAAAGCCGGTGGAGACCGAACATCTCGCGCAACGGTGGTGAACCGACGCCAGCCGAGATCTATTTTGACCAGCTGAACTTCGCCCAGGAAGAAGAAAAGCGGCGCCGGGCGGGTAAGGTCATAGTCAAAGGGAACGATCTGAAATTCGGCCCGACCCCGATGGGAAGGGTGGCCTACGCTGTCGATGCAAAGCTCGGCTTTCATGTCAAGGTCCTCGGCACGCTGTTCGCTGAAATCCCGCCGGCAAAACGATCGGGGGCGCATCGCCACATCTATGAGGAGACAAACTACATTATTGCCGGCGAAGGTTACAGTATCATCGAAGATCAAAAATACGAATGGAAACAGGGCGACACTCTGGTCATTCCGGTTTTCGCGTGGCACCAGCATTTCAATACGGGGAAGGAAACGGCGCGCTTCCTGGTGCACACGAACCGCCCCTGCATGGAGAGCACGGGATACATCCACACCCAGCAGGGAGAAGCCGCGGATTACGAGTAACCAATTGGTTTTAGCGGATGGCCTATCGCTTATGGAGGATGGTCCGGAGCTATAGGCCACAGAGCGAAGCGAGCCATGCGCCACACGCCGGAATAGATAATGGCCATCGTTACGCACGAGCATCATGGTCACGACCACGACGGCGCGCTGGGGCCGCACACGCACCTCACCAGCGTCGGCATCGATATCGGCTCCTCAACTTCCCACCTGATGTTTTCACAGTTGCTGATCGGCTATCCGTCGCTTCATCAACGGCGTCCCATGGTGCTGGAGCGGCGGGTGTTGGCGCGGTCGCAAATTTTGCTCACGCCTTTCGCAGGCGACTGGAACATCGAGGCGGCTCCGCTCCAGGAACTGGTGGAGACGACCTTTCAGGAAGCGGGTCTGTCGCGCGCGGATATCGACACCGGGGCGGTAATCATCACGGGGGAAGCGGCGCGGCGGGACAATGCGCGGAAGATCGCGGAGTTGTTTTCCGACGAGGCGGGCCGTTTCGTTTGCGCGACGGCCGGACCTCAGTTGGAGACGATAATGGCGGCCCATGGATCGGGGGCGGTGCTCAAAAGCCGTGAAGAAGGCTTGACGGTTCTCAATATCGACGTCGGCGGCGGGACAACGAAAGTCAGCATTATCGAGGGTGGCAGGATTCGTGGCACTACGGCCCTTAACATCGGGGCCCGTTTGATCGCCCATGATGGAAATGAAATCGTGACCCGGCTTGAAAAAGGCGGGCGGCGTTTTCTCACAGAGTTGGGGCATCATCTTACGATCGGCGCGAGCATTGGCGAAGATTTGCGCGCCCGCCTGGCCACCCGAATGGCCCAAGCACTGTTCGGTGCACTGGCGGGAGGCGACGCGCCGCCGGAAGATATGTACGTGAGCGCCCCCTTAGCCGAGCTGCCGTCGCTCGACGGACTTTTGTTTTCGGGCGGCGTTTCTGAATACATTTACGGCCGTGAGCAGGCGGCGTTCGGAGACCTCGGCCCTCACCTGGGCCGGGAAATCAGGCAAGAAGCTCAAAGGCGCGGCTTTCAAATCCTTGAGGCCGGTGAGGGAATTCGCGCCACGGTGATCGGCGCCTCGCAGTACACGGTTCAGCTGAGCGGCGAAACGATTTCTGTTCCCCAAGGCGCCGCTTTGCCCGCCCGAAATCTGCGGGTTTTTATGGTTTGGGTGGACTGGGAATCGCCGGTTGCCGAACGGACGGAAAACGCTGTAAAAAAGGCTGTCGCCGAGCGCGACCTGGAGGTCCGCGAGTCGCCTTTTGTGTTGGCGTTTTCATCCCCTCCCTTCATGGGGTACGGCGCCGTGCAAGAGCTGGCCAAAGGCATCGATCAAGCGCTCACCGGCCTGCCGCCACAAGACCGGCCCAGCGCGCTTGTTTTCGAACAAAACGTCGGCCGGGTCGTTGGCGGCTTCGTCGCATCGAAGTGGAACATCCCGTGTGTCGACGAGATCAATTTATCCGAGTTGGACTTTATCGACATCGGTGAAGTAGTCAAAGGGGAGGGCTTCGTGCCGGTGGTGGTGAAGAGTTTAGCCTTTGGAGTTTGACAAATATGCAGACGGTGCACGCCATGGAAGACAAGCTCAAAACCATGTGGCAGGAATTAGTTCACAGCGTCAACGAGCAATTCGATACGGAGCCGTTCAAACGGCTCCTGGCTGTCAAATTCTCGCGCGAACGGGCGCAGCATTACTCCATCCAGATGGCTTATTACGTCAAAAATCGCCGCGATTGTTGGGGGTACGTGCAGGGTGCCGCTCCGTTGGATGTCAAGAGATTGATTTGGCAGCACGAACAGGATGAGTTGATCGGGAGGAAAGACGAAGGCAAGGCGGATCACATCACGTTAGCGATTAAAGAGGGTGAGGTACTGGGTCTGGGCGCGGACGCGTATGAAAAAATACCGGTGCTCGAAGGCGGAGTAGCCTGTTTTTATTCCTGGCTCCATCTCGCCCAGCGCCCGTGGTTGGAGGCCATCGCTGCGTCGGCCGTCCTGGAGATGCGCAATTCGGGCGAGTTGATTGCGGGGGGATCGTTGTCGCGCCGCATCGCGGAAAAATTCGACCGCGAGCTGGGCATTCCCATGAAAAAGCAGATCAATAACGCCGAGCATGTCGTAATGGATGTCGAGCATGCGCATCTGCTAATGCAAGTGGCTCGCAGCCATGCGGTCACCGAGGCAGCGCAGAAGGCAATCCTCAAAGGAGCAAAAGAGAGCTTGCTGATCGACCGCGTCTACCGAGGTCACCTGGCCGACATGTTGGAGGCCTTGCCTTGAGCTCTCCGGTTGGGACAGGAGGAAGCATGAGTATCGTTAAAGAGTTGACGGCGAGGTTGGATCAGATGGTCAACGAGCAATTTGAGACGCCCGAGTTCAAGCGTTTCTTTTCGGTGCCGTTGACTCTGGAGCGGGCCAGGTTCTATGTAATCCAGAACGCGCTGTATACGAGCAACCGGAGAGACTGCTGGGGCTTTGTCCAAGGGGCCGCCCCCTTGGAAGTGAAGAGAGTGATTTGGCAGCACGAGAGCGATGAACTCGTCAACGACCCGCGGGCCAACATGGACCATTATACTCTTACCGTCAAACAGGGGGAGGTGATCGGGCTCAAGCCGGAAGACTTTGAGAAAGCCGAGTTGCCGCCGATGGTGCGCGCCTGTTTTTACGCGTGGTGGCATATCGCTATCCGCAGTCACTGGCTGACGGCCTATACGGCGTCGCACATGTTAGAGCGGCGCAACAATGGAAAAATCGTCAAGGGCGGCGGCATGTCGTTCCGCGTCGGCATGAAATTCGAGAAGGAGCTCGGGATCAATCTCAAAAAGATGATCTCTCTCGATCTTCACGCCGTGGCGGACACTGAACACTCGGAAAACATCTCGGAAATTTTTGAGCGCTACGTGAAAACGACGGAGGACCGTGACCTGGCCCTCAAAGGGGCCCACGAATCGATGGCCATTGACCGCGCGTATCGCGGCGCGCTTGGCTATTACATGGAACAAATCAACTAGCAGGCTGCTGAAAAAGCCTCATATGCTAAAATCGATTGCCCTGAGCATCGCCGAAGGGTGCGCTCGATTGTCTCGCTCTTTGCTGGCTTATAGCGTATGGCTTATGGCCTATGGTTCCTTTGGTTCGATCTATATGCCATAAGCTATCAGCCATATGCGATTTTCAACATTAGCAAGATCTCTAGTTCGGTAACTATGACTCACTCAACGAAAGGATGTTGCCATGAAAAGTCTGAACGAGGCTTCGGCGTACGCCAAAAAAAGCCCCTACGAGATCTATCAGGAATGGGAAGGCATACCTGTTTATAAGGACTTCATCGTTCCGGATCTCTTGGGGCTCGACCTGGGTTTCTGGGAGCGAACGGGCGGCAAAGCGGCTTTCGTCAACATGGACGGCGCCGGTGGAACCTGCGATATCGTCGTCGAAGAGATTGCGCCGGGAGGGCAGCTAAAGCCGCTGCGGCACATGTACGAAAAGGCCGTCTTTATTCTGCAAGGGCAAGGCGCAACTACCATTTGGAACGAGGGCGGCAGGAAACATACTCTCGAATGGCAAAGGGGCAGTTTGTTTTCCACGCCTCTCAACGCTTGGCACCAACACTTCAATGCTCAGGGTCGCGAGCCCGTGCGCCTGATTTCGCTGACGGATGCTCCCGTGATTATCAACCGCTACCGGAATCTGGAATACATCTTCAATAGCCCATTCGTATTTGCCGATCGCTATAGCGGCGGCGCCGATGAGTGGGGCAAGGGAGGCCGGTACCTTCCCGAGGTCAAACGGGGCCGGGTTTGGGAGTCGAATTTCATCGCCGATTTGTGGAGCTTTCAGCCCAAGGACTACAAGGAGCGGGGCGGCGACAATCGGACCACCCTCTTCGAATTCGTCGACAACACGATGAGCGCGCACCTTTCCGAATTTCCCGTGGGGAAGTACAAGAAGGCCCATCGCCACGGGGCCGGCGCTCATATCGTGATGCTTACCGGTTCGGGTTATTCTTTCCTGTGGGAGGAGGGGCGAGATAATAACAAAAAGCGGGTGGACTGGGGACGGATGAGCATGTTCGTGCCGCCCATGCAGTGGTGGCATCAGCATTTCAATGCCGGGGCCGAGCCGGCGCGCTATCTCGCGCTCAAGCCGTGGGGTTTTAAATTCAAAGTCGAGGATCTCAAAGATACGGGCGAGGATGTGAAAAAGGGCGGGGCGCAGATCGAATACGAAGATCAGGATCCGGAGATTCACAGAACGTTTATCGAGGAATGCAAGCGGCGCGGCGCAGAGGCGCGAATGCCGATGTTCGGCACGTGAAAACTTGTTGCCTTTCTAGGCGCAGAGTTTTCGGGCCAACAAAAAAGTAGCCCGATATCATTTAAATGTGATAACCTACCTGTGAATTCTTCCGTAAGCCCGTGCGTATCATTTGCAGGATGGCCATAGCGGTCTCAACGGCGGTGAGTAAGCCGGGTTCCGTTTCAGGATTTTCGCTTCTCGAAATACTGATCGTCACAGCCATCATCAGTTTACTCGCCGCGATCGCTATTCCTCAATTCACATCCTACCGCCTCGGTTCCATCGATTCACAAATGAAATCTGACCTGAGGAACGCGGCTACCGCGATGGAGAGTTACTATGGGGAACACAAGATCTATCCAATATCAGTGAACTCGATCAAGGCCGTCGGTTTTCGCCAGACCGACGGCGTCACGCTAGACATTACGGTTACCCCACCGTCATCGTTTACACTCACGGCGAGCAAGCCCGGCGGCAACCAACCGAGCTTTACCTACGACAGCACGACAGGAAACATTAACTAGCCGAGCCGAAGATCTCCGATCGAGTATCGAAAAGGGCGATCCTCCGTTCGCCGTGTTTTTCTTCGGTGCGGATCGCTATCGAGGCGTACGGAGAAAAAAGGTCTGGCCCGTGACATAGCGGGTTACGTCCGACAATAAGTACCGAATCAGGCCGACGATCTCTTCCTTTTTAGTCAAACCGTCCATCAGCGGTGGAACCGCTTCCCTTTTTTTGAACTCTTCCGGCGTGGAGCCGGACCGTGACATGGGAGTATCGGTGGCACCGGGCGCGATCGCGTTGACGACGATGTTGTGGGACGCCAGCTCCATCGCCAAAGATTTCGTAAAGGCGATAACGCCGGCCTTGGATGCGGCATAGTGAGCGGCTCGAGCTTGTCCCGCAACGCCGCGGCCGGACGCGATGCTGATGATGCGCCCTTCTTTCCTTAGTATCATGTGTTGGGCGACGGCCTGGCAGCAGAGAAACGTGCCCTTGAGATTAATTCCGAGCACGCGGTCCCAATCCTCCTCGGGCATATCGACGACCGCAGCACGGGTGAGAACTCCCGCGCCGTTCAGCAGAAAATCGATCCGGCCATGTTGGCGCAGGGTTCCATTCACCATCTCATTGACGCTTTGTTTGCTCCCGACATCCGTTTGAATTGCGGTCGCTGCGCCGCCGTTGTCGCGGATCTCGGCGGCGGTTTTTTCCGCCGCTTCCTTCGCGTAATCCGCGATGACAACGGTCAGGCCGTCCGCGCTCAACCCTTTGCAAATCTCAGATCCGATACCCCCGGCGCCACCCGTGACGACCGCTACTTGTGCCATAAATCCTCCGCGTTACATTTTAGGTTTGTTTACATTGCGACTGCGAGCATCTCCGGCATCGAAGGCCTAGAAATTCTCCGAGCCGCCGCCATGGATGTGAAATCGAACATTGCTTGAGGCCGCCATACGGTCG
>DASTOD010000296.1:0-13298 GCA_035762645.1 Binatia bacterium | reverse complement strand
ACTGACCACTGACTACTTTCATCGGATTACCCTGTCGGCTCTGGCTAAGACATTGGGCGAGAATTTGCCATTTTGGATTTTAGATTGCGATTTTGGATTCCGGATTCATCGGATGACTTTGTCTGCTCTAGCTAGAAAATTGGATGGAATGGTTAATCCGATCTGCTTGGCGGCTTTGAGATTGACAATGAATTCGAACTTCGTGGGTTGCTCGACGGGCAAGTCTGCGGGCTTGGCTCCCTTCAGGATCTTATCCACATAAGTGGCGGCGCGTCGGTCCAAGTCGTTCCGGTTCACGCCGTAGCTCATAAGTCCTCCAGCTTCGACATATATTTCCCTTTCATATATCACCGGGAGCCGGCTCTTTACTGCGAGTTCGACAATCTCTGTCCGGCGAGTAAGGGCGACGGATCCCTCCACTAGCATCAGGGCTGCGTCGGCCTGCTCCTTTGCGGCGGCACGGAATGCGCTCGCAATATCTTTAGGAGCTAGTACGTCCAGATATTGAAGCCTCACCCCGAATGCCCCAGCGCTGAGTTCCACTTCTTTTAAGGACTGCGCGTTGTCCGCGGAGCTTGAAGTTCCAAAGACCGCCACCCGCGAGAGTTTAGAAACAATTTCCTTCAAAAGCTCCAGTCCTTTTCCGCTTAACTCCGGGGCAAGGGTTGAGAGTCCAGTGATGTTTCCACCGGGTCGCGCCAGGCTGGCGACGAACCCGTTTCCCATTGGGTCGCTATCGTTCGCCATGACAATGGGGATCGCAACACTTGCATGCTTGGCGGCACGGGTTGCCGAAGAGCCCGTCGTAACGATGACGTCTACCTTGAGACGCACCAGCTCAGCCGCCATCGCGGGGAGGCGATCGGACCTTCCCTCTGCACCGCGCCACTCAATGATGATGTTCCTTCCCTCCACATACCCAAGCTCGCGCAGTCCCTGCCGTAATGCTTCAGTGCGGGCCGAGGGAACGGAAACGGAGGTACCAGTTAGGTATCCTATCCGTGGAACTTTCGCCGGCTGCTGCGCCCCGAAAGAAACAGTAGACAGAATGAGAGTGGGCAGTACGCAGAGAGGGACAAAAATTCTCGGACTCGCGCGAACCAGGATTGTTGCCTGCATAAGGCTCCTCCGAAAAACGCGCCTAGAGAAACCGACCAGTCGGGGTATAGAAAGGTAGGGCTAAATGGCTGCCAAACCATGTCCGGCTGGCACGGGCGGAAAGCAAGCTGCTTATTCCACCGCCACTTCAAACTGTCAAGAGATTTCTGACAGGGAAAAGGCAAAGCCAGCGCCAACTCGAGCAGCGGCAGAACCCCTGTACAAGTGTTTGTAATCACGGTGCAATTTTAGGGACCCGGATACGCATAACGTGGGAGAACATGGTGGGCGTATCTAATTTGCTACGCCCACAGAGCAAGTTTGATTCACCACCAGCCAGGTAGCCAAAGGCCGACGTGGCGGACTACCGCAGCCAAAACGTCAACCCTTCTTAAATCGCGAGTTATAATAGATCGCAGAAGTTTAGCCCAACCGATGTGCTCTGCAGCCTTTGCGATCAGTACCACTCAAAATCCTGTTCCCAGAGGTCGCGGTCCCGCGAAACGAAATATGTTAGCCGGACTCGCTCGATTCGACATGTGACATTATGCGACGATCTTTAACGATTCGCCTTGGTTATGCAGTGGGATGAGCTGGTCACCCCTGAGCGCAAGTTCGGCGTACGTTTGCCCGTCTTCGTCGCAAAACTCAACCTCGTAAACATCACGACCCAAAATTTCTATCACGGTACCGACTTCGCCACGCTTGAGCCTGCGCCCAGGTAAGTCCTCGTTTAATGCCACGGTGGTTAGGAGCTTAATTTTTCTCTTCGCCATTATCTTTTCCCTTTCTTTACGAAACGTGTTGTAAGACGCGGCGCTGTCTCATTGGTTAAAATTACCCAACCGCTTCGCAAAGTTACTCTTCGGGAACCTTTGCGCAATTCGAAGTCGATTGTGTACCGTTGGCCATATTCATCGCGCTCGCTCAAATGTGCCTGTTCCGAAGCCGCGATTTGCAACAACCTTCGCCGCAGAGCCGGCGCATCGACTTTTGTCATTCCAAGCGCAGATCGAAAGACGCGCGCTTTGCGACTTCCCCGAGGATGATCCGGATTCAGGCAATAGTCGCGTAATTTTCGGATGTCCACAATTGCGCGTTTGCCGTTTGGCAGGAGCATAACGCCAGGTTACAAGTCATGTCCACCTCCACGCAAGCTTTCAAGTTCCCAATGTATAAAAATAAGGTTTGCGCGCAACGAATGTCGAATTGTAGTTTTCGGTGGTATCTTTGTAATTTCGGAATGCCATGCATCCCTCAGGGGTATCAGGGGTGGCTATTTTGATTCGCCCTAAATCAAAATAGCTACACTCTGGTGGGGATGATATACTCGCTTGCCCACGAAGAGTATTTGTTTTATGGCTTTACTTTTTTAACAGGTAAGCAGGTATGCGCGAAGTCAAACTTTCGAGCAAAAATCAGATCGTCATCCCGCGTGAGATCCGGGATGTGCTTGGTGTAAAGGCAGGCGACAGGCTGCTTGTTGTTCCGCGGGGAGACACCGTGATTTTGTTGCGTAAGCCGAAAAAGTACTCCAAGGCCATCGCTGGCATGGGCAAGGGACTTCGGTCGCGGCTATCTTGCTGGGGAGAGAGAAAGCTGGCGGTAGCTCGCGATAAACTGACTTCGGGTCGAGTTTTCACCTTCGATAGAAAAGAACTCTGTGACTATATCTTGGACTATATTTGGCCGATCGACGCTGGTGTCCTTAATACGGCAGCCGTGTTCCGATGCCACGCTCAATAGCTCGGCGGTAAATCCAATCGGCGAGGGCGATGTCTTGATTGACCAATCCGATAGCGCGGATAAATATGCGTTCGCGATCCGATTGCCGGCCGGGCTTTTTACCGGCGAGTAGTTCCGGCAGCTCGGCGTAGATATCCTTCTCGCTCAAATAATTTTCTTTGAGCATCCGCTGCATGTCGGATTTATTTTTGCAGTGCTGCCAGCTATCGAACACGAATTTGTCCGCTTTCTTGTAGAACGAGCTTGCCATCTCTTGGTTTTTCCCGATCGAATAGACCGTGACGCCTTCGCCTAGCCAGTGATCCTCTACAAATGGAGACGACGTCGTCGTGGCAGATAGGACGATGTCGGCTCCTTTGAGGGCTTCTTCGGTGGAATCCACCGGCCGGATGGTGAGACCGTATTCCCTTGCGACTTCTCTGGCGTATTTCTGTCGCGACTCGGGGGTGCGCGAAGTCACACGGACTTCTTTCAAGTTAAAAGCTTTAGCCATGACCGGCACCGCGGCGCGGGCCGTATCGCCGGCGCCCAGCATCGCCATCGTCGATGATCCGCTGCGTGCCAGCAGCCGGCAAGCAACCGCCGCCGCCGCGGCCGTTCGTACTGCATGGCACCAGTCTTCATCCATAATCCCGAGAATTTCGCCGCCCTCACGGTCGGTCAGGATGAGGATTCGACGTGGGCCGCGGGCCGGCCGCGAAAGATCCCGGCTACCTCCGGCGGCTTTGATCGAGCGAACGCGAAATCCCGCCACAGGCTGAGTTTCCAGCGCGCAGCCGGTCACCCAGGATTGCCAACCCGTTGCCGGTTTGATCGCCAAATCTTCCGGCGTGGACCAGATCACGCGGCCGTCATGGTGGTCGCGCAGAGCTTGCTCGGTGATTTCAATGGCGGCGCCGAGATCAAGGACTTGTTTGACGCCATCATTCGAGAGGTAAAGAATCCCGGTTGACTCCATACTGAGATGCCCTAGTACCTTCATGCTCGCGCCAAGACGCCAAGAACGCAAAGTTCGGATTCGGGTTTGTCTTGGCGACCCTTGCGTCTTTGCGCGAAAAATCCTCCTTCGTGATCTTCGTGGCCTTCGTGGTTGATCTCCGCTTCAAATCTTCACTCGATCACTCGCAAGTCTTCACGGCCGGAAGTCAAAAACTCCGGACCGTGCTCGGTGATGAGAACATCCTCTTCGAGGTGAACGGCGCTGTTTGCCGATCTGACTTTGGGTTCCAACGCGAGGACCATGCCGGGACGGTGGAGCTCTTTTTCGACTTCGTTCAATGATGGCGGTTCGGCGCGCGCCATGCCGATACCGTGGCCGATCCGCTTCGGGCTCTCGACCGTTTGATAACCACGTCTTTCCAACTCACGGTTGGCGATTCGCGACAGTTCCGCAATGGGCGTGCCCGGCTGCATCGCTTGGAAACATAGATCAATGAGATCACAGGCCATGCGGTGATCCGCCTTCTGCTCCTCGCTGGGTTCTCCGAAGATCGCCATGCGGGTAATGTCGCCATAGTAGCCTTCGTAGCAGGCGCCAAAGTCCGCAACCATTCGGTCGCCCTTGGTATAGCGCCGGTCGTCGTAGCGGGTTGAGGAGTTGAGCATGAGAAAACCTGGATGGCGCGGATGGGCCCCTTCTTCGATCATCGAAATATAAAGGCGGTCCGCAATTTCGCGCCGCGTCATACCCGGCCGGAGCTGCGGCAGGCAACGATCGTATGCTTTGACCGTAATGTCGCAGGCTTTACGCATGAACTCAATTTCCTGCAAGCTCTTGATCAGGCGCAGTTCGGTCAACGCGGCAGTGCCGTCTTTTATCTGGGCTTTCGGCAAAGCTTCACTTAACCGCAACAGATAATTTGCCGGGAACCCGAGCCGTTGGTCATCGCCCAGCTCAAAACCGAGCTTGGCCTCCCCGAGGGCCATTTCTTTCAAGCACCCGGCAATCAGCTCCTCCGGGAACGGTACATCGGTGTAGGCGCGCACTTCTCCAATCCATGGTAATGACTTTGCTTTGGCTTTGTCGTTGCCGTAAACCAGCAGCAGCGGCTTGCCGAGCTTTGGCAGAATACAAATCTGCGGGCGTTGGATGTGATCTAACTGGTAAGTGATGAGACCGCTAAAGTACCAGTAATTATTTTTTTCCGAAACCACCAGCCCGTCGAGAGCATCACGGTCCATCAGCGCATAAGCGCGTTGGTAACGATCCAGGTACTCTTGCTCGGGGAATGGGGCTTCAGTGGCTGCCATAAGATGCTCCGTTCAATTGTAGCCCTCACCCATCCCTCTCCCAAAGGGCGAGGGTTTTTAAGGTGAGGGATAACCATCGTTCACTTGCACCCCCATCTTAGTCTTCCCCCATCACAGACTGTGTCGCAATCGCGAAAACCCTCGAGTCATTGGCCTTTCTATCATTTCGACCGCAGGGAGAAATCTTAGATCCCTCACATTTGTTCGGGATGACAACCATTGCGACACAGTCTCTCAAGGGGGAAGAGATTAAGAGGTGAGACTTGTCATCCAGGAAACGTGAATCGTCAGCTTGAGGTTGCTTTTCGGCCTTCCACTCGCTTCAACTGATTTACGTAATTTAGCGCCTCCTGCAATTGGATCACCGTGGCATATTTGGCATTCATCTCAAAGAGATTGACCAGGTGCGACGTGCGGGAGCGGTCGAAGACGCACTCTTCAACCAGGAATACCGGGTAGCCAAACGAATAGCCATCCAGTACCGTGCCGCGCACACAGCCACAGGTGCTGGTGCCGGTGACGAGGAGACAATCGATGTTTTTTCGCACGAGGTAGGTAATCAAATGCGTGCCGAAAAAAGCGCTGGCTCTCGCTTTGCGTACGATAAATTCGTTGTCTTTGGGCTTGATCATCTCGGGAAATTGCACGGCGAGTTTTTGAAAGTCAGTCGCGTCGACGCCGCGCTTCGTGGCATTGCCGAATGCGGCTTTGAAGTCCGGATCGCTTGTAGAGTAGATCACAGGAACATCGGCATCGCGGCAAGCGTGGAGTAATTCTTTGATTTTCGGCAGAGCGTCCCAAGCGACTTTGCCGCAGCTCGTGGGAAACTCCTCGATCGCCTCCATGACATCCATCGGCTTGGTTCCGGTAAACCCCGTGATGACATCTATGATGAGCAGTGCCGGGTTCCGACCAAATTGATCCCTGCCTTTGTAGCCCGCCTTTTCGTACATTTTTCTTTCCGCTTCGGGGAAAAAAGTCTCCCATTCACGCATCGTCGTCCCTCCTTGTCAGTTCAAAGCGTTCCAGCCGTTTCACCGCTACGCTTCGTTCAAGCCCCCTCCTGTTTCCTCCCCCACGATCGTGGGAGAGGATCGAAGAAGGGGGAACGATTACGGCGAGTAGGCCTTATCGCCGCGCCGCGTCATAAACAGGTCCGAGGGCAGCTCTGTGCCGATGCCCTTTTCTCTGGCTTTCCCATATATCTTTCTGGCCGTGGCGGCGAACTGAATGCCCATACCGGTGTTGTTTTTAAAGAAAGTGATTTCTTTTTGGTCTTTGCGGCCGCGGCATTTGCCGGTCAGAAGCTCGCCCAACTCGTGCAGGTCTTCTGCTTTGATGAGACCGCGCTCGATCCGATCGTAAAGCTCCGCCTGTTTGTCGATGAAGATCTGTGGCTTATATCCGACGACGATGAGTCCCGCCCGCGTGACCGCCTCATCATCCAACTCCTTGCGTGGCAAAAACCCGTCACCGCCGACGATGCTGTTGACGTGCATTCCGTCTTCCAGCCATTTGCCTTGAATCACCGGGTCCACCGTATTCGTAGCGGCGCTGACGATGTCACTGCCACGGACGGCCTCCTCGGCGGAAGAAACCGCGACTATCTCAATGCCGGTCTTTTTGCTCAGCTCTCTGGCAAATTTCTCGCGGTTTTCTTTTGTCGGGCTGTACACTTTTACCTTGGTGAGAGCGCGCACCGCCATGTGCGCCGTCACCTGGGTTTGTGCTTGCTCGCCCGAACCCAGTAGCCCCATCACCTTGGCATCCTTTCGCGCGAGATATTTTGCCGCGACCCCGCTGGTCGCGCCCACGCGAATCGTCGAGATGTGGTGATCATCCATGATGGCTAACAGCTCGCAGCTGTCCATGTCGAAAAGGAACACCAGCCCGACGAAATCGCCGGGATAGACGCGCCGCTTGGAGCCGGCCACGTGCACCTCTTTGGAAAAGCTCGAGTCGATGCGCAGCGCCATGGATTTTACGCCCGGCACGAGGCCCATAATGTTATTGAAATAATATTGTCCGCCTTCCTCTTTCCAGGGAGTCCGGAGCCGAGCCCGAGGCGCGTTCATGGCCAGGCCTGCCCCGAGTTCGCGAAACGCCTGCTCGATGGCTTCGATCGCTTCCGCCATGGGGAGCAGATTGTCAATCTGCTCATTCTTGAGAACTAAAACCATGAGGTTTTCTTCCTCCAGCTCCTATTTCGAACCTTAGCCGCTTTCGATCGTATAGCCTGCGTACAACAGAGGGTTCGAAGGAGTCAAGCGGAGATGGACATTCTCTCAGCTTTGTGGCACCAATGAGGGCCGCGACACGTTGCGCTTGCGTCTAAGGAGAAAGTCATGCCGCAAATTATTTCAGTTCATTC
This sequence comes from Binatia bacterium, assembly GCA_035762645.1. GTDB lineage: Bacteria > Desulfobacterota > Binatia > UBA9968 > UBA9968 > DASTOD01. Next base: position 5,833 of record DASTOD010000296.1, on the reverse strand, counting down.
GTATCGGGGTGGAACCGGTAAGTCGAACATCACCGCCAACCTTTCGACTTTGCTGGCGGCGAACGGACGCCGCATCGGCGTGGTGGATACGGACATCCAATCGCCGGGAATTCACATTCTGTTCGGTTTGGACGAAACGGAAATGCGGCACTCGCTTAATGACTATTTGTGGGGCGCATGCCACATCAGGGAGACCGCGCATGACCTGACGCAGCGGCTAGGTGGAGGGATTTCGGGACAGCTCTTTCTCATTCCCTCCAGCATGAAAGCGGGGGACATCGCCCGTGTGCTCCGGGAGGGTTACGACGTCGGCGTGCTCAGAGACGGCTTCCACGAGCTCATCGAGGCGTTGAAGTTGGATGTGTTAATGATCGATACTCACCCCGGTCTGAATGAAGAAACACTTCTTTCGATCGCTGTTTCAGATGCTCTGGCGATCGTCCTCCGCCCGGATCAGCAGGACTATCAAGGCACCAGTGTTACCGTGGAAGTGGCGCGCAAGCTCGACGTCCCCCGACTGGTCTTGATCGTCAATAAGGTTCCGGCCGTCTTCGCCGTCGGCGACGTGAGAGCGCGGGTTGAACAAACATACGGCTGCGAGGTCGCCGCCGTGCTGCCTCACTCCGATGAAATCATGACGCTTGCCAGTGCCGGCATCTTTGTTCTGCGTTACCCGGATCACCCGATCACCGCCATGCTCAAACAGGTCGCAGCAAAATTGGTGGCGTGAACCCCGGCCATGTCGCCCGACGAGCTATTCACGCGCGATGAAGTGCTCGGTGGACTTCCGGCCAGACGCGCGGCGACGCTGCTGTTTCTGGTTGAAAGCCGAACCGCGCACCTGGCCGATCAATCGCGGCGGGCGATGGATTTCTTCCTCTCCGAAGAAGCGTCGAAAGAGCGTGATCTTGCCTTCCTGGAAGCGTTCAGCCTTGGCCGCGAGCCGCCCGTCCGTGTAACCATTCAGGTCATCGAGCGGTTCGCCGCTAACTGGGCATCTCTGGTGCCGGATAATCCAAACATTCGGGCTGCAGTCGCCCATCTCCTTGGCCAAAAATACAAGTTTACTAAGCGAGCGGCGCCAGGAATCCGCACGGCGGTGGCCTTGGACGGGGAAGCCGTGCGGCAGGCCTACCGCCGTCTTTATCGAGCGGACCTGGAGACGATCTTTGCACCGCAGATCTCATGGGCAGGCCGCCTTTCCTGGCTCTGGGCTTCGCTGTCGAGATTTGTGGATTCCCTCTCGCCGTTCTGGTTGACTTTCGCGTTGACCGTGGCCTTTAGCCTTTCTCAGGCCTTCCTGGCGTTACCGACCGGAATCGCCCATGTCGGACCTCTGGCAGGTGTCGTGCTTGTAGTGGTGATCGGGCTCATCAATGTGATCACCATGGCATGCATGGCTGAAGCATGTTCGCGTAACGGAGACTTTCGCTATGGCAAGGCGTTTATCGGACGGTTGGTGACGGATTATTTAGGGAGTGAGGCATCCCTGGTCTTCTCAGTGCTAGCGGCCATCCGCACATTCCTAGTCATGCTTGCCGGTTCGATTGGCATCGGGCTCACCTTGGCGACCTTCACACATGTGCCCGCCGAGGTATGGATTACCTTGCTGTTGTTCATCGAGCTTTACTATTTGTCGCGCAAATCACTCAACGTCACGGCCACTACCATGGTACTCTTAATCGCCCTCAACGTTGTCCTCCTGCTGCCGATTGCGCTTCTTGCTTTTTCCCACCTCCGAGCGGCGAATCTTTTCTATGCGAGCGTGCCGTTCCACCAGGGAAAGCCTTTTGATCCATCGGTCTTGCAACTGGTTTTCGGCGTCATCGTGATGCTCTACATCGGGCATGTCTACGTGATCCAGTGCGCCAAGATCGTGCTCCCACGCGATCCGAGCGCCCGCTCGTTGATACAGGGAAGCGTGGCGGGAACAGCCTTTTTAGTGCTCCTATTTTCCCTGTGGGTATTGGCGATCGGCGGCGCGCTCACGCCTGAAGAGCTCGCCGGCCAAGCGGGTACCGCTCTCACCCCTTTGGCAGAAAGAATCGGCCCGAGCATACACGTGCTGGGATCACTGCTCGTCGTTTTACTGCTTGGAATGTCCTGCCTGCGAACGTCCACAGTGCTCTTCAACCTTACCCAAGAGTTCATCCCGATTCGTTGGCGATCGACGGTTGCGCTGCCTCGGCGGAAGGGCAGCCTTTTTCTATCCAAGCGCGGCACGCCCAGCGGCGGTCCCCGCCTGGGTGTGAGCTATCTCGGCCTGACGGAAGGCCAGCCCCAGTTTCGTATAGAGGTTCAGTTGGATGGCCATGTGCACCGTTCGGAGATAAGCGTTCCGAAGACCTGGGATGCTGCCGCGTTGGTCGATCGGCTTCCGGAACTGCGCCCGCACGGCGTCAACGCGGTGCTCGAAGTATTAGACGCCGATACGCGGGGTGTCCGCGTGCGAATCACTTCGGCGATGAATCTGGGGTACGAGGGGGAGTGGAGTGCTCCAGGGCTTCATGTCGCTGATGTCGGCACGCTAGGGGATTCGTTGCGGCAACTTCTTAACTGGATGACGAGGCGAGGGGAGGTGAGCCTGGCCGAAGTAACGGAGCATACAGGGGAAAAGGAGTCGATTGCCCAGCTGATGATCCAAGAGTTGATTGAACTAGGCTTTGTCCATCCATTGAAAGGGGCAAACGATTCTCGTTACAGGATTCATCTGGCTGGCAGACGTGGACGGCAAGTCCCACCTGAGATTTGGCAATCCCTAGACGAGACGGCGAGTGAGCCGCCATTTTCCGAGCGCATTCTACAGAAACAGGGACTCCGGCCGATGACGCAGTGGGTCCGAGGGCTGATGCTGAGCGAGGGCGGGCGTTTCTTTGTTTGCGCGAGCCCGGTGCTGGTGGTCTTTTTTCTCGCTGAAGCGCTTCTTCTGACTGGCGCGGCTTCGTTTGCCGGCGTCCTCGGTTTCGGCGGCGTAGTCGCCAACTCTCTGACAGCCGGGATTTTTCCGGTTCTACTGCTGGTTTCCAGCCGGCGGAAAGGCGACTTCATTCCGGCAGTCATCTACCGGTTTCTGGATCATCCTTTATGCGCGACAACCGTGTATTTCGTCTTCCTGGCCAATCTTTTCCTGCACGGTCTCTTCATATGGCAAAATCCGTGGGCCCGCGGCGTTGCCCTCGTCTTCGGTTTTCTGGTGATCGGCATAACGATCGTCATGTTCCATCGGGGGGCTTTCAGCCGGCGCACCGTATTGGAGTTGCGGGGAGATTCGGTTGAAGGGGGAGGCGCTGTTTTCAGGATTATCACCGGCGGCCAGCCGCTAACCGCGGACGTCCAGCTCGGATTCTCTGATGGCGAGGAAACTCGCCACACCGCTTCGAGCGAAATACCGATGCTGTCGAAGCTTCGTTATGCAACGTTTCATCTGCCGGCAACATCAGCGCGGGAGCTTAAAGTGTGGGCTCACAGAGTGACGCACGAAGGCGGTTCCGAGGGGCTAGCGGGCCTTTTAGAGGTCGATCACGGCAACGAAACCAAACAGTTTGACCTGAAGCTCTCGGGGGGGCAGGTCATCTTACCGCTTATCGGCGGCGGCTGCTCGCTACGGATTGTGCTGCCGAAGGGCGACAGTCTGTAAACAGACTACCGGAAGAGGCGTTACGTCTTTGATCCGTAGCGCAGAGCCTTTGCCCTTTTTTGTAAGTCCTGAAAGTACTCCGTATCGGTTATCTCGGACACTTGGCGTGCCTTTTTGGTCTGGTCGATCTCAATCCGGAGAACCTGTATTTGCTGCTTCAGTTGTTCCTCACGCGCGGCCACTTCGCGGGCCATACGCTCGAAGACTCTCGCGAGTTGCCCTAATTCATCCGGGCGCTTGACGACATCGACCAACATCTCGGTTCTAAACTCGCCCGTCTCGACCGCCGCCGCCGCAGAAGTAACGTGAGCGACGTCCTTCAAATACAAAATCTCCTGGTCGCGGAGGCGCTTTTTTTCCAGGCAGGCGCCGATGCGGGCGCGTAGTAGTACGGGATCAAACGGCTTGGCCAAGTAATCTTCCGCTCCACGCTCGATGCACCGCACGACGCTCTCCATCTCGTCGAGGGCTGAAATCATGATGACGGGGATGTCGCGCCATCGGTTATCGGCCTTCAGCTCTTTGAGCACGGCGTATCCATCCATTTCCGGCATCATCACGTCAAGGAGTATGAGATCGACCGCCTCGTTCTTGAGCAATGTCAGGGCCTCTTGACCGTTTGCCGCCATGCAGACTGCGTAGCCTTCATGCACGAGACGGCGGGAGAGCATGTCCCGGTTGCTTTCATTGTCGTCCACGACAAGGATGCGGCCGGACTTGCTATGGGAATCGGCCCCAGGTGTTGCTGCTGACGGTGCGTTGCCGGGATCCGTCTCGCGGAACAAACCTGCTGTCGTGACGGCTCTCGAGCTTTGCGCCGAAGCTTTATCGATTGTTGCCGGATCGAGCAGCTCATTAATGCAGGCCAGCAACTGTTTGCCGGCTGCATGGATCTTTCGGAGGTCGGCGGTGGAGGTTTCCAGGCCGCGCTCGTCGGCCTCCTCCAATAACATCTCACTGTAGCCGATAATGTGGTTCAGCGGCGTCCGCAACGTATGGCGTATATTGGCAAGGGATTGCCGGCCGGTTTCGGTTGTTTCCTGCCGCTCCACGCGAGCCGGCTGCTTCTCGTCGTTCATCGGCGTTCCCTTGCCCAGCAGGCGTCGATTGCTCTAGTGAAAGGGATGTTTTCTGCGGCCATTGAGATCAGTCATTAAGGAGAATTCCACGTTGACTCAAGACAACCGTGCGCAAACGTAGGCGATCATGAAATCGGGCGGACGCCGATACATCCATGCTAGCTCTTCAGACAAAGAACATTGTAGCCCGTGATGGGGCGGCGGAAACCTTTTAGAACAAGTTCCCCGACTGGTTCCACTTCGACAAGATCGTCCACCGTCCCCACCAGCCGCTGGGGGACCAAAATCTGTCCGGGCTTGGCCTCGCCGCAGAGACGAGAAGCAAGGTTAGTAACGGTGCCAATGGCCCCATAGTCCCAGCGTCCCTCGAAGCCGATGCCGCCAATGGTGGCATAGCCCTGTGCGATCCCGACGCCGAAGTCGAGTTCATAGCCCAGCTTGCGCCACTTGACGGTGATCTGCTCCACCCGCTCCCGCATCGCGAGAGCCATCCGAATCGCCCGCTCTGCCGGATTCACCACCGGCACCGGATCGTTGAAGAAGATCATCATGCCGTCGCCGGCGAAGCGTTCGAGAGTCCCTTCATGCGCGAGGATCAGCCTTCCCATCTCTGCGTGGTATTCGCGGAGAACTCCCATAACTTCTTCGGGCTCGGCGGTCTCCGCGAAGGCGGTGAAGCCCCGCAGATCCAAGAAGACCACCGTTATCTCGCGCCGGTGGGTCTGAAGCGGATCGTCGGTGCCTCCGGCCACAATCAGCTCGGCGAGATGAGGGGAGAAGAAGCGCTTTAGACGGCTCAGACGCTCGAGCTGCGTTACCTGTTCCTGGACGCGTTGCTCCAGGGTTTTATTCCACTCGGCTAGTTCACGGAGATATCGAACTTCCTGATCGCGCAATCTTTTCTTCTCGAGACACGCGCCGGTGCGCGCTCTGAGCAGCACTGGATCGAACGGCTTGGGCAGATAGTCCTCCGCCCCGTGTTCAATACAGCGCACGACACTCTCAATTTCGTCCAGAGCTGAAATCATGATGACGGGGATGTCGCGACATCGGTTATCGGCCTTCAGCTCTCTGAGCACGTCGTATCCATCCATTTCCGGCATCATCACGTCAAGGA
>DASTOD010000295.1:0-4862 GCA_035762645.1 Binatia bacterium | reverse complement strand
GGTCTGTGTCACCGTAGATGACCCGATAGGAAGTCACGTTTTTCAGAGTTGCTGCTCCTCGGTTTGTCCTGATGTTTCCGACTTGGATACATGGCGTCCGTTCGCGATGGCGCCGGATTAGGTGAATCGACGTTCAAGCGCTTCCAACAGGGACACGAAAAACGGGAGCGCCTTGACAGCGGAAATTGAAGTATGGTTTAAGCTACGACCAAAAAGTTCGCCCATTCGCGCCATGCTGAGGGCGCGGCTCGGCGTGGCAAAGCGAAGGAGAAAAAGCATGACCGAATTAGCCAGACCGACACTGGGTTCCACAGGCGCAGTTTTGCTGGCCGTTTTGGCTATCAGCTGTAGCTCAGTTCAGGAGCAAGCGCAAATCCCAAAAACGGCCGCGACGCAGCCACCGTCGGCCGCGAAGAGCGACGAACCAGGAAGGGAAGAAACAAAAAAAACCAAAACCAAAGCAGTCGAAGTGGAGGCCGTCATCAGCAGCGTGGGGCAGCGGACCATTACCTTCCAAACCGAAAAAATGGGTAAGATTCGGGAAGAGGTTGTCGGCGTCGACGAGAAGACCAATATCGAAAAGAGCGGTAATAAAGTGAAGCTCAGGGACTTACAAGAAAGCGACAAAGCCTTGATCAATTACGAACCGGATGCTTACACACCGGCGATCGCCATCAAAGTGATCGGTAAAGGGAAGATCCAAAAGCTCGGCGGGTCCGACTAAGATCGATAACGATCGGCCCGGTCTCCGCCGATGACCTCTAGATCGAATGACTGATCGTCTCGCAAGATTCTAAACACAATCCGTTCTCCCGGCCGTTTCTTCCACATTTCCTGGTAGAGCTCCGGTCGGGAGCGGATCTGTTTATTTTCGACCCCCATAATAATATCGCCTTCCTTGAGACCGGATCGCTCCGCCGGACCGCCCGGGACGACGCCGCCCACCACAATGTGACCCGCGAAAGGTTGCGGATAGAAGCCTAGCCAAGGCCGGCTCGGCCGGCTGCGCACCTGACCGTAAAGCTTCAGCTCCTGCGCATAACGTAAATAGTACTCAATCGGAATGGCCAGGGAAAATTTGCCCACATCGTTCAAGTTGAGCGAAACCACGCCGATCAATTCTCCCCTGAAATTCGCCATCGTGCCGCCGCCAAAGCCGGGGTTGAAATCGGTCAGGCGGATCGTTTTGTCGAGCATATACTCCCAATGGCCGTCATAACACTCCATCGAGCTTACATAGCCGCCGCTGACACGCCGGCCGGATTGGCCACTGCTCGCAACGATCAAGGCTGGTTGACCCACGGTGACGGACTCCGGCGCTGCAAGCCGTAGACAGGGCAAGTCCCGCCCCGGGATTTTCACGAGCGCAAGGCCCGACTCCTGGTCCTGTGCCGCCAATTCTCCCGGAAACTGCTCGCCGTCGGGCAGCGTCACGGTGATTGAAGATGCGCCCACCGTGACATAGTGGACGGTCAGAATATAGCCGTCCGGATCGATCAGCGTCCCGGAGCCCATTCGCTCCGGGCCGAGGTTTCGCGTCGACGGATGGGTGTCGGGGACGGTGACGTGGAGGTCCGCTGTCGAGGGTAAAATCGAATGAATCAAAGGTAGATGGCCGTTCAAAACTGCGCTCCTACGGTCAAAGAGGATTTCGCCGAACTGAGCGGTCCGAACTCACGCGCTTCGCAGCGCCGGCCTTGCCAACTGTCCCGTCGCTCGATCTCGCGACAAATCGCATTATGAACGGCCATCTTGTTGATCGACCATTCGGGAGCCACAGTGATCGCGCGGTAGGTTTCACCCGTAAGACGGTGCACGCTCGTCTCCGGGCGCAACAGCTCGAGAAAATCTACCACCAAGGAAACGTACTCGGCTTGACTGAAAAGCGTAAATCCGCCGGCGTGGTAGATTTTCTCCAGAGCCGTGTTTTTTATGACATGAAGGTTGTGGAGCTTAACGCCGTCGATTGCCAGCCGATTGAGTAAGGCGGGCGTCTGAAGCATCTCGCCGCGATTCTCGCCGGGAAAACCGAGGATCAGATGGGTGCATACCCGAAGGTCGCGACGCTTGCAACGTTCGACGGCGTCGATAAATTCCGCCAGTCCATGGCCGCGATTCACCCAGTTCAGTGTTCGGTCGTGCATCGATTCCAAACCCAGCTCCAGCCACAAATACGTTTGGCGGGATATATCTGCAATGAGATCCAAGATCTCGTCGGCTACGCAATCCGGCCTCGTACTGATCGCGAGACCCACGATACCGGGGAAATCCAGAGCCTCACGATAGAGTTTTTCGAGCCTGTGGGCCGAGTCGTAGGTATTGCTGTAGCTTTGGAAGTAGGCGATAAATTTCTCAGCTTTGTGGCGTCGGCCAAGCGCCGCCGCGCCCTTTTCCAATTGTTGAGTGACCGTGGTCCGGGGACGATAATCCTGAGGAGTATGGCTGGCGTTGTTGCAGTAGACGCACCCTCCCACCGCGACTTTGCCGTCGCGGTTGGGGCAGGTGAAATCCAGTCTCAAGCCGATTTTATAAACCCGCGCGTCAAAAGTATCTTTCAGAACCCCATTAAAGGAGTTGTAGCGTCTGCCCCGCCAGCGCGTTTTTAGTGAGGAAGGAAAGTTCATGGGCCGAACATAAAAACGGTTAACAAATAGTTTTTAATTACACAAGTAAATCGGCTGAACTGCGGGCACAGCACGTCGATCCCATAAGCAAATCGGGCAGTATTCCACGGCCTGTGGAGCCGCGCATCGGCTTGACAATACAGGGAAATTCACTATATTCATAGAGCCACTTGGTTTTCCATACCACTTGGTTTCTCATAGATGAAACTTTCCTTCGATGATATTCCTCAATCGCCAAAGCCAATAAGATTTTCCGAAAAGGTTGAGGATCTGAACGAGATATACCGTGAAGGCCAGATCCGGGACTTTGAGTTTCCGGCCTTCCTGGAGGTCGAGCTTGTCTATTACCGGTCGGGAGAGGATATCTTCTTCCAGGGATCGTTCGGCGGGATGTTTGAAGCCCACTGTAGCCGTTGTTTGAAGCGGTATTCGTTTCCGCTCGAGAAAAATTTTGAGTTCGTTCTCGTTCCGGACTCGCTTCAACTCGAAAAGAAAGCCGGAGCCATAAGCCCTGAAGAGCTCGGCTTGAGTTATTATTCCACCGAAGAAATCAATCTCACGCCTCTGATTCGGGAGCAAGTGTTATTGGCTCTCCCGACGCGTCCGCTCTGTGAAGAAAATTGCCGCGGGCTTTGCGGCGGGTGCGGCGCCAATCTCAACGATGAGGCTTGTGTCTGCACCGCCGCCGCGGGAGACCCGCGGATGGCGATTTTTCAGACGCTTAAAATCGGCCGCTAACCTGGTCTGTTTCTCCTAATTACTTCCGTGGGACGCAGACAGCGATGGGACTAAAGTATGCCAGTACCTAAACGACGGACCTCAAAGAGAGTGAAGAGTCAGCGCCGCTCCCACGATGCTCTGACCCGACCCCAGTGGAGTACCTGCGCGAAGTGCGGTGAAACGGTCCTCCCGCACCGGGCCTGTCCGAGCTGTGGTTTTTATCGCGGCCGGAGCGTCATCCAAACCGGAGAGAGCTGACCCGCCTTCACTCGGCTATGTCGAAAATCGCCGTCGATGCGATGGGGGGCGACCATGCTCCCGGTGTGGTCGTCGAGGGTGCCTTGCTCGCCGCCCAAAGGCTCGGCGTTGATGTCGCCCTGGTCGGTCAGAAAAATGCCATTGAGCGGGAGCTTGCCCGCCATTCTGCGAATTTTTGGCCGGTGGACATCGTCCATGCGCCCGAAGTCGTGGGTATGGACGAATCGCCGAGCAGCGCGTTAAGAAAAAAAGAATCATCGCTAAAACTCGCCTTTGAGATGGTTAAACGCGGTGAAGCCCAGGCCGTTGTCAGTGCGGGGAACTCTGGCGCGATGATGGCGACGGGCATGTTTGTTCTGGGGCGGTTGCCTGAGGTAGCCCGGCCCGCGATTTTGATCGTCGTGCCGGGCGCCGGCAAAGGGACTGTGATCATCGACGCGGGTGCCAACGTCGATTGCAAACCGCTGCACCTGGTTCAGTTTGGTCTGATGGGATCGATCTACGCCGAGAGGGTGTTGGGAATCGTCAAGCCGCGAGTCGGAGTCCTGAGCAACGGCGAAGAAGAAGGAAAGGGCAATGAGTTAACTCGGGCCGCCAGCGAGCAGCTTGCGACGACGTCGGTCAATTACACCGGCTATGTGGAAGGGCGCGACATATTCAATGGCAAGGCTGATGTTATCGTTTGCGACGGCTTCACCGGCAACATTGCGCTAAAGACGATGGAGGGCACCGCCGCCTTTGCCGCAGAAGTTCTAAAACAAGCGTTTCAAGCCAGCCTTTCCAGTCGTCTCGGTTATCTCATGAGCCGCCATTCTCTCAGCCGAGAGCTGCGCCGACTCGATTATGCTGAATACGGGGGTGCGCCCTTGTTGGGTCTGAACGGCGTGGCGATCGTCGCGCACGGCGGCTCCAACCCGCCGGCAATCAAGAACGCGATCCGCGCCGCGCATGAAGCTCTCCAGCAGAATGTCAATGGCCAGATCAACGAAGCGCTGGCAATGATGGATGCTGAACGGCAAAAGGGTAAGTTTCCACGCAACGTGTGGCAACGGATTAAATCCAAAATCGATTCTCTGGGGGACAAATCCGTCGACGAGGCTCAAAAAGAGGAAGTGAAGCGTGGCGGAGAGAAGTAAGATCGCCTTTGTTTTTCCCGGGCAAGGGTCCCAATATGTCGGTATGGGGAAGGAGCTTCACGACCAGTACCGGGTTGCCAAAGAAGTGTTTTTCGAGGCGGACGAGGTTCTCGGGTTTCCTCTT
>DASTOD010000294.1:0-3621 GCA_035762645.1 Binatia bacterium | reverse complement strand
CTCGACGTCCGCGGCCGGACGGCCCCGAAAGCCGGTGAGAATTCGATAGCCGCGAATCTGTCTGATCATCTCGCGCGCCTCTTCTATAGTAAGCGGAGCGGGCCAGACCGCAAAATCGCGGATGGCCTCGACGAAAATTCCCCCGAGGCCGAAAGTCACAACGGGCCCAAAGCGCAGGTCCTGCCGCGCGCCCACGATCACTTCTCGTGTCTCTCCACCAATCATTTCTTCCACCAACACTCCATCGAGCCGTGCCTGTGGATCCCATCTCTTCGCCTGCGCCACAATCTCCACAAAAGCGTTTTCGACCTGTTCCGGGCCGTTTACTCCTAAGCGAATCACACCGGCTTCCGTTTTGTGCAGCAGGTCCGGTGACGAGGCCTTCAAGACTACAGGACGCCCGATGCTGCTGGCCAAAGATCGAGCTTCCGCAGCGCTTCGCGCCAGCCCGCCGCGGGGCACTGTAAGCCCCACGGCCTTCAACAGGTGTTTCGCCTCCACCTCGCTCAAAGCCTCGCGTCCCTGCTTTTTCGCTTCGATCAGAATCTTTTCGATCTGAGATTGAATATCGCCCCGTTTTGCCGTCGGGACAGGCTGCCGTGAGAGAGCCTTTTGCCGAGCCTCCACGTATTGGGCCATCTTGCCAAGCGCTCGTATTCCCCGAGCCGGCTCGGGAAACACCGGGACACCGGATTGGGCGAGGCGCATCCATATATCTGTCCGCGGTAGTGGGAACCAGGTCATGATGACAAGTTTGTCGGTGCCCCGAGCCACTTCCGCTATCGCGGTGGCGAGCTTCTCGTGAGCTCCCGGCACAATGCCAAAGAACATCACGAGATTGTCCACGTTCGGATCCTTGAGAATCACCTCGGCCGCCTGGCTGAGAAGTTCGGGCCTGGCGACAGCCTCCGCAGTGACGTCCATGGGATTGGCAATGGACGCAAACGGCGGCATGATTTTCCGTAATTCATCTTTGGTAGAGTCGGAGAGATCGGCGAATTCGAGCCCCAACTCGCTCCCCACGTCCGCCATCAGGATGCCGGCCGCGCCCGAGATCGAGACGACCTGTGCGCGTTTACCCCGAGGTCTCCGTGGCGCCTGAGCCAGGATGGCGAGATCGAAGAGCTCATCCAGGCTGTCGGCGCGGAGCACCCCGTGCTGAGAAAAGACCGCCTGATACACTTCATCTGTGCCCGCGAGCGATCCCGTATGCGAAACGCTAGCCTTGGCGCCGGCTTCGGAGCGGCCCGTTTTCATGATGATGAGCGGCTTGTCAAGAGCTAACGCCCTGCGCGCGGCCGCTCGAAAAGCGTCGCCGTCACGGGCATCCTCGAGATATCCCAGAACCAGGTGGACGTCCGGGTCTTCCAAGAGATATTGCAAATAATCAGTGAAGCTAAGCACGCACTCGTTGCCGGTGGTGATCCAGTAACGAAACCCCAGGCCGCGCTCCCGCGCCGCGCCTAGAATGTAGGAGCTCAAAGCTCCGCTTTGGCTTATGAACGCCGCTGGACCCGCCTCCGGAAAACCACCGTCGAGCCCGACGCTGAAAGTGGCCGTGACTTTCTCTGGGAAGTAAACAAATCCGGAGCAATTGGGACCGCAGACGGCGATCCCATTTTCCAATGCGACGCGCTTCACTGCGTCCTGCAAGCGGATGCCGTCGCCGCCTACTTCGGCGAATCCCGAGCTGATGATCGCCGCCGCCTTCACGCCCTTTGCTCCGCATTCCGCCAGAGCTTCGGGAACGGCGGTCGCAGGCAAAGTGATCACCGCCAAATCGACGTCATCCGCAATATCGGCGAGCTTCGCGAAGCAAGGCACGCCTGCGATCTCTGAATATTTGGGATTGACGGGATAGACTTTGCCGGCGTAGCCGAACTCTCGGAAGAAACGAAACGGTCTGCCGCTCAGTTTGGCGCGCTCATTGGAGGCGCCGATCAAGGCCACCGACCGGGGATGAAACAAGCTCTTGAGGTCCATCGAATTTTCTACTTTACGTTCCCCCTCCTTCATCCTCCCCCGCGCCCGCGCGGGGGAGGAAAGAGGTGGGGGATAATCCGAAATCCGAAGCACGAAATCCGAAACAAACTCGAAGTTGAATAAATCTCAAACTCAAAATTCAAAACGCCGAATCCGAATCGATTTTCTGTTTTTTGATAATTTGGAATTGTTTCGAATTTCTCGGATTTCGAGTTTCGGATTTGTCGCGAAAGCGCTAACGCTTCCCATCCTTTTGCGCCAGCCAGGAGGCGGGAACGAAGTCTTTCAGATCGAGGCGATCAAAGACATCTTTGGGGACGCTGTGCTTCGGCGTGAAAGAATCAAGCCGGGGCTTCGCCGTGGCGTCGATGCCCATTTTGGCCGTCACTCCATCCTTCAGGTCGGAAGGATCGAGATCCGAGCCGCCGACGTTGCTAACGATCATGACGTCCCGGTCCGCCTGGCAGCGTGTGCCCACCGCCCACTGCACGCGCTGGTCGTTGAAGATATCTATATCGTGATCCACGACGATCACATGTTTCATGTACAGATCGCAGCCGAGGACGGCGAGGATGGCGTTTTTACCCTGGCCCTCGGTCTTTTTCTCGATGGAGACATACACCGTAAACGGCGCCGGAATCCGCACCGCCTTCACTGAGGGAACCATCGCCTTAACGGATCGAAATAGGTTGGCCTCCATGGGAATCGTGGAAAGTAGCAGGTGATCCAAATGCCCCACGGCAATGTCGTGCAAGAAGGCGTCTTTCCGATGAGTGATAGCTTTCACGTGAAAAACTTCTCTCTTGCGACTGCCCAGCGAATAGCCGGTAAACTCGCCGAATGGCCCTTCATCCACTCTCTCGAAGGGAAGAATCTCTCCTTCGAGGATCATCTCTGCCCGCACGGGAACCTTGAGATCCATGGTTTCTGCAGGCACCACTTCCATGGCTTCACCGGCCAAAGCTCCCATCAGGTAGAACTCCTCCTCGTCGATGGAACCGATATTCAACGCCGCCAACGACCACGCGGGATGCGCGCCCAGAATGACAGCGACCTCGAGGGGCTGCTTCATTTTTTCGGCATTGGTATAGAATTCCCAGAGATGCTTGGCCAAGGTGAGGTGAATGGAGGTGTGGTTCTTGTCGATAGACATAAGGCGATTGAAGCTGCAGTTCAACCGGCCGCTGAGCGGATCGCGGGCCAAGGTGACGGCGGCGGTCAGATAGGGTCCCGCATCGTCCTGATGGTGGACGATTTGCGGGATGGCGCGGAGGTCCACCCGGTCCCCCTTGATAATGACGTGTTTGACCGGCCCCGTACTAACTTCTTTCGGCGGGATTACCCGCTCGATTCTTTTCAAATAACTCGCCACGGCCTTGCGTGGCTCGCTGCCAATGGCCGCGGCCAGGCGCCTGCGCGACGCGTGCACGTTGGTCACGACTGGAAATTTCGTGCCCTTGACCTTTTCAAAGATCAGGATGGGAAACCGCCTCTCCTGTTCCAGCTTGACCACCAGCGCGGTGATCTCGAATCGAGGATCGACTTCTTTGCTGATGGTTAAAACCTCTTCCGGAGATTCTTGCCGAACTTTTTCGATAAAGCTGCGCAGATCGATCACGGTGAGATTACCTCCAACAA
>DASTOD010000293.1:0-6321 GCA_035762645.1 Binatia bacterium | reverse complement strand
TTTCAATAGCCGGGAAATTGGCGGAGATTTTCAATCTGAAATCCACGGGAATTATCGTTAACCAAAATGCTACGAGCACGCAGTACCTCTCTTTCAGGTATTTTCTAGCTGGTGAACCGTTCCGATATTTCGATGGATCTATTGGTCTTGACCAAACAGAGATTGTTTTCTATAACCCAGCGACCGTGCCCGAATTAGTGGGAGAACTGGGAAAAGTATGGCGCGTCATTTTCAAAAACTTACGCCCAAATATCACGAGCAATTATGTCGAGGCTACTCTTCATTGCGACACGAACGGTTCTAGCACAAAAGCGTTCTTGAATGACCTTGTGGAAGTTCGGTCGGATGCGCTGGGCATACACAAGGGGTTTTCCCTCACGTCTAAGACAGTTGACGCAGTAGCCAGAATCAGTTTGGATGTTTCCGATTCGGTTGCGGACGGTTTATACGTAGTCTTCGCTTACGTCAGTACAGGAAGCGTGAGGGACATGCTATCCTTTGAAAGATTGTTTGATGCTACTTTAACCGCTTACCGGTCGTTGCAAAGTTTAGCGCAAATAGAGCTCGTGGAGCCGACATAACATGGACGCCACATTGCAAACAGAAATAGTGGACGAAAGAAAAAGTCGACTCAAATCTCTCGAACCTACTGGTGTGGGAAGCTTGGGAACACTTTACCTAGGCGCGGGACTTTCAACGTCTTCGTTGCCCTGGGACTTTCGTATGCCAGGAAACTTCAGCAAGGTTCAAAGTACCTTTAACTATGACGAGATTATTGCCAGAGAGTTTCCTCCCGTACCTGCAAGCGGCGACATGCGGCGTCCCTTAATTGTTACACATCCGGTTGCAAAAACCAGTCAGTTTCGTAACCGAGAGTCAGAGTGGCGGCGTACGCATGCAGAGACTCTGAAATCGCTAGAAAATCAATGGGTGGTGCTTGAGGGGGATCAAGTGATGGCTCACGGAGAAGACCCCCTGCAAGTTATCAATGAGGCGAAGGTGAAGGGAGTCCGCACACCATATATTTTCTTCGTCGAGCAAAAAACTGAAGATGTGGTCACGATAGGATTGTGAGGCGTGATAGTCGTAAATTACCTGCACGAGTTCAACTACCGTGCCTTCCAGGACGGTCGTTTCCCGGTCCTGCAATTGCAGGTGTGCGATCCGGATAATCTTGAAAACAAGATCGATGTGGATGCTTATCTCGATTCCGGTGCCCAAAAGTCATTATTCAACGGGTTCCTTATTACCTCATTGGGGATCACGCTAATCAATGATAAAACCCAGCGGTACAACACAACGGCTGGAAATTTCATCGAAGCGTATCTCCACCACATTCAACTTAATCTCCCGGGCATCGGCGCTTTTAATCTGGAGATTGGCTTCAGCAGTATTAGTATTAGACGCAATCTCCTGGGCCGTGATTTCTTTAACCTCACTCAGATCGGATTCCGTGAGAATCAGCTCAAGTATTACTTGACACCCACTCCCTAGCGACTGTCCACGGGAAAGATGAAGCAGAGATGTAGGTCAACTCTTGTAACGACGCATCGCCGCCGGATGACTTCCCCTCATGTCACGGACGTTCGGATTGAAATATCCGGTGCGGTATATCATCGGACGGCAGTGAAGAGTTCATCGAAAGCCATCGCAACGAAGAGAAAGACGGGATCCGAGAAGTGTTCACACACAACGGCGCCCGGTGGGACCTTCGCTAGATGGGCGAAAGGCGCGAGCGATCCCGAGTACGGGATATGGGCTGAACGAGATTGCAAAGTATCTGGGAGCGTTACGGTGAGCCGCAGGCTTAAAGCGCTGGAGATGAGCTACGATGGGTTGCTGCCAGACCTGACCCGCAGTGGTGGCATGACTTGAAAGCCCTCCGATCATGATGCTGGTCGCCATCGTCATCAGCGGGAATGGGTGCATATTCTTCCTTCACAGTCTGTGGCCGGGAACATACTACGAGTATGAATTTGTAGATCCGTCACGGCGCGCGACCGACCTAGAGGATCCTGTTATGGCTTGTCGGAACGAACTCGCGAAGCGGTATGCCCTTGACCCAGTTTGCCAGCACCGATGAAATCGGACGCACAGAGAGGTGCCGGCATGCCAAATCCCGGCCCGAGGAGCTCAAGTTATTGGCAGCACTACGAGGCTCACATCTCACCGCCGTTCCAGGATTGTATGGACGCTAGAGGATACAAGCTGAAAGAAGTACGCGGCCTCAAACACTAACGCCAAGCTCTGGCGAAAGCGTGCTATCTTCCCTCCTGGTCGCCTCGAGCCCTCCCAGCCCCGAGTCCGGACATCCCTGTAACGATGAATTCTAACCGACTGGTCTGGCCGCGTTCGTTTCTTGCTTGATTCTGGCGCGACTGGCGTCGGTGACGTAAGATGAACTTCGCCGGCGCAGCCGGACGGACCAGCCCGACGGTACAACGTTAGCCTCTGCGCCGATGCTATCATGCCGGCTAACCTCACGCCTGAGTACAAGGCCGCGGAGGCCGCATTCCGCAAGGCGCGCGACCCGCGAGAGCGCCTTGAGCGTCTCCGAGAGATGCTTCGCGTTATTCCGAAGCACAAGGGGACTGACCACCTCCAGGGGGACATCAAGCGTCGCATCAAAGAGCTCTCCGAAGAGCTCGAGCGGCCAAAGAAGAGCGGGGCCCACGGTGGGCCGCCGCTAGTGATTCAGCCCGAGGGCGCCGCACAAATTGCCTTGCTCGGCCCGCCCAACACCGGAAAGTCGTCGCTGCATGCGAGGCTCACGGGCTCAGGCGCGTCAGCCGCTCCGTATCCATTCACCACGCAGTATCCTGAGCCGGGTATGATGCCCTATGAGGACATTCACTTCCAGCTCGTGGACCTTCCGGCAGTCTCGGTCGAGCACCCGGTGTCGTGGCTTGCAAGCGTGCTCCAGACGGCGGACGCATGTCTGCTCGTCGTGGATCTCGGCGACCCCGCGTGCGTTGAGAGGGTAGAGGCCCTACACGCGATTTTGCGCGAAAAGCGCGTGACGCTTATCGACCGCTGGGAGCCGGAAAGAGAGCCCGCCAGAGGGGCCGCGGAGCCTGACGAAGATCCCTTCGCGCTCCGGCTTCCCTCCGTGCTCCTCGCCAACAGGGCGGACCTCCTCGAGGGTGTGGAGACCGAGCTGCGGGCGTTCCTGGAGTTAACGGGGCTTCGCTATCCGGCTGTTGCAGTATCGGCGAACACCGGGCTGGGCCTGGGCGAGATCGGTCCGTTCCTTTTTCACCAACTCGGGATCGTGCGCATCTACACGAAGGTGCCGGGCCGACCGCCGGAACGGCACCGGCCGTTCACACTGCGCCGCGGCCAGACCGTGGAAGACGTTGCGCGGCTCGTGCACAGGGATCTGGAGCGCTCGCTAAAGTACGCGCGGGTGTGGGGCAAATCCGGGTTCGACGGACAGCATGTCGGCCGAGGCCATCCGCTAGCCGACGGCGATGTGGTCGAGTTGCATTCGTGAAGCGGGTGAAACGCCGTAGCATCCTCTGGATTTAAGTAGCCTCTCCTTTTTCTGCAGGCGCTCAATGGTCGAAGTCAGAAATGCTTGCTTTTACCGGTGTGAGCTTCGTTTCCATGGTTTCCTCCTTTTGAGCAAAGGCAGCTAGACCGATAGGTGTCTGTCCTGGCGCCTCACCACTTTCGTAGATCGCTTTCGTTAATCGCCACTGTCCACCGAGCTAAACGCCGGCATCTTTCCCTGCTCAAGAAGCCGGTGGAGCGTCCTGGGCGGTTCCATTTTCTCAAATGGTGGTTCATGGGTTGAACTCCGTTCTAACGTTATCCGCCTTGGAGGCATTGCGGCCTCTCATCGCCCATTCGATATACAAAAATATATCTTTCAATAGATTGTCGGAAGAACAAGGATCCGGTTATCTATCTCCCTGCTCATTGTTACACCTGGGCGTGTCATGACTTTGATCGACAAACGACGAATTCTTCAGCCCATTCTCGACAAAATAGAAGCAGGCTGGATCGTCAAACGGCCTTCGCAACTCAATCCATGCGATGTTGACTATATCTGTGTTTTCCAAAACCCATCTGAGTATAAAGAAACAAGCGCAGAAATCTCGACGAAGCTCTTCGAAAAACCCGATCTCGGCATAATTGAAAAGCTTGTCCGCAACTCTTTAAAGACCGCGAAAGTCAGCAAATGGCGCCCATCCTGACTGCTCAGTCAAGGACCTTGCGGCGGCCTGAGAAGATCAAGCGGGCGGCTCAGCCGGATAATGGCTCTCGCCTGCCCCGTTGAGTGTCCCTTTTCCCGGAGTTAAACTTTGACGGCTATGGCTAAGTATTTAGCGGCCAGACAACCATCAGCTCAGCGATTCGCGCCCGTCGCATCAAAAAACGGCTGCTTCGGCAGACCCGTAGCCGTTACCGATTGCCGCACGGTTCCAAGTTGCACGCTTATCTGGGTTTGACTAGAGGTCATAGAACGATAAGCCTCAGTCAGTTAGTTGAGCTACCGTGACATTCTCCGTCGGAGTGTAAGTTCAGGCAACCGGCGCAGTGATCGCCGATTGGGGGCTGTTCTGGATTGACCATCTCCACGAAATCGGTCGTTGGCCAGCCATCACAGTTCGTGCAAGAGTGCCAGAGTAGCGTATGGTGCTTCCTCCGATACGTCGCTGTCATTTGCACGCGGAAATAGCACGTTTATCAGACTTGACGTGTATTAGGCTTGAAGTGTTGAAAACAAACCCATTGGGACTGTGCGCTCTCAAGTCATTCGTGCTTCTTAGTTTCGCTGAAGCGTGAGAGTGCCCCACATCTTAGGAGGAAAAACAAATGGCTCGGCTCTGGGATCGAGGTGAGTGTCGTCCAGACACCCCGTGAAAGTTCCCTCTTCGGACACGCCCGTGAGTGAAAGCGTGACACTGGCGACTCCTTTGCCGCATCCAAAAGGATCCGCATCGGCGGAAGCGGGCCATCTGACCCGACCCCCTTTCACTTTTCCAAAATGAATAACGTCGTTGGCTTCCTGCCAGAACCATTTGCCGCCAGTCACTGACACACCGGACGAACCGATGCCCGGTTGGCCGGTGTAACTGGCGCTAGCAGTCCAGGCGCCGCCATTGTCAGTAGTGGTCCAGCAGTTGCAGGGCTTGTTATCCTTTCCAGCAAACAGCGTACCGGGGGCTGTAGCACTGGCGCTGAATAGTTCTAGGCCCGACAAGCCTATCGTAGTTTCGCCACGAGTTCGCGCGGCTCCGCAACCCGTAAGCAGGAAAGCGACCGCTAGCCCTCCAATCATCAGTTTCAATGGACTCATCATTCCCCTAATCTCCTTTCTTTTTCTCAGAGTCAGATGGATCCAAATTCCGTTTCTGACTTGGGCATCTGTGCGTTACGCAATGGAGGTGCCAAGGGCAACGCCGGGAACATGAGCAAGAGAAAGGCATTCTTCTTATGGCGCGCAGCCAAATGTGAACCTTTGCATGACACAATCGGACAAATATGATAATCGGCGCAATGCACTCGCATCGTCCTCTTTTTTACGGCTCTTGCCTCTTTCTGGTTATCTAGTTCATCCCTCTTGCCGATTATTGCGGTCGTGGCCAAGGTTCACGACTACGACACCCACGCCTCTGTCGGGAAGATATTCTAGATAAAAAGGCACGCGGCTGACGGGTGTGCGGCTACGAGATTGCCTGGGCGTTGATCCGTCGACAGGCGCGGGAACAAAGGCGGGGGCTTTGGCGATCGCCTTGATTCTGCTGGACAACCGGCAGCGAACAGCAGTAAAAGAGCGGGCATGCGTTACAAAGGCATCGCGTTCGTATTCGTCACTTTAGCTCTCATATCATTCCACCTCGCCGAGGCGCAGCAGGCGAAGAAAGTGGCTCGGATAGGATTTTTAAGTGCTGTTTCCCATTCTTCTGTCGCGTCTCGTGCCGAGGCGTTCCAGCAGGGTCTACGCGAGCTTGGATACAGTGAAGGAAAAGACATTGTCGTTGAGTATCGATATGGAGAAGGAAAACGAGATCGACTGAGTGAGCTTGCCGCCGAACTCGTGCGCCTGAAAGTAGAAGTCATTGTCTCTGGTGGCCCGACAGTAACCCGGGCCGTTCAGCAAGCGACAGTTTCAATTCCCATTGTCATGTCGTTTGATGATGACCCGGTTGGCTCGGGATTCGTCTCCAGCCTTGCACGCCCAGGTGGAAACATTACGGGCTTGTCAACCCTTTACCCAGAGTTAAGCGGAAAACAACTCGAGCTCCTCAAGGAGATTGTCCCGAGGCTGTCGCGATTGGCCGTTCTCGGGAGTTCGACACACCCCGGCACCGC